>CAYFRR010000015.1:0-29914 GCA_964345505.1 uncultured Rhodothermales bacterium
CATCCACGCAGCGGCCTGTGTGAGTGCACTACCGGACGTGTTCGACCCGGAAAAGAATCCGTGGATCGACCCAGAGCAGGGATCTGCCGATGCGGTTGCAAACGCCGTGCACCAGTGCCCAACGGGTGCCCTGCACTACCAGCGCCGCGACGACGGGCCCTCCGAGACGCCTCCCACCGAAAACACCGTTACCCTCTTCCCCAACGGTCCGCTGTTGCTGCGCGGCACCCTGGAGTTGGTCGACACCGACGGCGATGTCCTGCTGACCGACACCCGTATGGCGCTGTGCCGCTGTGGGCAGTCGGACAATATGCCGCTCTGCAATGGTTCGCATGCGTCATCTGATTTTGAGGATGCCGGCGCAATCCCCGACGCGATGACACGCACGGATGAGCTTCCGACCGAGGCGAAAAAGCTGCGCATCATCTTTGAGAAGGGCAGCCCAGCAACGCTGCAAGGTCCCTTTCGGCTGGAAGGGGCAACAGGCACGGAAAGCACCCACACCAAAAAGGCCTACGTGTGCCGCTGCGGACAATCCGGCACCAAGCCCTTTTGCGATGGCTCGCACACCGCGGCAGGTTTCAGCACCTGAGTCCTTTGGGTTCCAGCCCGGTGCAACCGCTACCTGACTTTTTGCTGCTCAGGCGCTACCTTGGATCCGCCCCATCAGCGTGGCATCCGAACGCCTCATTCATAGAACGCCCCTCCCATGAATTACGCCGTCATCATGGCCGGTGGCATCGGCAGCCGTTTCTGGCCGATGAGCCGCCGCGAACGCCCCAAGCAGTTTCTCAACGTGTTTGGCGATGCCACCCTCATCCAAAACACGGTAGCGCGGCTGCAAGGCTTCATTCCGCCGGAGCGCTGCCTGATCGTGACGCACGAGCGCTACGTGGAGCAGACGCAGGAACAGCTCCCTGCCGTGCCTCCAGAAAACATCCTGGCGGAGCCTATCAGTCGCAATACGGCCCCGTGTATTGCGTACGGGGCGGCACGGCTCATGGCAGACGACCCGGACGCCACGATGGTGGTGCTCCCAGCCGATCATGTGATCCGCAACGTGCAGCAGTTTCATCGTGTGCTACAGGTGGCCATCGAAAAAGCGCAAGATCCTGGTGCGCTGGTCACCATCGGGGTCACGCCCACCCATCCAGAGACAGGCTACGGCTACATTCAGTTCGATGGAGACACCGCCCCTGATGCCTCTCTCCAACCCCATCCGGTCCGCACCTTTGCTGAAAAGCCCGATCTGGCGACGGCCGAGCGGTTTGTGGACTCCGGCGACTTCCTCTGGAACAGCGGCATGTTCATTTGGCGAGCAGACACTATCCTGGGCCAGATGGAAACCCACCTGCCCCAAACCCACGAGGCCTTCACCTCGGCACAGGATGCCATGGGCACCCCAGATGAAAAAGCGGCGGTGCGCGAGGCCTTTCAGCAAAGTCCCCGCATCTCCATCGACTACGGCGTAATGGAGCGCGCCGACTCCGTGTTTGTCGTGCCTGCCTCCTTTGGCTGGAGCGACGTCGGCGACTGGCGGGCGGTATACGAGATGCGCGAAAAAGATGAGCACGGTAACGTCTTGCAGGGCAACACGATTGTCCACGACTCCAGCCGATCGCTCGTGTATGCTGAGGATCGGTTGGTCGTGCTGGTAGGCATCCATGACACCATGGTGGTGCACACGGAGGATGCCACCCTGATTTGCCACAAGGATAGCACGCAGCAAGTCAAAAACGTAGTAGAGTATCTCCACGCACACCAGCTCTCCGAGTACGCCTAACGTATACGCAGCCTCCATATCAGTAGTCTTCCGCAGCGGTTGTGCCTCGGCATAACCGCTGCGTTACGTTTGGCACACGAGTTCAACAAAACTGCACCCCAGGGCCGCATCCCAGCCCCTGAAGCGTCGTAGGGCCACGCATGACTACCTGGTCACCTGATGACCAGTCAGTCACTTCGAGCTTTTTCTCCTTTACGTGCTGCGATGCTCACGTCCTCTTCTACTGCGCCAAGCTCCCGGCGCGAGCGCGAACGCTTGATGCGCCGCACGGCCATCCTAACAGCAGCCCGCGAGGTGTTTGCCGAGCATGGCTATGAGAAAGCGACCATCGACGAGATCGCGGAACGGGCTGAGTTTGGCAAAGGCACCCTCTACAATTACTTCGAGGACGGCAAGGAGGGGATTCTCTTTGCAGTCTTGGACGAACTGTATGATGAGATCGTCGCCCTCATGCAGGCACAGTTTGATCCGGCAGCCCCTACTGGCACTGCCCTGCGTGCCTCGTTTCGGCAGATGGCCATCGCGGGGTTTGCGTACTATATCGAGCGGCGTGCGCTCTTTTTCATTGTGGTGAAGGAGTGCAACCGGATGCTCTTCAGTGATGACCCGGAACGCTCGCAGTACCTGATGGGGCAGTACCGGCGCATGGTGGATGTGCTGATGCCGGTGTTGGAAGAGGCCAAAGCTGCCGGCGCGATCCGCGACGTGCCCGTCGAGGCGGTTGCCCACACCTTACTGGGCAATCTCGATGGCCTCATGATGCACCTGACGCTGGAAACACGATGGGAAGATAAAGCCCCCACCGACCTCATGACGGCGGAGGAGGCAGCCGATTTCCTCACCACCCTGCTGTTTGATGGGCTTCTTCAGTCCTCCCCTACGTAGCGCCAAGGCCTCACCCCCTGTCCTGCTATATCATTCTGCTGCCTCCCTTATGCGTCGCCTGCTTCCTTTCCTGACGTTCATACTGCTGATGGGGCACACCCTTGCCACTCCGGTGCCCAGCACAGCCCAGGATACGCTGTTTGATGCCCCTCCAACCTCCTCAGATCCGCTGGTCCTTACCGTCGATGAAGCCCTCGAGATTGCCCTGCTCAACAACTACGCGTTGCGCCAGGCCCGCCTTGATGCCGAGGATGCAGAGACCCAGATCAATGAAGCTTGGGGCCAAGTGCTGCCCAGCCTCAGCTTCAGTTCGCAGTACACGCGCAATATTCAGGAACCGAACCCGTTTGCCGGTAGCCAGGCAGGGGGATTGTTTCAGTCGTTTGGCCTGATTGACTGGCTCGCGTTCAACGAGGAAGCGCGTACCGACGGTGTGCCCGACACAAAGCCCATCTCGCTGAGCGAATTCCAGCAGCGCCGGCAGGAGGGGCTGGGCGCGGCAGGGGTTGGCACCGATGACGGCAATCCGTTTGCCGTGCCAAATCAGTTTCGGGGCGGCTTGACGCTCAACCAAACGCTCTACAGCGCCAGCGCCTTTGCTGCCGTTCGGGGAGCACGGCAGCTCCGTGAGGTGACCGAACGGGGCGTTGACCGGGAGACACAGCGCCTGCTCAGTACCGTCCGCGAGCGCTTCTACCAGGCCCAGTTGGCGGCGGACCGGGCGCGCATCACACAGCTGAGTGTGGAGCGTACCCGCGAGACCCTCAACGAAACGGCTCGGCGCGTGCGTCAGGGCACGGCGCCCAAGTTCGAGCGCCTCTCGGCAGAAGTGCAGCTCTCCAACCTGGAGACGAGCCTGCTGGAGGCGGAGAATGCAGCGGAAACCACGCTTGATGCCCTCAAGCAGGCGCTCGGGCTCCCCATCGACACGCCCATAGCGTTGCGCGGCTCCGTCGAGGACCTTCCAGACGCCATCGACTTCCAGCAGGTAGCCATAGACGATATCATCTCCCGTGCTGTGCGCAACCGACCCGACCTTCGGCAGGCCGCGCTTGCCATCGAACTCAACGAGATCCAACGCAGCATCACGCGGGGGCAGCGACTCCCCACGGTGCGCGCGTTTGCCAATCTAAACTACGTCGGAACCGTGCCGGACGACCGGCAGCTCGTGCGCTCCGACCCCGATGACCCGTTCGGCTTTGAGGTTGAGAACCGCGGCTTCTTTGACTCCTCTTTTTGGGATCCGGCGCTTAACGTCGGCATCAGCCTATCCTGGAATATCTTCACCGGCGGCCAGACAAGTGCACAGCTGCAACGCAACGCGATTGAGATCCGCCGGGCAGAGGTGCAACGCGACGAACTGGAGCAGGCGATTGTCCTCGAGGTGGAGCGCGCCGTACGCAACCTCCGCACGGCCGAACAGCGCATCCAGAGCCAGGAGCGTAACGTGGAGACGGCAGAGCTCAACTACGAGTTCGCAGTCAAGCGCCTGGGCGAAGGGGTCGCCCGTCCCATTGAGGAGCGGGAGGCTTCTCAGCAGCTGGACGAGAGCCGCCTCAACTACCTGCAGGCCCTGTACGATTACGCCATTGCCCTAAGCGAACTGGGCACCGCCATCGGTGAGCCCCACATGCCGTTTGGTGACACCAACCTTTTTCAGGCAAGCCGCAACTGAGGCGCCCCTTGCCAAACATCTATCAGATGGTATCCATGGTACCCATGTTTTCTCTTCCCTCTTCTTCGCGGACGCCCCTCCCCCTGCTGGTAGCCCTGCTCCTGACGCTACCCCTGGTGGGCTGTAATGGATCGGATACAGCGGATGAATCGACGTCAGATACGCCGCGCGCGCTTCCGGTGGATGTCTACACGGTGCAAACCATGGACTTCGAGGACCGGCTGCAAGTCACCGGTACCCTACGTGCGTTGGACGACGCCACCATATCGGCAGAGATTGGAGGCACCCTCCTGTCGCGACACGACTTGGGACGCGAGGTGGCAGCCAATGAGCGCGTGGCCACCATCGACCCCAGCGAGGTCCAGGCGGCTGTGCGCCAGGCGGAGGCGCAACTGCAATCCACTGAAACGCAGCGCAACTTGGCGCAGGATGCGTTCAATCGGCAGGAGCCCCTGCACCGCGACTCCATCATCAGCGCCATTGAGTTCGAGCGGGTACAGGCCGAGCTGAGCAGCGCCGAAGCCGGCGTGGCGCAGGCGCAGAGCGCCCTGGACCAGGCCCGCGAGCGCCTGCGCCGCACGCGGATCACCGCGCCGTTCGCCGGGCGGGTGGAGGCCCACTTCGCTCAGCGCGGCGAGCAGGTAACCCCCGGCATGCCCATTATTCGCATTGTGGATACCGACAGCATGCGGGCTGAAATTGGTGTGGCCGAGCGCTACATGGGTCAGCTGCAGGTCGGGACCGCGGTTGAGGCCACGTTCCGAGCCTACCCGGGCGACACGTTTGAAGGCCGCACGCTATTCGTGGGGCGCACCATCGCGCCCGGCAGCCGCACCATCCCGGTGGAGGTAGCGTTTCCGAACGTAGACGGCCGCCTGCGCCCGGCCATGACGGCGCGCGTGGCAATTCCGCTGGAAACCTTCTCTGACGTTGTCGTCATCCCCCAACGAGCCACGGTGGACGATGACGAAGGGACGCTCGTCTACGTAGTAGGAGAAGACAACCGGGTCGGGAGTCGCATCATCGAAACGGGTCCCTCCTTTGAAGGAAAGCTGGTGGTGCTCGATGGGCTATCCCCTGACGAACGCCTGGTGGTCGCGGGCCAACGCGCTATTTCCGGGGACGACCGCGTGGAGGTGCGCCAGACGTACGCCACCCTGGATGATGCCCTGATGCAACCCCGGTCCACGCAGGCCTCCCGGTAGCGCTGCCCCGTTAATGTTCTTCCCTTGCTTCCCCGCTCCGCCATGAATCTGAGCAACCTTTCCGTCTCCTTCCGCACTGCCGTGCTCGTGCTGGTGGTCCTGCTTACGTTCGGCGGGCTGGCCAGTTACCTCACGATCCCGAAGGAGGCCAACCCCGAGATCGAGATCCCTATCATCATCGTCTCGACCATTTTTCCGGGCGCCAGCCCGACTGATGTGGAGGGCCTCATCACCCAGCCCATCGAGCAGGAGATGCAGGGCATCACGGGCATCGACGAGATCCGCTCCACCTCAACGGAAGGAGCCTCCATCCTGGTGATGGAGTTTCTTCCGGGAACCGACACAAACGAAGCCTTCCAGCGCGTGCGGGATCGCGTCGATCAGGCGCGGCCGGAGTTGCCCTCGAATGTGGAGGAGCCGGTGGTTAATGAGGTCGACCTGTCGGAATTTCCGATCATGACGATCAACCTGGCCGGGTCGTACTCCATTACCCGGCTGCAACGCGTAGCGGAAGATCTGGAGGACGCCCTGGAGGTGGTGAACGGCGTACTCGAAGTGGACGTCATCGGGGGCATTGAACGGGAGGTGCAGGTCAATGTGGATCTCAACGCCCTGCAGGCCTATGGGCTATCGTTCAACGCCCTCACCCAGGCCATTCAGCGCGAGAACGTCAATGTGCCGGGAGGCTCGATCGATATCGATCGCCAGAACTACCTGATCCGCGTCGACGGGGAAATCTCTGACCCGGACGAGCTCAACGCCTTTGTAGTTGCCGCTCCAAATGGCGTGCCCGTGTACCTGCGGGACGTAGCCGACGTCAGGTTTGGCGTAGAGGATCGGTCATCCTACGCGCGCCTCCGCCTGATTCAAGAAGCAGGCGTTGGGGACGGCGATACCGCAGCCTCTACGACCGCGGAGGAAAACCGCGCCGACGGGCTCCAGGTCATCAGCCTCGAAATCAAGCAGCGCACCGGGTCCAACATTCTCGAAACAGCGGCAGGGGTACGAGCCGCGCTGGACGAGTTCGTCTTCCCCAGCGGCACCGAGTGGGTCGTCACCAGCGACCAGAGCGAGGATGTAGAGGAGCTCGTCAGCGACCTGGAAAATAACATCATCAGCGGGCTGCTTTTTGTGGTGCTGGTGCTGCTGTTCTTCCTTGGGGTGCGGAACGCTTCGCTCGTGGCGATCGCTATTCCGCTGTCGATGTTTATGTCGGTCCTGATCCTGCAGGCCATGGGCATTACGCTCAACTTCATCGTCCTCTTCACGCTAATCATCGCGCTCGGCATTTTGGTGGATAACGCGATCGTGATCGTCGAAAACATCTACCGCTTGCGCGAGGACGGTATGGGGCGGCTGGAGGCGGCGCGGCAGGGCGCGAGCGAGTTTGCAGGTGCGATTACCGTGGCCACCCTCACCACCTGCCTCACCTTTGCGCCGCTGCTGTTCTGGCCCGGGCTGACGGGTGAGTTTATGAGCTTTCTTCCCCTTACGCTGATCATTGCGCTGCTGTCGTCGCTCTTCGTAGCGGTGTTTGTCAGTCCGGCCCTCATGGCCATTTTTGGGCGCACCCCAGACGAAGAGCCCGCCCCGATCCCCCGTGCCGGATGGTACATCATCTATGGCGCGCTGGCGCTGGGCGTGCTGGTGCTGGGCTTCGCCAACTGGCAGACGGTCTTGGTACTGGCCCTGGCCATACCCATCGCCTACCTCTTCTTTCGGTACGCCTTTGCGCCCGTCTCCGACTTGTTCATGCAGCGCCTTATGCCCCGGCTCCTGGCCGCCCATCGCATGGTGCTGACGTGGGTGCTGGATCGAGACTACTCGGCACCTCGTGCGATGGCGCGTAACACCGCGGCCTTAGGCGCCTTTACCGGGGGGCTCCTGCTCCTCGTGCTGGGCGGCCTCACCACTTTGGTAAGCACGACGGCGGCGCTGATCTTGCTCGTTCCCGGAGGCCTTGCCGTAGCCGTCGGCCTGCTGGGTATCCTGGTGCATTCCGTCGAGTGCCTCGTACGGGGCGGCTGGTGGGCGGTGCGGTCTGGGCTTGCGCTGGGGGCAATCATGGCACTGCTCCTCGGACTCACCTTTGCGCTTGGGGAAGGATTGGCCGTGCGGACGTTTCTGCTGCTCATGGTCCTGCCCCTCGTCATCGCGGGCGTCGGACTTGCCGGGGCCCTCGTGGGACACTTCCGCCTCCTCACCGACAACCGGGCACTGCTCCTGAACACCACCCTGGGCGGAGGACTTGCGCTTGGGCTGCTGTTTGCGTTGGCCCCGACAGGTGTCGAGTTCTTCCCCGATACGGATCCCAACCAGGTTCGCATCAACATGGAAGCCCCGCTCGGCACCAACATCGATGCCACCGACCGCCTCGCTGCCCGTGCCGATGCTCACCTGCTTGAGCTTCTGGATGACGACGCCTTGGTGCAACAAAACGTAGAAAATATGCTCACCAACGTCGGGGTGACCGGCTCCGGCGACTTTGCGGCGGGTCAACCCCTGCCAGAGCGCTCCCGCGTCACCTTGAATTTGGTGGATTACGGTGATCGCGTGGAGGCCAGCGCGACTACGCTGGCCAAAGTGCGCGAGGCGATCATGGGGGTGCTGCCTGATGTAACCCTGGACGTCCAGCAAGACGAGTTAGGCCCGCCCACCGGTCCACCGGTTAATATCGAGATTACCGGCTCCGACTACGATGAGATCGTGCGCCTGGCCAACGAGGCGCAGTCTATCCTCAACCAGGCCTCAGAGGCGGGCCAGATTCAAGGGCTCGTTGACCTGCGCGACAATCTGGAGCTGGGCCGCCCCGAGCTCCGCGTGGCCATCGACCGGGAACGCGCGTCCAGCTACGGGCTCTCCACCGGCCAGATCGGGCAAACCGTCCGGGCAGCCATCGCGGGCACAGAGGCCAGCACCTACCGGGTGGGCGATGACGACTACGACGTGACCGTCCGCCTCGCACCCGAGCAGCGAAGCAACCTCGAAACGCTGGAGACGCTCAACATTTTGCAGCCACAAACCGGCGAGCAGATCCCGCTCGCTTCTGTCGCTGACTTCATCGAAACCAGTGGGCTGGGGTCTATTACCCGGCTCAATCTGCAACGCGTGGCCGTGATTGAAGGACGCAACGCACCCGGGTTCACGGGCCAGGAGGTGCTACAGCAAGTGCAAGAGGAACTGACGGAATTTCGCAACGACTTGCCGCCGGGCTATGCCCTGGCCTACACGGGCGAGCAGCAGGACCAGGACGAGGCGTTTGGTTTCCTGGTATTTGCGCTGCTGGCCGGGGTCATGCTGATCTTCCTCGTCACCGTGGCAAAGTTCAATTCCCTCTCGGCCCCACTCATTGTGCTCCTGGCGGTGGGGCTGAGCCAGATCGGCGTCATCTTTACACTGCTCGTCAGCCAAACGCCCTTTGGCCTGATGGTCTTCGTCGGCATTATCAGCTTATTTGGCATCCTGGTAAACAACAACATCGTACTGCTGGATTACATTCAGCAACTAAGACGGCAAGGCTACAGCAACAACCAATCGATCATTGTGGGCGGCGTAAACCGCCTGCGGCCGGTGTTGCTTACAGCCCTCACAACCATCTTGGCACTGATTCCACTGACGTTTGGTATTCAGATTGACTTCGTGGGCCTTTTGGCGAGCTTAGAGCCGGACTTCCAGTTGGGCTCGCAGAACACCCAATTCTGGGGTCCCATGGGCACGTCCATCATTGGAGGGTTGCTCTTCGCACTCTTCATCACCTTGCTGGTGGTGCCGACGATCTTCTCTGTGTTCGAGTCGCTCGGCGCACGCTTCAGCACCCTCTTCGGCTTGCAGGGCCCACAGGAGGAGGCCCACGCAGGCGATGGTGCCGCACATGCGGAGGAGGAGGTGTCTCCGGTCTTCGAGGGAGACGGCGCCTCGCGCGACCCCTCCACGTCCAAGCCAACCGAACCTTCAGGCACTGACGGTACAGGTGACGGCTCAGCGTAGCGATGGCCCTGCCGAAACCAACACAGGCACCTGGCATACGCACCCTCGGACCGGGACGTGCTGCACACGTCCTTTTTTTACTCTCTATATCTCCACTTCCTCGCGCTGACCCATGACCCTGTTGTTGCTCTACGCTGCGTTGGTCCTGGGCGTGTCGTTTTTATGCTCTATCCTTGAGGCTGCGCTGTTGAGCACGACGCCTTCCTTCGTAGCGGCCCAAGCCAGGGCAGATACGGTTACCGGAAAGCGTTTGCAGTACTACAAAAATGATATTGATCGGCCCCTCTCCGCGATCCTTAGTCTAAACACCATTGCCCATACGGTGGGGGCGGTGGGCGTGGGAGCTCAGGCAGCGGTCGTGTTTGGCGATGGTCTCGTTGGCGTCACCTCGGCCGTGCTGACCTTCCTCGTGCTGGTGCTTTCGGAGATCATTCCGAAAACTCTCGGCGCTGTGTACTGGCGTCAGCTCAGCCCAGTGATGGTCCGGATACTGCCCCCCATCATCTGGTCGATGTGGCCGCTCGTGCAGCTTTCCCGCGGCCTGAGCCGGCTGCTCTCGTCTGGGAAGGATGAAGCCTCCGTCCGCCGCGACGAACTGACCGCCCTGGCAGACCTTGGCACCAAGGAGGGCGTGTTTGAGGTTGAAGAGTCGCGCATCTTGCACAACCTGCTGCGGTTTAGCAGCCTGCGCGTGCGCGATGTCATGACGCCCCGAACAGTTGTGGTTACGCTGCCCCAGGACCAGACCGTAGGCGAGGTGATCGAGAGCCATGATAGCTTCCGCTTTTCCCGGCTCCCCGTACACGCCGAGACGCGAGAGGATATCACCGGGTTTGTCCTGAAGGACGATATCTTGTTGCAGGCCGCACAGGAACACTACGATGAGCCCCTCGAAGCCCTCCGTCGTGACCTTGAAGTGGTGCCCGAATCGCTTCCGCTCCTCGACCTCTTCGAGCGGTTGCTGGACCAGTCGGCCCACATCGCGCTGGTCGTCGACGAGTATGGCGGCATGGCGGGAATCGTCACCCTGGAGGATGTCGTCGAAACCCTGCTGGGGCTGGAGATTGTGGACGAGGTGGATTCGGTTGATGACATGCAGAAGCTGGCCCGAGAGCAATGGCGCAAGCGCGCGGAGCGGCTCGGCATCGTGCCTGAGGAAATGGAGGCGGAGAGCTCCGATCTCCTGCGGCGGGATAGCTCAGGAGAGCCGTCAACGCGCGAAGAACCGGCAGAGGCCTCAACAACGGCCGCTGGGACCTCATCTCCGGCTTCTTCCTCCCCTTCGGATCGGTCGTAGACCGTGTGATGTGATCCCTACAGCGCGGGTCCTGACCCTATGCCAACTTCTGCCCCACACGGCTCAGATCCTAACGAGGAAACGGAACGTCCAGCGTTCGCCTGGATGGATGGTATCTTTATTCTTTTCAGCATCATCCTTTTGGGCCTTGCGACCCAAAGCCTCCAAGCCGACGCGTATGTAGATGCCGCCTACGAGGCCTCGCTGGGGACCGCTGGACTCCTCCTCGGCACCCGGAATCCCTTGACGTACGTCACAGGCCTCGATCTGGAGATCTTCAACCAGGTGGCGGTCGTGGGCGTCGCCGTGGGGCTCCTGCTCTTTGTCATCAGCGTCTTTGTATAACCCCTCTCCTGTTCACGCCGCCCCTCCTCCATGGACCGACATGCGTTCCCTGTTGTCACCACTGACGCGCTGGGCCGGCGGCTACGTGTGGATGCTCCGCCGAAGCGCATCGTATCGCTGGTCCCGAGCCAGACGGAACTGCTTGCGGATCTCGGCCTCAGCGACCGGGTCGTGGGCATAACGCGCTTTTGCGTCCATCCTGAGGGATGGCGCAACGAAAAGACCGTGGTCGGAGGCACGAAGCAACTAAGCGACGACGCGATCGAGGCGCTGGCGCCCGACCTCGTGCTGGCCAACAAAGAGGAGAACACGCCCGCGATGGTGGAAGCACTTGACGCCACAGCGCCGGTCTACGTCAGCGACGTCGCCACGCTGCCAGATGCGCTTGGCATGATTCGCTCTGTGGGTCGGCTGACCGGCACCACGCCTCGGGCCGACGCGCTGGCATCGGAGATTGATGCCGCGTTTGCTGCTCTTCCGGCAGCGCCCCCACTGCGCGTGGCCTACCTGATCTGGCGTGCCCCCTACATGAGCGTGGGGGGCGACACCTTCATCCATGCCATGCTGCGCCGTGCTGGCTTCGTAAACGCCTTCGCCGACCAGCAGCGCTACCCCGAGGTCACGCTGCAGGACCTTGGCGCGCTTAATCTGGACGCCGTACTCCTCGCCTCCGAGCCGTTCCCGTTTGACCGTCCACGGTTTGCCGACGAGGTCCGCGAGGCCCTGCCCCACACGCAGGTGCAGGTGGTGGACGGTGAGCTGTTTTCATGGTATGGCAGTCGGCTGCTTCAGGCCCCATCGTACTTCACCTCGCTGCGCGCCCGCCTCACCGAGGCAGCGTCCTGACCGATCAGGTGCGCGCCCCCAAGCGAAACGACTGCCGGTGGTACGGCGTGCTGCCGTGGGCTTCAAGCGCGGCGTAATGGGCTTTGGTGGGGTAGCCCACATTCGTGTCCCAGCCGTACGCCGGGTACTCCTCGTGGATCTCACGCATCATGCGGTCGCGCGTGACCTTGGCGACGATCGACGCCGCTGCGATAACGTGGCTCTTGTCATCTCCCTTCACCACCGTCTCGAACGGCCATGGAGAATCTGGGAAGCAGCGATTGCCATCCACGAGCAGAAAGTCAGGCCCGGGCTGCAGGTTGGTCGTCGCCCGGCGCATGGCCTCCATCGCCGCATGCAAGATGTTGAGACGGTCGATTTCCTGGGGAGAACAGACCCCGATGCTTACGCCCAGCGCCTGATCTTCGATGGACTGAAGCAGGTCTTCGCGGACCTTCTTCGAGAGCCGCTTGCTGTCCGCTACCCCGGGGATCGCTGTAGCTTGCGGGAAAATGACAGCCGCGGCCACGACGGGTCCGGCCAGGCACCCACGCCCCGCCTCGTCCAGCCCTGCGATATGGGTATATCCCGTAGACCAAAAACGCTGTTCGATATCGAGTGTGGGCATACGGCCGTATCATCGGATGAAAGAAAACGTGGTACGCTTCGCAAGATGCGAAAGGCGCCGCCCAACGCCCACCCCTCGCATACGAAAATCCATCGAACGATGCCGGCCCTGCATTGCCTTGTGCTTTGCAGTTCGCGCGACAGCTGCTATCTTACGGTCGTGTAGCATCATCACTTTCCCGCAGCCGGCCCACGCTTCTCATGTACCTGCTTGGATTTGATGTTGGAAGCTCTGCCGTAAAGGCTGCCCTTGTGGCGGCCGATTCCGGCACCTGCATCGCACGGGCCACGGCTCCAGAAGACGGCAGCTTGCCCATGGAAGCGGCCCGTCCTGGTTGGGCCGAGCAGCATCCAGACCTGTGGTGGACCTCCCTCTGCAAAGCCTCGCGGCTGGTGATGCAGAACGCGGGGGTGCGTGCAGAAGATGTCTGGGGCATCGGCATCGCCTATCAGATGCACGGGCTTGTAGTGGTAGACGACGCGTTGCAGCCGCTCCGCCCATCCATCATCTGGTGTGATAGCCGGGCTGTAGACGTCGGCCAGGAGGCGTTTCGCAAGATTGGACCGGAGCGTTGCTTGCGGACCTTACTGAACGCACCCGGGAATTTTACCGCGTCCAAACTGCGGTGGGTGCAGCAGCACGAGCCGGACATCTTCAACCGCGTGCGCTATGCCATGCTGCCTGGCGACTACCTTGCGCTCCGCATGACCGGGGAGGCACGGACCACGCCCTCGGGCCTCTCGGAAGGCACCCTCTGGAACGTAGAAACGGAAGCCCCCGCAGCTTTTTTGCTGGAGCACTGGGGCATCTCGCCCGATGTGCTTCCGCCTATCGCGCCCACGTTTGGCGTGCAGGGTACACTTACTGAGGATGCGGCAGAGGCGCTTGGCCTTCGCTCTGACATCCCGGTAGCCTACCGGGCTGGCGATCAGCCAAATAACGCGCTCTCGCTGGGCGTAACCGCGCCCGGCCAGCTGGCGGCTACAGCCGGGACTTCTGGCGTGGTGTACGGCATCACCGACCATGCCGGGTACGACCCTGAGCTACGCGTCAACACCTTCCTCCATGTCAACCACCAGCCCGATGCTCCCCGCTACGGCGTGTTGCTCTGCGTTAACGGCGCTGGCATTCTGTACCGCTGGCTGCGCGACGCATTCGACGGGCAGACCCGCTACGAAGCCATGAACAGCGCCGCCCGCCTGGCCCCGCCCGGTGCGGAAGGACTCCTCCTGCTGCCCTATGGCAATGGGGCTGAACGCACCCTACGAAACCAGACGCCCGGAGCCTCGCTGCACAACCTCCACTTCAACACGCACGATCGGGGGCACGTCCTCCGAGCCGCCCAGGAGGGCATCGCATGTGCTCTTGTGCACGGACTGGAAGCGTTTGGTGCGATGAACCTCCAGCCGACCCTCATCCGCGCCGGGAACGCCAACCTGTTTCAGAGTGCCCTCTTCACCCGTACCTTTGCCACCCTTACCGGCGCTACCGTGGAGCTCATGAACACGGATGGTGCCCAGGGGGCGGCACGCGGCGCAGGCGTGGGTATCGGCTATTACGACACGCTGGACGATGCCTTTGTAGGCCTCGACCCGGTGCAACGCGTGGAGCCGGATGACGCGCTGCGTGCACCGCTACAGGCGCTCTATCACCGCTGGACTGACATGCTGGATCACACCCTCGCTGCCCCCTACCCCGCTTCCTCAACCCCATGACGTCTTCCCCGCACAGCGTTTGCCGCTGGACCTTCAACCCGGGCAAAGGCGGGTTCGTCCCCGCCGACATCCGCCCCTCCTGGCGCCCCGATCGGTTTTCAACGGTGGACTTCATTCACCTCATCGCCGACGAGATTCGCCCGAAGCTGCCGGAGTATGTAGAGCTGGGCGTTGAGCTCCATTACGACAACGAGGTGCACGAAGACAACGCCTCAGCGGTAGTCGAGGCTCTCAACGAGACGGGCTTGCACCTCGCGATGCTCACGCCCGGGGCGCATCACCATTTTGCCTACGGCGGCATGGCGTCACTGGACGACAACGAGCGGGAGCAGGCGCGGGCGTTCGGCGATCGGTGCGTGGCTCTGGCCTACGGGCCCCTACGACCTGCCTGGCATGAGGACCCCGCGCAGGCCCCCACCCTCGTCATCTGGAACGGCAGCTTTGGGTACGACCTCGCGACGGTGGGCATTCGTGCCATGTACAATCACCTGAAAGACGGGCTGGCGGCCTTGTGTGAGACGGAGGCCGCGCACGGCGGCGAGCTCTTCATCGGGCTGGAGCCGAAGCCCAATGAGGGCCACCCGGCCATGCTGTTGCCCACCGTGGCCAGCGCCGCGCTGATCTGGCACCGGCTGGCTGCTGAGTACGACGTATCGCTGGAAAAGAAGGGCATCAACAAGGAAATCGGACACTCCGAAATGATCGGGCTGGACCACGTCCACGATACTGTGGAAGAACTGGACCACGGCATGATGGTGCACACCCACCTCAACAGCCAGGGCTACAACGACGGCATCATCCTGGGCGGCCCAGGCCGGTACGACATCGACCATGGCACCCGGGTGAACGGCATGAACATCGCCATCGCCGGTCTCATGCAGGAGGCCGGGTACGCGCGCTGGAAGGGCCACGACATGCAGCCGCGCCCGTACGACAATGAGGCGCAGGCCATCGACCGGGTGGTGCGCAGCATCCTGAGCTGGGAAGCCTGTGCCACGGCCGCCCGGGCCCTCCACACCGACGAGCTACTCGCCTGCCTGGCTGCCCGAGACACTGCTGCCGCCGAAGACTTGATGCGCCGCGCCACGGTGGAGGCCCAGGAAACCTTCGATGCGCTGTACAGCGAGACACTGGATGAGGCATAGCCGGCGGATACCTGCTATTCACAGCTACACATCGTACTGGTCCGGCAGGTCATTTTCGTAGAGCACGACGTCGCCTTTGCGCGTGTAGGCTTTGAGGAAGGCCTGCGCATCGAACAGGGTGTCGAAGGTACGCACGGATTCGTCCGGAAAGTTGGCCGCCTGCAGTCCTTCGCGGATGGGCCGCGTCTGCTCCTCTCCCACGAGCACGGCAAGATCTACGTGATCGGCCATGTGCCGTCCCAGCTCATGGTTTTCCTCCGCCTGCCGCGCCCCCAGCTCCACCATACCGGGCGTCACGATCACCCGCCGCCCCGTATCAAACTGCCCGAGGATCGCCAGGGCATTGCGCGCCCCAACGGGGTTGGAGTTGAAGGCATCGTCGATGACGGTAATGGGCCCTTGCTGGCGCAGCTGCAAGCGATGCTCCACGGGCGCTACCCGCCGGACCGCATGCGCGATCTGCCGCAGGCGCAGGCCCTGCTGCCGCCCCACCGCCACGCCCAAGAGGATGTTGAGCACATTGTGCTGCCCGAGCAGCTCGGTCCGAAATGTGGCCGTGGTGCCCGTATCGTCTGTCACGGTAAACGCCGTCCCCTCCGGCCCATACGCGATGTTCGACGCCGAGATATCCGCCTCGGGATGGCCGGATGCAGAGACACGCCAGACGGGCCCCGTCGCCTCCGAGGCCATCGCCGCCACCCGTTCATCATCCATGTTGAGCACAACGGGTGCGCCCGGTGCGGCATACCGGACAATATCCGCCTTTTCGTCCGCGATGGCTTCTATGGTCCCCATTGTTTCGAGATGGGCTGGCCCTACACTCGTCACGATGGCAAGCTCCGGTCGCGCAATCGCGCACAGCTCTGCGATATCGCCAGGATAGCGTATGCCCATCTCCAGCACCAACACCTGGTGCTCCGGCCGTAGCTTATTGTTGATGACGATACATAGGCCCATCGGGGTGTTATACGAGCTGGGCGTGGCACACACGTTGAACCGCTGCCGCAAAATTTCCGCGACAATAAATTTGGTGCTCGTCTTGCCATACGATCCCGTGATGCCCAGCACCAGCAGATCGGGTCGGTCCTGAATCGTAGCCCGCGCCTGCCGCTTGAACCCTTCCTGCACGTACCGCTCCACGGGCAGATTTAGCGCGGTGGCAGCCAACACCCAGAACGGCGCGCCCAGATCGGCCAGCAGCAGCCCGGCGAGGAAAGAAAGATAGCCCTCGGGCGCCCCTATTAGCCCGCCGGCTGCCGCACCGGTCCCTACAACCAGCAGGGCCAGAACCGTAGCCGTCCCCAACAGACGCTGCAGCCGCGCGGTAAAGGCCAGCGGCTTCTTCTCCTTGGTGCTGCGATAGCGCCGGGAGGAGATAAACACCAGCGGCCAGAGGATGAGCGCCACAGTGGTCACCGTCCGAG
This sequence comes from uncultured Rhodothermales bacterium, assembly GCA_964345505.1. Taxonomy (GTDB): domain Bacteria; phylum Bacteroidota; class Rhodothermia; order Rhodothermales; family Salinibacteraceae; genus Tc-Br11-B2g6-7. The sequence continues at coordinate 16,915 of CAYFRR010000015.1, forward strand.
CGGGCACGCTCCCCCAAAGGAGCACAGCCCCGCTAAGCACAACAACACCCGCCACATGTGAGGGCCGCATCAACAGCGCACGATGGTCCCACAGCCAGTGCCGTAGCCGCGACGGGCGGTAGCCTTCCAGCTGAGCCATGTGCAGGAAAAACCGAAGGCGCCGCCAGAGGCGCCAGCCAGCGAAACCGGTCGCCAAGACGGTAAGAAGAACGAGGAGCATGCGTGATCGAAACAAGAAGTGAATGCAGAGCAAGGCCGCGCGTCACGCCGCCGATGAGGCTTCGGAGGCTTCCGCTGCTGACCCTGCATAGTCGCGGAGGAAGTGCCGAATCCCGGCAACAATAGGACCGGGGGCATCAAGATAGCCATAGTGTCCTGCGCCGTCCAGCGGCACTAATCCCGCATCAGGCAGGCCTTCTTCCAGCTTGCGCATTTGCTCTCGGGTGATAGCCTCATCATTCGTACCCCAGAAGAGCAGCGTGGGCGCGGCAATCTGGTCAAGTCGGTCATCCACGTAGCTGTTGACGACGCGGACGAACGTCGCGCGCATGACGCCGTCAAGCGCTCGGTAATCCGAGGAGCCCAGCGCGCGCCAGAGCAGGCTGTGGTGGAGCCAGTCGGTGGCGGGGCTGCGTAGAGGCTCAGGCAGCCAAGTAAACGGGGCTTTCACGAGCTTGGCAATCATGCGGCGTGCGTTAACACTGGCGCTACGCTTGCGCGGAATACCCGACGGGCTGATCAGGACGAGGCGGTCGACGAGCGCCTGTGCTTCCGGATCGGCCGCCAGGAACAGCGCGATGCGCCCGCCATTGGAGTGCCCGATGATGGGCAGCGGGGCTGTGCCGTGTGTGGGATGGATACGGTCGTAAATGACATCCCGCACCAAGCGCATGTGAGCGTCGATACCCCACGGTTCTGGCGGTGAGGGCGAGTGGCCGTGGCCCGGTAGATCCAGCACATACACCGCAAACGTGTCCGCGAGGGCATCCGTGAGGGGGCGCATGAGCGCCGCGCTGCTTCCCCATCCATGCAGGAGCAGCACGGGCGGCGCAGTGGCAGGACCGGCGCGGTCAACGTGTACAGCTTCTACCATGGACGACGCTTGATCAACGGCTTTGTGTGGAAAAATCGGTAGTTGTCGCGTACCGCAGGGCCTGAGACTTGACGGTGACCCGGAAACCATCTATCTTGAGCGTCGTTCCTAACCACTGAGAAGGAGTTTACCTCGGTTTGCCAGTCGGCACTAACCGAAGACGATAACGCGGTACCGCCTTGCTCCTGTCTCTCGCGTCTTGCATGGCTGTTGGCAGATAAATCGCCGCTGGAGGGCCGCGGTGCCTTGCATGCCCCCATGGCCCATTCGACTGTTTTTTATGGTGCACGCGGATGTGTGAATCCTGCGGTGCGGCCGCACAGCTGTCCACCCGGCTCCGCTACTCCGTGCTACAATAGCTTCAAAAGTAGCGCTTGGCGTACGGTTTACGTCATCGCAAGGGCCTGCGCCCCGTAGCACGCTGCACCTTTCTGCAACACACGTAGCTACAGGTGTACGCTATCCACTGACCCGTCAGGTCAAACATCAGGCAGGACGTGTCTGCCACGCAGTCGCGCTACCCCACGGCGGCCAAGCGGCGAGGTACTACTTATCACAACCCAAAGCAACATCGTTTTTTATGTCTAAGAAGAAGTCCAAAAATCCGGAATTTCGCGGGATGCTCGAGTTCATTGGCGACAAGAACTTCGGGTTCATCCGCGAACTCCGTCACGATCTGCGCAAAGGCGACAGCGATCCATTCTGCTCACCGCCCGTCATCCGGAAGAATAACCTGCGCGACGGCGTCGTCCTTGACGGCACCCTGAAGCCCGGCCGGAAGGGCGATATGCAAGTCGACCAAGTTCACAAGATCATGGATGTGGAGCCCAAGAACTGGGCCACCACCCGCGACTTTGACAACGGGCAGATCATCTATCCCAATGAGAAGCTGAACCTGGTGACAGGATCTGACGATGTGGACATGCGCGTCGTTGACCTCGTTGCCCCGCTCGGCAAGGGCCAACGCGCCCTGATCGTGGCTCCCCCACGCACCGGTAAGACGGTCCTGCTGAAGGAAATTGCCGCTGGCGTCTCCAAAAACCACGAGGAAGTGGAGTTGGTGTGTCTGCTGGTCGACGAGCGGCCGGAAGAGGTCACCGACTTCAAGCGCTCCACGAAAGCACAAGTCTTCGCCTCCTCCAATGACCGGGGCGATGACAATCACGTGCGCGTGTCCACGCTGGCCCTGGAGTACGCCAAGCGGCTGGTGGAGCTCAAGAAAGACGTGGTCCTGCTCCTGGACTCGCTCACGCGCCTGGGGCGCACCTTCAACCTGTTCGTGAATGGCAGTGGACGGACGCTCTCGGGCGGGCTCGACGCCAACGCCCTCAAGGTCCCGCGCCGCATCTTTGGCGCCGCCCGCAATATCGAAGGCGGCGGCTCCCTTACCATCATCGCCACGGCCTTGATTGAAACAGGTAGCCGCATGGACGATGTCATCTTTGAGGAGTTCAAAGGGACGGGTAACTCAGAGATCGTGCTTGACCGCGAAATGGCCGACAAGCGCATCTTCCCAGCCGTGAACCTCCGTAAGAGTGGCACGCGGAATGAGGAATTGCTGATTGATGAGGAGCAGCTGCCGGCTCACAACCGCCTCATGCGCGCCTTGAACTCGCGTCCTCCCCTGGAAGCCATGAAGGCGCTGCTGCGCCATCTCAAGCAGTCGGAATCAAACGAGGAAATGCTGGCCAGCCTGCTCGCCAATGTGATGGATGGATAGGGCATGTGCGGCAAAAACACCCGTGGCGGCGGGCAGACGTTATGTTTTACCCGGCCGGTGTGTCTATCGGGTATGCGTGCCCTATCACCTGCCCGCGCCTGTGCCATGCCTTCGCCACACGAGGGCTCCGAGGAGCCCATCATCCACTACCACGCGCCCATCCATGCATGGGACGTCTCCGACCGGCCTCGGGAGAAATTCATCAAGCACGGCCCGAACGCGCTTTCGGATGCTGAACTGATCGCGCTGATCTTTGGATCGGGCACCTCCACGAAAGACGGGCCCATCTCTGCGGTACAACTCGGCCAGGCCCTGGGCCGGGCGTTTGGGTCGCTGTACGACCTGACCAAGCGCGAGCTCAAGGAGCTTATGCGCGTCGTGGGCATCGGCCCGGCCAAGGCGGTGCAACTCCTGGCCGCATTCGAGATCGGCCGCCGCGTGGAGTCGCAGCGCAACCAAGGCGAGCGCGTACAGGTGACGTGTCCTGAAGACGTCGCGGCTGTGTACGCGCCTCACATGCGCGACCTCAAGCGTGAGATCTTCAAGGTGGTCCTCCTCAACACGGCCAACGTCATCATTGGCGACTACACCGCCAGCGAAGGAGGTCTTGCCGCCAGCATTGTGGAACCCCGGGCCATTTTCAGGAAAGCCATCGTGGAGAACGCAGCCGCGGTCATTTGCCTGCACAACCACCCGAGCGGCAACCCCGAACCCAGCCGCGAGGACATCAAGGTCACGCGTGAGCTGTGCGCCGGCGGCAAACTCATGGGCACCCCGGTGCACGACCATATCATTATTGCAGGAGACACCTATACCTCCCTGGCCGAGCGGAATCTGCTTGGGTAATCTACCCACCCACCGCGCCATACCATGTCCTACGTCCGCCTCGCGACCGCCACCCTTCTCGCGGTAGTGGCGGCCTGCGGCAGTACCGACGCGCTTCGCATCGATCAACCGGCCAAGCCCTTCGCGGCCGAAACGATCCGGGGGGACACCGTGCGCCTGGCAGATCATCAAGGTACGGTGGTCCTGCTCGAGTTTTGGGGAACGTGGTGCCCGCCATGCATCGGCGATCTGCCCTACCTGCAGCAGGCCTATGACACGTACGCTGACCAAGGCTTTGAAATCATCGGGGTGGCGAATGATCAATACCGTGCCCTGATATCATTTCTGTTGGAGCACGAGATCTCTTGGACGCAGGTGCACGATCCGGGAGGAAACCTCATGCGGTCGTACCTGGGGCCGCAGCCCCGGTATGCATACCCCACAGCTATTTTGATTGATGAAGAAGGCATCGTGCGTGCTACCGGTGGCGAGCTTCGCCGGGAGCGCTTGCTCAACACGCTGGCGGAGGTCTTTGCTGAGCGCCGCGAGCGTGGCCAGGCGCAACCCGAGAGTCCCTGAATCACGCCCAATTCAAGCAACGGCGTTGTATCGGACGGCTGGGCTGCCTACTTTGCGATGATTCAACCTTCTTTCGCGCACGGATTTCCAGCCCATGAGCACCCTGTTCGACAACATCGTCTCCCTCTCCAAGCAGCGCGGGTTTATCTTCCAGTCGTCTGAAATCTACGGCGGACAGGCGGCTACGTACGACTACGGCCCGCTGGGCGTGGAACTGAAACGCAACGTGCAGGCCCACTGGTGGAACTACATGGTGTATCAGCACGCCGATGTGGTGGGGCTCGATGCAGCCATCATGATGCACCCCAAGACATGGGAGGCCTCGGGTCATACCGAAGCCTTCAACGATCCGCTCATCGACGATAAAGCCTCGCGCTACCGCTACCGGGCCGATGAGCTGATTGAGGACCACATCCAAGGCCTCATGCAGAAGGGTAAGGAGGACGAGGCCACCGCCGTGCACGAACGCCTGGTAGCCGCGCTCAACAGCGGCGACGAGATGCCTGAGCAGCTGCATGCCATCATCATGGAGGAGGAGATCCGCGCGCCCGATTCCGGGGCGTTTGACTGGACCGAGGTGCGCCAATTCAACCTGATGTTTGAGACGCACGTGGGCCCCCTGGCCGAGACGGGCGACCGCATCTACCTCCGCCCGGAAACCGCACAGGGTATCTTTGTGAACTTCCACAACGTGCGCGAGCCAGCCAGGCAACACGTACCGTTCGGCATCGCCCAGATCGGGAAGGCCTTCCGTAATGAAATCGTGGCGCGGCAGTTCGTCTTTCGGATGCGTGAGTTCGAGCAGATGGAGATGCAGTACTTTGTGAAGCCGGGCGACCAACTGGACTGGTTTGACACCTGGCGGGACCGGCGCATGGATTGGCACCGCGCGCTGGGCGTGCGTCCCGAGAAGCTGCGCATCCACGAACACGAGCAGCTCTCTCACTATGCCGATGCCGCCGTTGACATCCAGTACGAATTCCCGATCGGCTGGAAGGAGGTCGAGGGCATCCACTCGCGTACAGACTACGACCTGAAGCGACACCAGGAGTATTCCGGCAAGAACATGACGTACTTCGATCCCTTCGAGCAGGAGAAATTCATCCCGTACGTGGTGGAGACCTCTGTGGGACTGGACCGCACCATCCTGATGTTGCTCTGCGACGCCTACCGTGAGGAGGAGGTGGACGGCGACGAACGTACCGTGCTGGGCCTCCACCCAGAGCTTGCCCCAATCCGTGCCGCCATTTTCCCGCTGGTGAAAAAGGAGGGCATGCCCGAGATCGCGCATAACGTCGAGAATGACCTCAAGCGTCACTTTAACGTGATGTACGATGAGCGCGGCTCCATGGGCAAGCGGTACCGCCGCATGGACGAAGCTGGAACGCCGTTCTGCATCACGGTGGATGGCCAGACCCTGGAAGACGACACGGTCACCGTGCGCGACCGCGACTCCATGGAGCAGGACCGTGTCGCCATCACTCAGCTGCGGCGCTACATCGACGATCACTCCATCGCCTGGGAAAAGGTGTAGCGACGTAGTGGCGTGCCCCGGCTCACATGGTCAGCTTTCTGCCGTCAGCGACTTCACGATGGCCGACGCCACCGCCTCGGGGGATTGCTCCGCATCTACGATGACATCGGCTTGCTGATAGCGGAGCTTCCGCTGATCCAGCAGCGCTTGAATGCGCTCGTGGAGGGCATTGCCCTGCAGCGGGTGCCCCTCTCCATTCTGAAGCAACGGGCGTTCCATCGCGGTATCGGCCAGCCGGTGGGCCAAGACATCGACCGCTACCCGCAAGTACACCACCACGCCAGCGCGCTGCGCGACACTCAGGTTGGTTTCGGAAGCCAGCGCGCCTCCACCGGTAGCAACTACCACCCCTTCTTGCTGGCTGACCTCCCGTAACAGGGTGCTCTCTAATGCCCGAAACGCATCTTCGCCCGTTTCAAACAAAGCGGAAATGGGCTGCTCCGCCCGGTCGGTGATCGCTTCATCCAGGTCGATGAACGCATAGCCCAGCCGGTCTGCCACCAGCGGCCCCACCGTGCTTTTGCCTGCGCCCATGAAACCAGTCAGGAAGAGGCGGGACGACCCGGCGCTTGGGCGGGCTGGATCTGGGACAGTCGACGGGGTATATTCGGTCATCGAAGAATTGGACTATAAGCGAACGCGTGATGCCTACCTACCGGCTGCTGATTGAATATGACGGCAGCGCCTTCCATGGGTGGCAGATTCAGCCGGATCAGCCCACGGTGCAGGAGGCGCTGCAAGAGGCCCTTGCCGTTGTGCTGGACGAAGCGCCGACGGTCGTCGGCTCTGGCCGCACGGACGCCGGGGTGCATGCCCGCGGGCAGGTAGCGCATATCGAGACGGCGGCCACCGTGGACGCGTTCCGCCTGCAGCGGTCGCTCAACGGGCTGACGCCCCCTGGCATCGCTGTCCTCGGTATTGAGCGCGCACCGGACGGTTTCCATGCGCGTTTTGATGCCCGCGAGCGTCGCTACCACTACCACCTGAGCACCAAGCCGCGGGCGCTGGAGCGGCATGTGCGCTGGTACCTGCGCCCACCGCCCGATGCCGAGCGCATCCGCGCCGCCCTCCCCGACTTGCTGGGCACGCATCACTTCGGGTCTTTTTGTATCACACAGTCGGCCACCGAAAACCGTGTGTGCACCGTGCGCCATGCCCAATGGGCAGCGGAGGCCCGTGCGCATGATTGGCGCTTCGAGATTTCGGCTGACCGCTTCCTGCACGGGATGGTGCGCGCGATCGTGGGTACGCTGGTAGACATCGGGCAAGGACGACGATCTACGGATAGCCTGCCCGCTATTCTGGAGCACCGCGATCGCCAGGCAGCCGGCGCATCAGCACCCGCACACGGCCTGGTCCTCGAACAGGTGAACTATGCGACAGACCTCCGCGGAACAGTCGAAAAATAAGCTTTTCTCTATCTTCTAACGCAAGCGCTTCTTAGCATCCACCGAGGTCTTCACAACCGCCTGCAACTTTCTCGCGGAGTGTCCGAACACGGTACTCCCACGTTCTCTACCCATTCACGACGGTGCATGTCCCGGCCTCTTGCCTACCCCTGAGGCCTCACCCTCCATCTATGGATATTCAAAAGGTCCTTCGCTGGCTTGTTGTTGCAATTGTGCTCGTCGTAGCTATCGTGCTGCTGGACGCAATTCTGAACATTGCCGGTTTTCTTCTCCAGATTGGTATTCGGGTCTTACTAATCTTACTTCTTGTTGCCATCGTCTTGCGCTTCGTCGACCTCTTCCGCAAACGTCGCTGAGGGCGGGCCCTGCCCCGTAGGGCTATAGCCGACCTGCACTTTCTCTCATCAAGTGCGTACCTTCTTTGCTATCAGGCCGCACGGCGCAGCGGCTGCCCTTCTCGACTTTCCTCTATTTCTGTGAACGCATCCGCCCTTCAAGATACGGCTGAAAGCCCTTCCACCTTACGTTCGGGAACACCATATGCCCTGAACGTCCCCTCTGAGACGGCCCCCCTGCAACAGGTGCTGGTCCACACGCCTGGGCGCGAGGTGGACCTGGTGCCGCCGGACAGCCGGCTGGACCTCCTCTTTGATGACATCCTTTACGTAGAGCATGCCCGCGAAGAGCACGACCGCATGTGCAAGCTCTTCGATACGCTCATTGGCAAGCCCGGGGGCGTGCTGCAGATCAGCGATTTGCTGCGGCAAGCCTTTGTGCGAGAGGAGGCACGGTATTACTTCGTAGAAGAAATGTGTCGCATTGCTAAGATCACCAACTTGCAGGCGTTCGAGAAAGAGCTGAAGCAACTCACGGAGGAAGAGCTGCATCAGTTTGCATTTACGGGCGAGCTTCCCCTGCCTATCCGCATTCCCCCCGTGCCCAACCTGATGTTTACGCGGGACCTTGCAGCTGTCGTTACCGACCACATCATCATCAGTCACCCGGCTACGGCGGCCCGGGCGCGTGAGAACATCATCATTTCCACGATTCTGCACTACCACCCAGGGTTTGCGTCGGCACAGGATCACATCCTGAAGTTGCCACCGGGGGTCACCTTCGAAGGAGGGGACGTGCTGGTAGCCAGCCCCGAGGTTGTCCTCATCGGGCACTCCGAGCGCACCTCCGTCACGGGGGTTATGGCGGCGGCCAGCAAGCTTTTTGCCGACACGTCGGTGGAGCATGTGGTGATGGTCGACTTGCCGAAACGGCGCTCGTCGATGCACCTCGACACCGTGTTCACCTTTTCCGGACCTGACGAGTGTGTGGTCTTCCCTCCCCTCTTTACGGAAGACCAGACGGGTAACGTGGTCCACTTCACTCCCGATGCCGACGCCCCTAACCGGTTTGGCTGCGAGGTGCGCGTAGACCTCAAAGGCACGCTGGAAGATCTGCTGGGCCACGAGATGACGTTCATCCCGTGTGGCGGGCGCGACGCGCTGAGTCAGGAGCGTGAGCAGTGGACCGACGGAGCTAACTTCTTTGCAATGGCACCCTACGTGGTCGTTGGGTATGAGCGCAACAATCGCACGTTTGAGGCTATGATGGAGCACGGCTACCGTGTAGTGACGGCCGGCAGCTTCCTGTCGTATTACGCTGAGAGCCCCTTTGAGCCGGAAGAGCGCCTGGCGATTAAGCTGGAAGGCACCGAGCTGTCGCGCGGACGCGGCGGCCCCCGGTGCATGACACTGCCGATTCGACGGTCGCAGGTATGAGTCTCGCGCAGCTCATGGAGCCCGATCGTCGCTGGATGAAAAAGGCCCTCCGCGAAGCCGAACGGGCCTATCGCATGGGGGAAGTCCCCGTCGGCGCCGTCATTGTCCAGGATGGGGTTCTTGTCGGACGCGGCCACAACCAGGTCGAGCAGCTAAACGACCCCACGGCGCACGCGGAGATGATTGCCATCACTGCCGCCTGCGATACGCTGGGCAGCAAGCAACTCGCGGACTGCACGCTGTACGTAACCCTGGAGCCCTGCCCGATGTGTGCTGGGGCTATCGTCTGGGCCCGGCTTCCACGGCTTGTGTTCGGAGCATTCGACGAGAAGGCCGGTGCGGCCTCCACCCTCTATAACATCCCCCGCGATCAGCGCCTGAATCATCAGGTGGAGATCGTCTCGGGCGTGGAGGAAGATACAGCCGCTGGATTGCTCCGCGATTTCTTCCGGGAGCGCCGCAGCCGATGACTGACACCGCCCGTAGGTTGTAATATTAGTTGCAATAACGGCATTTACTGAGGCTACTTCTTTGCACTGATCTCCTCGAGGGTCGGGTAGTCGATGTATCCTTCCGCATCGCCCCCGTAAAAGGTAGACTCGTCCCATTCGTTGAGCAGAGCATCCTCGGCAAAGCGCTTGGGCAGGTCTGGGTTGGCCAGGAAGAACCGTGCGTAGGCCACAAGGTCGGCGCGGTCCTGCTGCAGTGCCTCCTCACCTGAGGCCCGGTCGTACCCGCCACACACGATGTGCGTCCCTTCGTACGCCGAGCGAATCAGGGCCGAGGCCGTCGTCCCATCATCCAGCGCCTGCTCCACGGTGTGTACGTACGCCAGGTTGCGCTCGGCGAGCTGCTCAGCGGTATACCCCCACGTCTCATGTGGATCGGCATCGTGCATGTCGTTGAAGGTGCCACCGGGTGACAGCCGTACGCCAACGCGGTCGCTGCCCCACTCCTCGACCACCGCATCCGTTACCTCCAGAAGCAACCGCGCCCTATTCTCGACGGAGCCCCCGTAGCGGTCCGTACGGTGATTGGTGCCACTCTGCAAAAACTGATCAAGCAGGTAGCCATTCGCGCCGTGGACCTCCACTCCATCGAACCCAGCGGCCTTCGCGCAGGCTGCCCCATGCCGAAACTGCTCAACAATGTGGGGGATCTCCGACGTTTCGAGTGCCCGTGGTTCTTCAAAAGGGACCATATCACCCGAAGCCGTGAACGTCTTCCCGTCTGGCGTAATCGCTGAGGGTGCAACCGACGCCGCACCGTCATGAAAGCTGGGATGCGAGATGCGGCCCACATGCCAGAGCTGGAGGAAGATACGCCCACCCGCCTCGTGTACCGTATTCGTGATGGTGCGCCAGCCTTCAACCTGCTCCTCCGAGTGAATGCCGGGCGTAGCCGGGTAGCCCTGCCCCATTGAATCGACCTGCGTGGCCTCGGTGATGATTAGGCCCGCGGAGGCGCGCTGCCGATAGTACGTAGCCATCATGTCCGTTGGGACCGTGCCAAGGGCGCGGTTGCGGGTCATAGGGGCCATGAGGACGCGGTTCGGCAGTATGAACGGACCCAACGCGTAGGAGGAAAGCAGCTTCATGGATCAATAGCTGTTTAGTCGGAAGGTACGATAATTGTAGTCGGCACACGCCTCCTACAGCCCCACGTTCGCCTTCAATCGGTTACTTATTGTTACAACAGATACTTTATGGGCGGCAGACTGTGACGCACGCCTAACAGCTGGTGTGAGCGATGGCTGAGCAGAAACCGCGGCTACCGCGTATCGTTGCCCGAACCACACGAATCAAGTATAACCTGATGTTTTCATGGTAGATGTCATAATCATCGGCGCGGGTCCTGTAGGATTGGCTTGCGGAATTCAAGCGAAACGCCACGGGCTACGAGCCCGCGTGATCGAAAAGGGCGCCCTGGTGAACTCGCTGGTGGGCTACCCGCAGCGGATGGAGTTTTTCTCTACCCCCGAGCTTCTGGAGATCGGCGGCCACCCGTTCCCCGCCAAAGGCTACAAGCCGACCCGGGAAGAGGGCATCGAATACTACCGCCGGGTGGCTGAAGCAGAGGAGCTTGACGTACGCTTGTACGAAGCGGTGACAGCAGTGGAGGGGCATGCGGGACACTTTACGGTGCGCACCGAAAGCGGAACGCATGAGGCGCGGCGCGTGGTGCTTTCGACAGGTTTCTTCGACATCCCGAATCGCCTGGATGTCCCGGGGGAGGACCTCTCCAAAGTGACGCATTACTTCCGTGAGCCCTACCCCTATTCGCACCAGCGGGTAGCTGTCATCGGCGCGAAAAACTCAGCCGCTAAAGCTGCGCTGGCCTGTTACCGGCAAGGGGCAGACGTCACCCTCATCCACCGTGGACCGGCGGTGTCGGACAAGGTAAAGTACTGGATCAAACCAGACCTCGAAAACCGCATACGGGACGGAGCTATCAAGGCGCGCTTCAATACGACTGTGCAGCGGATCGAAGAGGATCATCTGGTGCTCGCGACGCCTGAGGGCGAGGAGCGACTGGCCAATGACTGGGTGCTGGCGATGATTGGCTACCGCCCCAGCTACGATTTCCTGGAGCGGTTGGGCATTGCCACGGAGGACAATGCCGCCCAAACGCCCGTGTTTGACGACGAGACGTTCGAGACCAATCGGCGCGGGCTGTATATGGCGGGAACGGTGTGCGGGGGCCTTGACACCAGCCGGTGGTTCATTGAGAACGGCCGGTTTCATGCCCAGCAGATCATGCAGCATATCGCCAAGACCATAAAGTCGCCAGCAGAGGCCGTGGGAGTTGAGGCGTAACGGTCGGGTCGGCACCGGTCCACGTCCCCTTGCTCCTGACGCCACAACGGACGTGCGGCGTGCCTTGCGCCCCAGTCACTTCTCCATCTGCTCCGGTTTTGCCTTGCGGACCCAACGGTCGCGTCCGCCAGAGGCACTGGGATGGCCCTCATACCCGCCCACGAGTCCGTCCAGCGTGCGCACATCTTCCACGATCAGCCCTCGCCAGTTGCCCTCAATCTGCACCCGGCCGCGCACGGCCAGGGCACTCTGTCGCAACTCCTCTTTGAAGCACGTATAGACCGGCGGGTACACCACGCACTGAATGAAGCCCGTCTCGTCTTCCAGCGTCACAAACGTGACTCCGTGGGCAGAACCCGGCCGCTGCCGCAAAATCACGATGTCGGCCACGGTGAGGGTGGCCTCCTTGCGGAGCCGCATGTAGCCCCCGAGGCGGTAGCACGTGTCGATAGGCCGCACCTCCAGCTGCGCCAGCCTCCGGCGGACGAGGGTCATGGTGTGCCGGCGTGGTGCCTCGTGCCTCTCCAAGCCCCACACCAGGCGCTCTGCCTCTGGCAGCGGGGGCAGATTGGGCAGGTCGGCGGCTGAGAGGCGGGGCGTACCATCCGCCGTACCTGCAAAGAGTGTCGGCTCTGCGGCTGCTCGTGGTCGGGCCTCTCGGCTCCGTAGGAGCACGCCAACCTTCCAGAGCACCCGGCGGCTATCGCCAGCAAAGACGTCCAGTGCGCCGGAGCGGGCCAGCGCTTCCAGGGCGCCGCGCGTCATAGGCACCCGCTCGAACAGATCTTCGATCGAGGCAAACGGCCGTGGTGCCCGTGCCCACAGGATGGTACGCGCCAGGTCTTCCGATACCTGCCGGATCGCCGTCAGCGGCTTGCGGATGGCGTAGCCTTCCTCTCGGGAGCCGTTCCTATGATTTCCGGCGAGGCGCAGCGGATGCGCTTCGAGGCTAAAGCGCACCGCCGAGCGGTGGATGCAGGGCAGGAGCGTCGCCACGCCCATCCGGCGGGCCTCCTCTTCGAGTGTTGCCTGCCGGACCCCTCCGGCTGAGCGCTGCACCGGACTGAGGCGCGCGAGCGGGGTGCGCGAGAGCACCATGCCACCGGAGTGAAGCCCGAGGTGGCGCGGGCAGCCCTCCAAGCCCTCAGCAGCATCAATGAGAGTGTCCACGAGCGGCGACGTGCCGAGGACCGCCTCAATGTCTTCCCGGTAGGCTCCAGCATCGGCCGCGTGGCGGCGCGGTACGCGGGCG
>CAYFRR010000016.1:0-6940 GCA_964345505.1 uncultured Rhodothermales bacterium
TTATGAACACCATCGACACCCCGCAGCTATGGATGGTGCTCACCGACGACTGGTGCGGCGACTCGGCCTTCAGCCTGCCCATCATTGCGCGGGCGGCGTCCTTGTCTGATCATGTTACGCTGCGCATCCTGCGCCGCGATGATAACCTCGATATCATGGATCAGTACCTGACCGGCGGCTCCCGAAGCGTTCCTAAACTGGTGGCTTTTTCTGAAGATGGAGACGAGCTCTTCGAATGGGGCCCGCGTCCGGCAGATGCCGCTGCGCTCCGCGAAGGACTGATTGCCGAGGGAGCGGAAGGCAAAGACGTGGTGGAGCCGTTGATTACGTGGTACGAGGACGGGGGGTACGAAGACGTGGAGGAAGAACTGATCGACCGGTTGACATCCTCACTGCCGGTGAAGCAGTAAGGCGGATAGAAGATGGCCACACGTTGAACCCGACGCGTGAGAAATAAGCAGGCCCTCCGGCAGGAATGCCGCAAAACGTAACGCTTCAGATGAATGCGCTCCGGCTCCTTACGCTTCCACCGCTGGGGCCGTACCGTAGGATATAGACTTCAACCAACCGAAGAGGCCTGTATGCCTTCACTTGCATTGCGCCTGCGTGCGGGTGTTTTTATAACAGCGGCTCTCGCGCTTGCCTTCGCGACGTCAGCGCAGGCGAGTAGTGTTTTTCTCTCAGATGCGGACACGACCATGCAGCCTCAGATCACAAACATCACCGACCTTTCTGAGCAGCGCCAGGCGTCGGAGCGCCGCCACTTGATCCGCGTGCTGGCTTGGGGTGGATCCAACGTGCTCGGTGGGGCTGCACTGTGGGCTTCCGGACGCGACGATGCCGTTCGTGGATTCGGCCAGCAATCGGCGCTGTGGGGGGCGGTCAACGTGGGCATCGCTGCGGTGGGACTCCTTGGCGGCGCCTCCACGCCGGATGCTGCCTTCGGAGAGGCCGTGCGCGCCGAGCGGCGGTACCACGACATCCTGCTGGCCAACCTTGGCCTGAACGTGGGCTACATGGGGGTGGGGACGGCGATGGTCGTCGCAGCAGGTAAAGGGGTAGATCGCAGTGACGCATGGCGCGGGCACGGCACCGCTCTCATTCTACAAGGAATGGGCCTGCTGGCGTTAGACGCGATCAGTTGGGTCGCTTCCCGATCCCGGCTCGGAAAACTCCTCTCCATGCCGGGGGACACGTCGGCCGCTGCCACTCCAGGAGGACTGGGCATCACGGTCCGCTTTTGAGTTAGGTGCGGATGAGTTGGGTGCTGATGAGTCGGGTCTTGATGCATCCGACTCCGATGACGTTTCAGATGCGCGGTCGTCCGCCGCCTCATCGGTTTCCGGAAAGCCATTTGCCGGGCGTGGGCCATCGAAAGGAGGGACGTCATACGGTGGGGTATCATACGGCGAGGCTTCAGGCGCCTGTCCGAACCCCCCCATGTAAAATTCCATCTGTCCCTGTTCGGCCTTTTTCCGAAACCGCTGGAGGGCATACCGACGAATCATACGGCGAGACAGCGGTATCAGGCCCATGAAGCCTACAACGTCCGTGAGTACGCCTGGGGTTACGAGCAGTGCACCAGCAATTAGAATGATGACACCATCCACTAACTCGTTGCCAGGCAAGCCGCCGTCGGCCATCTTCCGGTTCAGTCGGTTCCACGCGGAAACGCCCTCGCGCTTGGCTAACAGCCCGCCGACGATACCCGTCACGACAATAATCGCCACAGTCTCCCAGAAGCCGATGATGGTGCTCACATACATCAGCAACGCGAGTTCGACAGCCGGTAAAATAAGAAACAGCGCCAGGATACGGGCAAGCATGAGAACGCACACTATCTCGAATGGTAAAGGATGCGGCTAACGACTGCGTAGGCAAAAGGCTCCTGCAGCCGCTGTTCAGTTTCTTCGACGTACCCACAGTGTAGTTATGGCAACCCCACAGATAGGAATCATAGGCGCCGGCATCGCCGGATGTACTGCTGCGTTCGCGTTGCGCGACCGGGCAGCACGTGTGACCCTCATTGATAAAGCCCGCGGTGTTTCGGGGCGGGCGACCACCCGCCGCCGAGACGGGATCCGCTACGACCACGGTGCCAACTTCTTCAAGCTGAAAAAGGAGCGGCACCGGGCGCTCGTGCACGACCTTCTCCCGACGGAGGGCCTGGTGCGCGTGCAGCGGCCGCTCTGCACGTTTACCGCTGCGGGAGAGCTTACGCCCATCCCGGAAACCGAAGAGAATCAGGCCTGGACGTATCGTGAGGGCATTCATATGCTGGGGAAGCACTTGGCTTCCGCCGCTGGAGCTACCGTTCATCTGCGGACGCGCATCGCCGATATTCAGCAGGCCGATGGGGCGTGGACGGTTAGGGCGACGGATGGGCGGTCCTTCGGGCCGTTCGATCAGCTCCTGCTTACGCCTCCAGCGCCACAGACGGCTGACCTGCTCGCCGACAGTGACCTCCCGCCGACGCTGGCCGATCCACTCATCGAAGCCCTTCGCCCGTCCGCATATCAGTCGCTGCATACGCTGATCCTGGGGTACAATGAGCGCTGGGCCCGGACTCATCCGTTCTACGGCTTTGCCAATGCTGATGGGGCCTACCCCATCGGGTGGCTTAGTTTTGAGGAAGACAAACCAGGGCACGTCCCCGCGGATCAGCGGGTGCTCATCTGCCAGATGCAAGCCTCGTGGTCGGAAGAGCGGTTTGACCTGCCGCAAGAGGAGCTGGCCCCGGTAGCCGCCAAGCACGCCGCCGACCTGCTGGAGGCGCCCGCTGCGGCCCATCCCGATTGGGTGGATCATCAGCGCTGGCGCTACGCTCAGCCGACTGCAGCGGCAGCCACGGACGTGCTGGCGCAGGCAGCGCCACAGGGGCTCTTTTTTGCCGGCGACTTCATGGCCGGACAGGCCCGCGTGCCTCACGCCATACAAAGCGGGCTGGACGTTGCAGCAGAAATGGTGCAGCATGGAACGCTGGTGGAACAGCCGTAGCTGTCCCTCACCGCGTTGGTCTCAACTACGGCCCCTACGGCCCAGGTCTCAATGAGAGGCAGAGGCGCCATTCACTGGAGACGGCAGCGTCTTCGGCAGTGGGGCACGGGCATCCCATAAGTCGATTCCATGCGCCGCCGCATCCGACGGCTTGTAGGACTGAATCCAGGAGCGGTCAACGTAGTGCTTGAGCCGCAGCATGGGGGTGCCGGCGATCCACAGAGGGCCGGCGATCCAGAGCCCACGCGGCGTGCCGGTCGACAAAATAAGCGGGGCAACGGCGTAGGGCTTGAACGTCTTGCGGGCTGTGTCTCCGCGATCGCTCAGCGCGTGTGTGATGTTGTCGCGGAGCACGGGTCCCTGCTTTACGGCGTGAACGCCAATCCGGGCGAGGTCTGCGTGGCCGTCCACTTTGGCGCAGTCGCCAGCTGCGAACACGGCCGGGTGCCCGTGAACCCGGAGCTGCCGGTCCACACGCACGAAGCCGTTCGCCGTGCATGGGAGGCCGCTTTCCTGTAAGAGCGGAGGCGCCGTGGCACCGGTGGCCCACACCACGTCGTCCACCATGAGGTCCTCAGCAGCACCCGAGAGGGCTACGCGCAGGGCTCCGTCGTCAGGTTGTGGAGGCGAGACCGTGCTTCCGAGGTGTAGCCGCACTCCACGTTGCCGCAGCAGGCGCGCCACGTATCGGCTCGCGCCCACCGGAAACCGCGGCAGCACCCGATCGGCCTGGTCCACGATGGTGAGTTTCATCTGCGAGGCCTTGCCAGCACGGTGTAGCCGGGCAGAGAGGTTGAGGCTGAGCTCTACGCCTGCGGCGCCAGCTCCCACCATCAACAGATGGCGCGTGGTGCGTGCGTCGTGGAGCACCGCCTGCACGGAGGCATCCAGCGCTTGCAACCCATGCAGCGGCTTGGTCGGAATGGCAGCCTCTGGTCGGCCCGGAGGGATGGCGCCGATGTCGAACGCTGCGAAGTCGTACGGGAGCCACGTATTGTCGGCCTGTATTCGTTGCTGCCTCGCATCCAGAGCTGTTGCCGGAGCATCCACAAAACGAACATTAGCGGCCGTACAGAGCGCCTGGAGGTCGATGCGGACATCCTCCTCCCGGTACACCCCGCCGAGATATTCCGGCACCATGCCGGAGTAGTACAGGAAGCGGCCGGGGTTGACCAGGGTGACCTCGTGGCCAGCGTCGGTCCACTGACGGGCTGCCTGCAGAGAGGGGAGCATGGCGTGGCCTCCCCCCACCAGCACGACACGCTTCGAGGGGGAGCCATCCAATGATACACGTGAGTTGCTCATGAGGCGGTAGCAGTGTCTTCAACCAAGCGTCCAATGAGTTCAAGGCCCGAGACGCCATCGGCCTCAGCATTGAAGTTCGACACGATACGGTGACGCAGCACCGGGATGGCGACCTTCCGGACATCGCTGATGAGTGGGGTGAGACGGCCGTCCATGGCTGCCAGTGCCTTCGCGCCCAGGATGAGATATTGCGATGCCCGAGGGCCGGCGCCATAGCTAAGGTACGAGGTGACGTACTCCGGGGCCTGCTCGCTTTGCGGACGGGTGCTGCTGACCAGACGAACGGCGTACTGGATCACGTTGTCAGCCACCGGTAGCTGGCGTACAAACTGCTGATACGTTTGCAATTCGTCCCCAGACATGACGGCAGACACGGCCTCTGGTGGTGCGCCAGTCGTCGAGCGTACGACTTCTACCTCCTGCTCAAACGCGGGGTAGTCAAGCCAGAGGTTTAGCATAAAGCGGTCCAGCTGGGCCTCGGGCAGCGGATAGGTCCCTTCTTGCTCAATCGGATTTTGCGTTGCCAGGACAAAGAAAGGGGCGGGCAGGGGCAGGGTTTGCCCTGCGGCGGTAACATGGCGCTCCTGCATGGCTTCCAACAACGCGGCCTGCGTCTTGGGAGGCGTACGGTTGATCTCATCGGCCAGGATGATGTTGGCAAACACAGGCCCTTCCACAAACCGAAACGAGCGGCGCCCGGTGGTGCGGTCCTCATCAATAATTTCGGTGCCTGTGATGTCACTTGGCATCAGGTCGGGGGTGAACTGGATGCGGCTAAAGGAGAGGTCCAGTGCATCAGCGAGGGTGCGAATCAGCAGCGTCTTCGCGAGGCCGGGGACGCCAATGAGCAGCACGTGCCCCCGAGCAAGCAAGCTCACCGTCACATTCCGCACGATGGTTTCCTGGCCGATGATTACCTTCCCAATCTCATCCCGTAGCTGTTGAACGGACGTCTGCAGAGCATCCAGCGTTTGGGGGTCGGCGTCTGGTGACGTATTGACGGATATGGATTCGGCCATGGAGACAGGCGAGTGGTAAGGGTCAGGAAGGGGCGATGCTGGGCGGCGGCGGGATGAGAACACGACGTCGCCACAGTGCAAGGCAGGCAGGGGCTGTGAGCTACTCTTGTGGTCGAGGCTGGCGCCCCTGCCCGGGAGGTGTCGCGTCCATATCTCCCGGTTCGATTTCTGGCTCTGTGGCGTCTTCGGGCAACGCTTCCTGGAGCTGGGCCGCCTTGCCGCGCAGCTCTACGTGCATGTCCTCGCGCAAGCCTTCGATCCAGCGTTGCATCCGTTTGGCGCGCTTGTCCTGCAGGGCAAACTCTCGAATGCGCTCGTAGTCGGTCTCCAGGCTGACCCGGTGCGCCGGCGTAAACTGTTGCAGCTTTACGATGTGCGCCGCTCGGGCGCCATCCAAGAGCTGCACCTCTCGCGGCTCACTGATTTCTCCTGGCTCCAGGGCGCGGATGGTGCGCTGCCAAGAGCGATCGAGGCGTTCCAGAAAGAGGTCCCGCTCGCCTGACTGCGGATCCAGCACGCGTCCGCCAAATTCAGCTGACCGTTCCTCCTCGGAATGCCGGCGGGCCATGCGGTCGAATGGCTGGTTGTGTGTGACGATAGAGTCGCGGATCGTCGAAAGAAACGCCACCGCGGGTTGGATATCGGCCGACCGCTCATCCACCTGAATCAGGATGTGATTGAAGTCCACCTGATCCCCTCGCCGGGAGTTGACACGCATGATGTGGAATCCGAACTGTGTCCGGAACGGCTCAGAGATTTCCCCGATTGGCAACCGAGCCGCGACAGCGCCGAACTCGGGCACGAGATCGCCAATCTCATAGTCGGGGTATCGCCCGCCTTGCCGCGCTGAGCCCTGGTCCTCGGAGAACTGCCGGGCCATATCTTCGAAGTCTGCGCCTCCCACCACAATAGAGTCCCGGATCGAGGAAACGATCTCGCGCGCCTCCTGCTGTGCGGCCTCACTCACCGCAGGGTACTTCACGATGTGAGCCAGCCGGACGATGTCGGGGAGCTCCGGCAATTCCTCCTCGGGAAACTGGCGAAACCATGCTTCAACTTCCGAGGGTGTAATACGGACCGACTGCATGCGCTGCTGCTGCATGCGCTGCGCCAGCAGCTGATTGCGAAAGTCTTCCCGCAAGTCCTCTCGGATTTGGAGGAGCGACTGGCCGTACATCTGCTCCAGCTGCTCTTCACCACCCACTTGCTGCATCATCTGGCCAATCTGGCGGTCCATGGCCTGCTCTACCTGCTGGTCACTAACCTGGATGGTGGTGTCCTGCCGCGCCTGGGACGCCAATACCTGTTGGTTGACCACCTGGTTGAGGGCCTGGATCCACATCCGGTCGGTGGGCTGCGTGTTCTGCTGCTGGGCCATGTTCTGTACCAGCCCGTCTACTTCTGACCGGAGCACGATGTCATCGTCTACAACGGCGACGATCTCGTCGATCACGGTATCATCCGTTGACTGTCCAGCTGCGGTGGGCGAGAGGGGGCTCCAGCCGTATGAAAGGAGGAGGGTGAGAAGCAGTACGCCACCTAAACGAAGGCGCGGCAGAAGGGCATACGTGTCCATGCGACGGTACATACAATCAGTGGGGAAAACTACACAACCATCG
>CAYFRR010000016.1:7040-29061 GCA_964345505.1 uncultured Rhodothermales bacterium
GTAGACCAGGCGACCTATCCTGAAAAACCTATCCTGAAAAGCCGATCTTGAAAAGGACGAGCTGCAAGCAGGCCTACGGTTGGGGCGTCGGGTCCACGCCCTCAGGCACATCAAGCAGGTCGCGGGACGCTGCCTGAACGTGTAGCCGTTGAACCTGACGTGCGAATGACTGTTTCCGTTTTTGGACGGCCAGACGCTGGCGAATTACCTCTTCCACCCACGCCAACTCAGGCACGGTGCCGGCCTCGGCGCGGGCCTCAAGCCGCATGAGCACGACCGACTCCTCGGCGGGTATCCGGGCCACCTCTCCAGGACGCATCGACTGGAGGCGTCGGCGGAGTGCTTCTCGCGCAGGGAAGACGTGGCGCTCTGGATAGTAATGAGTCGAGAGATCAATGGCTGACGCCGGATCGATTGCGAGCTGCTGCACAAGTCGAAACCACTGGGGTTCTGGGAGGGGGTCCTCCGCCAGAAGCGCTTGCAAACTATCGGCTGCCGGCTCATCGCGTGCTTCCGCGAAACGCAGATGAACGTACGGCTCGCGCAGTTGCAATTGCTCCCGGTGCCGGTCGTAGTACTGCTGGACCTCTTCGTCCGTAGGCTGGCTATCGCCTGTGTCGTGAAGCTCAGACACCAACGCATTGACCAGGATGGTGCGCTCGCTTTCACGGAGTTGCTCCTGCACGGCATCGGTATCCCGTAGGCCTCGCCGCCGTGCCTCTTGGTACAGCAACTCGTTCCGAACCCACTGATTGATGACTTGCTCGGCTACGTCGGCAGAGTCCTGCCGGGCGCCTACAGGCTGTATCATCTGCTGCACGTCCTCCTGTGATAGAGTGGCATCGTGCACGCGAGCCAGATAGGTGTCTGGAGCATCCGCCGGTCCGCAACTGGCCAACCAGAGACCTAACGTGAGGATACAGATGGCAACGGTGGAGGACACACGCATACAAAAGAGAAAACACCTGAGTCATAAAAGCACCGGCCTGTACGTCATCTCTTCCGGTGTGGTTGCCCACCGGCCTTAGACGTTCTATCCGAGAGCGAGCAACTATCGACTGGTGTGCGTGTCTCTCGACTGAAGCGGTGGGTTTCAAAAATATTGAATCAACGATAAACGAGCACTGGCCTCTGCGGCGATGCCTGAAATTTTCTTCCGCTATGACGACCGACGATCGCGCCCTTATTGAAGCCATGCGGGAAGGCGACGAGTTTGCCTTCGTATCGCTCTATAACCGCTACAAGGACCAGGTGTACGGCTTCTGCCTGAAGATGCTGTTGAACGAGGAGCGCGCCGCCGACGTGATGCAAGACACGTT
Organism: uncultured Rhodothermales bacterium; assembly: GCA_964345505.1. GTDB lineage: Bacteria > Bacteroidota > Rhodothermia > Rhodothermales > Salinibacteraceae > Tc-Br11-B2g6-7. Next base: position 8,360 of record CAYFRR010000016.1, read on the forward strand.
TCTGCGCGTGTACGAGAACCGAGAACGGCTTCTCAATGCCGGCTCCTTTCGGTCGTGGCTTTTCACCATCGCACGTAATCAATGCCTGAACGTCATTCGGCGTGAAAAGCGGCAGGTGAGCCTTGAACCAAAGATGCACGAGGAGGCCAGCTTGAAGGCCTCGCAAAAGCCCAGTGCACCCTTAGAGAAAAGTGAGCAGGTTGCCCTGGTTAATCAATGCCTGGCGCAACTAAAGCCCGATTATCGCGAAGTCATTATCCTCCGCGAGTATCAAAACCTATCGTATAAAGAAATTGCGGCGGTTACGCGCAGCACGCTGAGCGCCGTCAAGTCGCGCCTGTTTAAGGCCCGTCGGAAACTGGCGACCTTTATCAAGCCGGCTGTTGAGCGGCAGCGTGCCCGGGCAGAGGGCAGAACATAACGGACGGGGCAACCGCATCACATAATCAGTTATGGACGGACGCCATGCACGGGGACCGGCACAAGCATCAGACGACACAGACGCCCTGTTCAGAGGAGGGCCGTGCGAATGCTTATCTGGATGGAGAACTGCCGCTGAGTGAGCACTCCGCGTTTTTTGCACACCTGGCATCGTGCGCGACGTGCCGCGAGGCGCTGGAGGCCGGCCTCGTTTTCCGGCGTATGCTGCGGTACGAACGCTTAGCTGTTCCGCCCGCGGTGAATGAACACTTTCTGGAGCGCCTCTCCAAGCAGCAGAATCGAAACGCGAAGGTCGACCGTGCGGCAGACCGCAATCCGCTCTGGCATGCCCGGCGGCCCGTTTCTGCCGGCGTGGCCCTCACCACAGCCGTGGTTATATTCTTTGCAGGCTTTCTTTCCTCTGGCCTCGCCCCATCAGAGCCAACCGAGGCGGTGCCCTTCACCGTGGAAGGGTTTGAGGAGCGCATCGAGTTTCGTCAGGTCTCATCCACGCGGCCGCCAGACCAGCCTGCAGCCTCGGCGTCACCTGCCGGGCCTATCTACGTGTACTACCCGGGGATTACCGTAGAGGCCGAGCGCCTTACCGATCCAGAACCTGCGCACGATGGGGAATCTATGTAACGCGGTGGTGCATACAGCGCCCCTGCCGGTATCAGGTGAGACCCCTCGAGCATTCGTAGCGGAATCGTCAGAGGTTCTTTGTATGATCTTTGCGAACGGGACAGCGCTGATGAGTAGGTTGCATGTTCATCATGATCCTAACTGTACCCGCAGCTTCGCACATGTGTAGTCGCCCGGTTCGCGTTCGCTTCGCCCCCAGCCCCACGGGGTATCTTCACATCGGAGGGCTCCGCACGGCCCTTTACAACTACTTGCTGGCTCGGAAGCACGGCGGCACGTTCGTTCTTCGCATCGAAGACACGGACCGTGAGCGTTATGTGGAGGATGCAGATAAAGATATCATCGAGGCTCTGTCCTGGGCCGGGCTCTCGTACGATGAGGGACCTAACGTCGGGGGGGATGTGGGGCCGTACTATCAGTCGTCGCGCAAGGAACTCTATCAGCAGTATGTGCAGCAGTTGCTCGATAGCGGCCACGCGTATTATGCATTCGACACGCCGGAGGCGCTGGAGGCGCGCCGTGAGGAAGCAGAGCATGGCTTTTCGTACAACGCGGCCACGCGGGGCGAAATGGAGAACAGCCTTGCGCTACCGGACGCGGACGTCACCCGGCGCATCGCCAATGGCGATGCCTACGTGGTGCGCATGAAGGTGGCCCCGGAAAGCTCCATTCGGTTTGAGGATGCAGTGCGGGGCACCGTCAGCTTCGCCTCTGAAAAGGTGGATGATCAGGTGCTCCTGAAATCCGACGGGATGCCCACCTATCATTTGGCCAACGTGGTGGATGATCACCTGATGGCCATCACGCACGTCATCCGGGGCGAAGAGTGGCTACCGTCAACACCCAAGCACGTGCTCCTGTACCGCTACTTCGGCTGGGAGCCACCGGTGTTTGCCCATCTACCATTAATCCTGAGTCCGGAGGGCGGCAAACTCTCGAAGCGCGACGCCGAGGCGCTTGGCATCCCGGTGTCAGTGAGTGACTACGCCGAGGCAGGCTATGAGCCAGAGGCCCTGCTCAACTTCCTGGCCCTGCTGGGCTGGAATCCCGGCACCGAGCAGGAGGTGTTTTCGACGGACGGGCTGGCGGAGGCTTTTTCGCTGGATCGGGTCGGTTCCAGTGGCGTGCAGTTTGATATGGATAAACTCCGCTGGTTTAACGAGCAGCACCTCCGGGCCTTGGATGTGGACACGTTCAGCGCGCGTGTAGCGATGCATGCGGAGGCACAGGGCGTAGGGAAGGTCGACGATGCCTACCTACAGCGCGTGTGCGCGCTCATGCAAGAGCGAGTATCCTTCGCGCACGAAGTGTTCACCGAAAGCCGCTACTTTTTTGAGGCGCCGGACGCGTACGATGAGAAGGGCGTCAAGAAGCGCTGGAAAGACGATGCGCCTAAGCTGCTCGGCGCGTACGCGGAGGCTCTCGAGGAGCTGGACGCGTTTTCAGAGGCCACGGCGGAGGAGGCCCTGCGGGAGCTGGCCGATGCGCACGACTGCGGGGCTGGCCGCATCATTCACCCCACCCGCCTCGCGCTCAGCGGTGTCACCTTTGGCCCCAGCCTGTTCGCCATGATGGACGTCCTCGGCCGTACGACCTGCGTGGAGCGGATGCGCACCGCCATCGACGTGCTCGGATGACAACCGTAATAGTGGGTGCTGCCCGGATAGTGGGTGCCATGGAAGGCAGCACGCCCCGTGGTGTCACTGCGCCGCCGGGGAGGTGTCGGCGGCCAGCGCGTCGCGAAGGAGGGTTTGGGCCGTTTGGGGGTCCGCCTGTCCGTTGGTCTCGCGCATCACTTGTCCCATGAAGAAGCCCAGCAAGCCTTCCTTGCCGTTACGATACGCTTCAACCTTGCTCGGGTAGGCCGCCAGCTGCGCGTCAATGATCTCCCGCAGCGCGTCCTCGTCGTCGATGTTGCGCAGGCCCTCAGCCGTGACGTAGTCCTGTGGGTCCACGCCCTCCTCACGCATGGCCGTGAGGACGTCCTTCCCCACGCGCCCGGTGATTTCGTCGGTGTCCACCTGCCGCACGAGCACCCCAAACTGCTCCGGAGTGAACGGCAGGTCCGGCAACTCAGCGGGGGATACCAGCCCCATCAGCTCGTTCAGGATCCAGTTGGCGATGGCTTGCGCCTCGTGGTAGCCATCCAGGGCCGCTTCGAGATAATCGGCGAGGTGAGGAGTGTCGATGAGCTGTACGGCATCATCGCGCGCAATGCCGAACTCCTCCGTGAACTCCTGCAGCCGAGCGTGCTGTGCATCGGTGAAGGCCTCGGCGGGATCAGCGTGAATCTGTGGATTGGCAGCCTCGATCTCTTCTTTGGTTGGACCGGTTGGCGCATCCACTGCCTTCTCATCTGCGCTCCAGGAGTCGCGCAGCGGGATGATCTGATTGAAGACCAGTGCATTGTCGGTAGCGTCAGCATCGCGCCAGAAGTACCCCTGCCGTTCGAACTGCAGCCGCTGCCCGGCGGGAAAATTGCGCACCGCCGGTTCCAGCATGGCAGTGGCAACAGGCATAGAGCGCGAATTAAGAAAGGCGGTGAAGTCTTCCTCGTGGGCCTCGGGGTTGGGCACGGAAAACAGGCGGTCCACCATGCGCACCGTGGCAGGCACGGCGTGTGGGGCGTTGACCCAGTGCAGGACGCCCTTGGGCCGGCGGCCGTCGCTGGCCTTTGTCTGACCTTTCGTATCTGGATCGTAGGTACAGCGGAGTTCGACAACCTCGTCGTCGGCGTTTCGCACCACTTCATCGCAACGGAGGAAGTAGGCATGGCGCAGGCGCACTTCCCGGCCGGGCGCGAGGCGGTAAAATCCGTCGGGTGGGTCCATCCTGAAGTCCTCACGCTCGATGTACAGCACGCGCCCAAACGGCACGGCACGGCTGGCCTCTTTGTCAATATCGCGGGGCCAGTGGGGCACTTCGATCTGCTCCGTTTCGCCTTCCGGATAGTTGGTGATGGTTACCTTCAGCGGATCCAGCACGCCCATGATGCGCGGGGACCGGTAGTTGAGATCGTCGCGCAGGACGTGTTCGAAGAGCGCAATATCGACCCGGCTGTTGGATTTGGCCACGCCGATCCGATCACAAAAGGTGCGGATGGCCGACGGCGGTACGCCCCGGCGGCGCAGCCCCGCCAGCGTGGGAAGGCGGGGGTCGTCCCAGCCATTCACGAGGCCTTCCTCCACGAGGCGCAGCAGCTTGCGTTTGCTCATTACGGTGTAGTCCATGTTGAGCCGTGCAAACTCGTACTGATGCGGCCGCGTGGCCTGCTGCTCTTCGGGCAGGCACCGCTCCAAAATCCAGTCGTAGAGCCGCCGATTGTTCTCAAACTCCAGCGTGCAGAGCGAGTGCGTGATGTTTTCGATGGCATCCGAGAGGCAATGCGCAAAGTCGTACATCGGGTAGATGCACCACACATCACCGGTGCGGTAGTGGTCCGCATGGCGGATGCGGTAGAGGATGGGGTCCCGCATGATCATGTGCGGGGAAGCCATGTCAATCTTCGCGCGCAGCACATGAGCGCCATTATCGTACGCACCGGCGCGCATCTCGCGGAAGAGTTTGAGGTTTTCCTCCGGCGAGCGGCTCCGATACGGACTTGGGGTTCCCGGCTCGGTCACGGTGCCCCGGTTATCGCGGATGGCCTCGCCGTCTTGGCTATCCACATAGGCGTCGCCCTGCTCAATCAGCTGCTCGGCGAAAGCGTACAGCCGCTCGAAATAGTCTGAGGCATGGTACAGGTGGTCGCCCCAGTCGAAGCCCAGCCACTGTACGTCCTTCTGAATGGATGCCACATACCGCTCGTCCTCGGTGGTCGGGTTGGTGTCATCAAAGCGCAGGTGGCAGCGCCCGTCGTAGTCTCGCGCCATGCCAAAGTTGAGGCAGATGGACTTGGCGTGGCCAATGTGCAGAAACCCGTTTGGCTCCGGGGGGAAACGGGTGACTACCCTCTCATGCGTGCCGTCGTCAAGGTCCGCTTCAATGATGTTGCGGATGAAGTGGGAGCGGCTGTCGGGCGTGTCGGATCCGGTGGGCATGGACGCAGAAAAAGCGTAGAGTGCAGAAGGATAAATAGCGAAGGGCTTGCAACGGCTTGTGGGCTGAAAGGTCCCAGAACCATGGCACCGGGGGCGAGGGGTTATGTTTTTCGTGCGGAATGTGTCTGTAGACTATCCGACGACCCCTCACGCGTCGCCCGTGCCATGTTTTCGAAAGTTTGGTCCTCCACTACGATTGGGGTAGACGCCCTACCCATTGTTATCGAGACCCATATCTCGGGTGGCATGCCCAAATACACTGTGGTGGGCCTCCCCAACGGGGCCGTGCGCGAAAGCCTGGATCGGATCTTTGCAGCCCTCTCCAACACCGGGCTGCCGCGACCCCGAGGCAAAATTACCGTCAACCTGGCGCCTGCTGACGTGCGGAAAGAGGGGGCTGCTTTTGATCTGCCTATTGCCATCGGGCTCCTGGCCGCCTATGGCGACGACCTGTCCGAGGCGGCTCTGGAGCGGGTCGCCATCATGGGAGAGCTGGCGCTTGACGGGCAGGTGCGGCCGGTACGGGGCGTGCTACCCATGGCGCTGGAGGCCCGCTCGGCCGGGCGAGAAGCACTGGTGGTCCCCCAAGAGAATGCAGCCGAGGCGGCAGTGGTGGAGGGACTGACCGTGTACCCCGTCGCTTCGCTCCCCGAAGCCGTGGCCGTAATCTGCGGTACGGGCGGGCCGGCTCCCTTCGAGCAGGACGTGCGGGCGCTCTTCAAGCAGGCGCAGCAGCATGTGGTCGATTTTTCGGAAGTCCGCGGGCAGCAGAACGTAAAGCGAGCGCTGGAGGTGGCGGCCGCGGGAGGACACAACGGACTGCTCGTCGGGCCCCCGGGCTCGGGCAAGACCATGCTCGCGCGGCGCTTGCCTACTATCCTGCCGCCCCTCAGCCCGGATGAGGCGCTGGAAACCACTAAGATTCACTCCATCGATGGCAAGCTCAACGGTCGAGGGCTGGTAGCCACGCGGCCGTTTCGGGCGCCGCACCATACCATTTCCGATGCGGGCCTGTGTGGGGGCGGGGCGCATCCCATGCCTGGAGAAATCTCGCTCGCGCACCACGGTGTGCTCTTCATGGATGAATTGCCAGAATTCAAGCGGCAGGTGCTGGAGGTGCTGAGGCAACCGCTGGAGGAGGGACGCATCACGATCAGCCGGGCCCGCTTCACGGTCGAGTACCCGGCCCGCTTCATGATGCTGGCCAGCATGAACCCCTGTCCGTGCGGCTACCTCACAGATCCGAACCGCGAATGCGTCTGCGCTCCACCACAGGTGCAGCGGTACCTCGGCAAGATCAGCGGGCCGTTGTTGGACCGTATCGACTTGCACATCGAAGTCACCCCGGTGTCGTTCGATGAGCTGAGCAAGCCATCCGATGGTGAGCCCAGTGCGGCTGTGCGGCAGCGCGTCACGGAGGCTCGGGACGTCCAGGCCCAACGTTACGCAGCACATACCGGCGTGCATTGCAATGCGCAGATGGGCTCCACGCTGGTCCGGCGCCACTGCGCGCTGGATGCCCAGGGGAAGCAGTTGCTCAAGACGGCCATCCGGAAGCTTGGGCTCAGCGCCCGGGCGTTCGATCGCATCCTAAAGGTGAGTCGGACCATCGCTGACCTGGAGAGGACGGAGTCCATCACACCGGCACATCTGTCGGAGGCCATCCAGTACCGGTCGCTGGACCGTGACTGGTGGCACGGATAGCTCCTGCCGTCGTCGGGGTGGCCCTGGATGGAACCGTGCGGGTGGGGGCGCCCAGTAGGCACGATGGTCCGGGGTCGTCCCCGGAGGTTGGTCCGTGCGTGAACGAACCGGGAAAGGTGCCGTACATTCGCATCCTGTGGTGAGATGTAGTACGTTTCCACCACAATCCGACCCCTCACGAAAGGACAACTGATCTGTGCTTGCTCCCGAAGGATACCGATTGATGGCCGGCGCTGCCGGGCTATGCGCTGGCGCGTTAGCAATAGCACGAAAAGCGCCTCGTCCGTACCACTGGCCCATCGCAGCAGCCGGCGTAGCAGCGCTTGGCTTCACCACGTGGTTTTTCCGCGATCCAAAGCGTACGCCGCCCCCTCACGCTGCTAACCTGCTGATTGCCCCAGCCGATGGCAAGGTGGTGGTGGTCAAAGAAGTCCACGAACCTCTGTTTCTCAAGAGCCAGGCGCAGCAGGTGTCCATTTTCCTGTCCCCGCTGAATGTGCACGTGAATCGCGCACCGGCGGACGGCACAGTTGCGTTCGATGAGTATGTGCCGGGAGATTACCTCGTAGCGTGGCATCCCAAAGCCAGTGAGAAAAACGAACGTTCGCAGTTGGGGGTGGTGCACCCCTCGGGCCGTAAAATTCTGTTCAAACAGATTGCCGGCGCCATGGCGCGCCGGATCGTCTACCACATCGGCACGGGCGACTCCGTAAAAGCCGGGGAGCGGTTTGGCATCGTCAAGTTTGGCTCCCGGATGGATGTGCTGGTGCCCCTGGACGTAGCGCTCAACGTTTCGGTAGGGCAGCGGGTGGTGGCTGGCGAGACGGTGCTGGGCACCATTCCGCCTACGCCGCCCGCCGATGAAGTCCCCACGGTGCGCGCAGCTGCCACGACGATGGGGGCGTGATGGCTGATCGCTCGTCGAAAGGGAAGGGCCGCCGCTGGCCACCGGCGTCGCAGCGCCAGTTTCGCAAGCGTCTGCGGCGCTACCGTGACCTCCGCCGCGACGGCCGTACGCGCCGGATCCCTCGCACAGCCGTGCCTTCGTTCTTTACGCTGATGAACCTGCTCAGTGGGTTCATCGCCATCACGCAGGCCCATGAGGGAAACTTTGATGCAGCCTGCTGGCTGATTCTGTTGGCGGGTTTCTTCGATGCGCTGGACGGCATGATGGCTCGCCTGACGAACGGCACGAGCCTGTTTGGGGTAGAACTGGATTCGCTCGCCGATGCGGTATCGTTCGGCGCAGCGCCCGCCTTTCTGGTGTGGACGTTTGGGCTGCACAACTTTGGCATGCTGGGCCTGCTCGTGTCCTCATTGCCTGCCATCTGCGGTGTGGTGCGGCTGGCGCGCTTCAATCTCCAGTTCGATGGCGAGAAAAAAGACCACTTTTCCGGGTTGCCCATCCCGGCACAGGCGCTCTTCCTGGCCGTGTTGGTGCTTAATTTTAATCACCCGGATTGGTTCTCCATGCCGGGGCAAGAGGGCATGGCGGTCCTGATCCCCCTTGTCGTCTTGCTTGCCGTGTTGATGATCTCAAGTATCCCGTTCGACTCCATCCCTACGCCTACTCCGGCTCACCTGCGCCTACATCCGGTCCGATCCAGTTTGTTTGCCCTCGGGGGCGTCCTGATCATCTTGTTTGCGTTCACCAACCATCCCCATTTCGGGTTTGTGGTCGTCATAAGCGTATACTTGGCCGTTGGGATCGGTCGAGCCGTGCTCGCGTTCATCCGCGATGTGTTAAACACCCCAATCGAGTAGCCTGCCTCACGATTCGCCTGCCCATGTTTCACGCCCGTATTTTCGTTACCCGCCGCCCCTCCATTCTGGAGCCTGAAGGACGCGCCATCAAGCAAGCATTGGGGACCCTCGATTACGACGAGGTTACTACCGTCCGGATGGGCAAGCTTGCCGATCTCGAAATTGACGTGACCGAACGGCCTGAGGCCGAACGGATTGCAACAGAAGTAGCGGAGAAGTTGCTGGCCAATCCAGTGATGGAGGACTTTTCTGTAGAGGTAACACCTGTGGAAACCCCCTCGGCTGCATGAGCGAGTGGCCGTACGCTTTTCTGTTATCATTAGCTGTTCGCGAACACCGCACCTCATGTCCACTCCTTGCTCTTCTCCTGACGACCACGGTCATATGACGTGGCCCATGGGATCACCTGTGGGCCGTCCAGAGCGCGCCAAGCCTGCCCCTGCAGCCCCTGATGTTGAGGTGATGGAGGAGGACGAAACCGAAGAGCGGCTCAACGACCCCTGGGTCGTCATCTTGTACAACGACGAGATTCACAGCTTCGATGAGGTCATTGAGCAGCTGGTGAAAGCCACCCATTGCTCGGTGAAACAGGCGGAGAAGCACGCGTGGACCGTTCACACCAAAGGAAAAGACGTGGTATACAAGGGCACGTTTGAAGAGTGCTTTCAGGTGCAGGGCGTATTGCGCGAGATCCAGTTGGTGACGGAGATCAAAGGGTGAGCCCTACAGCACGGAATGGTGCTGCATGGTAGGGCTCATGAAGGATTCGCCTCATCGCCCCACAGGGCTTCCAGTCGCGCATCGCGCCCACAGGAACGGCGATACCGGTAGTAGTGGTCGGGATTCTTCTCGTAGTAGTCTTGATGGTACTCCTCGGCCGCGTAGAACGCGTCAAAGTCGTCGATGGCTACGACGATGGGTTGGTCAAACCGGTCGGTCAACGCGTCCCGTGTAGCCTCCGCAGCGGCGCGCTGGTCGGTGTCGTGCGGGAAGATAGCCGGGCTGTAGTGGTAGCCACGGTCACAGAATTGGCCCCCGTCATCGAGAGGATCGACGTTCCGCCAGAAGACGTGCAGGAGCTCTTCATAGCTCACTGCGGTGCTGTCGTAGATAACCTGGAGCGACTCCCGGTGCCCCGTGCCCCCTGCGGTGACCTGCCGGTACGAGGGATTCTCCACGTCGCCTCCAGAGAACCCAGAGATGGTCGCTGCTACGCCATCCATCCGGTCGAACGGCGGTTCCATGCACCAGAAGCAGCCACCCGCAAACGTGGCCGTGTCGGCGATACTCGGATCGATAGCAAGGGTGTCCGGCGTGTCATCGGCTTGGTCGTCAGGCGCGGATGAGGCCGAGGCATAAAGGAATAAGCCGGTCATCATCACAAGAAGAACGGCCGTGGGGCCTAACAGGAAAAAGCGTTTCATGCGGCGTGGGTGTGGACTGGTGAAGAGGCAAGTGGGGGTGCGGTAGCGCGCAGCTACGTGCGGAGTGGTGGCAGTTCTTCGTCAGCTGGGACGAAGCGGAGCGCCGCGCCGTTGTTGCAGAAGCGTAGCCCCGTCGGGTCGGGTCCATCCTCAAACACGTGGCCTTGGTGCCCTTCGCATCGCGCGCAGTGGTATTCCGTGCGAGGCATGGTCAGTTTTGTATCGCGCTTCGTGCCCAGCACCCCGGCCAGTGGGGCCCAGTAGCTTGGCCAGCCCGTGCCGCTTTTGTACATGGTATGCGAAGAAAAAAGCGGCAGGTGGCACCCCTTACAGATAAAGGTGCCCTCACGCTTCTCGTTGAGGAGCGGGCTGGCGTAGGGGCGCTCGGTGCCTTCCTGTCGTAGAACGTGGTACGCCTCGGCGGACAGCTCATCGCGCCATGCGCTCTCTGATTGTGCAAACGTATCGAAGGTCTCCGGTGGCGCATGTACCACCAGCGAGTCCGGGGTCACTGGGTCGTCGCCGTTACGCGCTGCCTGTGACTGGCCACTGGCACAGGCCTGCAAGAGCAGTGGGGCGGCCGGGACCATCCAGGCGTAGCGGAAAAACTCTTTTCTCGTCATTGGGGCATAAAGGCCAATTGGATAATCGTATAATGCAAACGTAGGCCGAACCTCGAGGGATTCCCTACGGCTTTCTCATTCACGTAACGGAATGTGCGCCACGGCCGTGTGCAGCGCTCCTTCTGCGCGCAGGCTGCTTTTGTACAGGGTCATGGTTGTGGCCGAATGTGGTGGATACGTCCAGTCGGTGTGGGATCGAATAAAGCGGTAGACCGTGGCCGGTTCGGCTTTACGCAGACGGGCCACGGTGAGGTGCGGTGTAAACGCGTGATGCTCCGCGGCGAACCCGAGGCGCTCGCACAGCGCGTCCACCTGCTTCTGCAATTCCAGTAGCACCGAAGCCGGGTGGACGCATGCGTACAGCACGCGCGGTTTGCGCAGCGACGGAAAGGTCCCCAGCCCGGTGCCTTCGATGGGGCAGGGGGCGGCTGCGAGGTCTGCCAGGGCTTCTTCGAGCGCCGACGCCCGGTCGGGGGTTGTGTCACCCACAAAGCGTAGGGTGAGGTGGTACTGCGCTGGTGGCGTCCAGCGTGCAGGGAAGGCGTCGGTGCGGAGTTGGTTGAGGGCCTCACGCTGGGCGTCAGAAGGGTCAAGGGCGATAAATAATCGGGGCATACAGCGGCACGACACGTGAGGATTGAGACAAGAACCATGAACGGTATGCCGTGCGTGGCCCGTCGTTGCCAATGCACCTGCGGTTTCATAGGTTGCGATAGTTGGGGCCATGCTACACGCGACACCGGTACCAATTGGAATTCACGCACCGGTGGTATCAACGCTGGGGTATTTTCACTCAGGGCCTGCTGCTACCGCAGGGCATGCCTGACACCATTTACTACTGCCAACTTTAAGAGGCCTGCATGAGCACGGTTGACGATGTCACGCTAATCATCGGGCGCAAGCCCGTCCGCGAGGCGCTCGACGCCCGGTCGGATGAAATCGATAAGGTATTGCTGCAGCAGGGGGCCCAAGGGGACGTGATCGGCGCCATACGCGGCGCGGCCGACCGCCTGGACGTGCCCGTGCAATACGTGCCCGAGGCGCGCCTGAACCGCATGACCAGCGGCGCCAATCACCAGGGCGCGGTGGCGGTGGCCTTGCCCATCAGCTACCACGAGCTGGATGACATGCTGGCGACCATCGCGCCGACGCTTAACGAGGTCCAGCAGCGCAAGCCGTTGCTATTGGCCCTGGATCGCATCTCCGATCCGTATAACTTTGGTGCGCTGCTCCGTACGGCCGTTGCGTCGGGCGTGGCCGGCGTCGTCGTGCCCGATACCCACATGGCGCCGCTGAACGCTACCGTCATCAAAGCGAGTGCGGGGGCGGCCCGCCGCGTGCCGGTGGCACGGGTGGACGATCTGGCGGAGCGGCTGTATCATATGAAGGAGCGCGGCTACTGGGTGGCCGGGGCCAGCGGTGAGGCAGACACCTCAGTGTGGGACACCACATGGGATCGTCCCACGGTGCTCGTGATGGGGAGTGAGGGCAAAGGCCTGCGGCCAGACGTAGCCGCCCGTTGCGACTACCTTGTGTCTATCCCGATGCCAGGGCCCATGGAGTCGCTCAACGTATCCGTTGCGGCCGGCATCCTGCTCTTCGAAGCCGCTCGGGCGCGCCTGTAGCGCTGTTCAGGCATTACCTGCCGTTGGGCTTTTGCGCTGCAGCAAGTCACGCAGCGGAATGCGCTGGAGCGCGAGACACAGGGCGCCGCCGGCGACGTAAAACACCAATTGCACGCCGTGGGCAATGATGGCATATCCTGCCGCTGCCGCCGCATCCACACCATAAAGCACCACCAGGGTCTGGATCGTGATGTAATGGTACGACCCTGCCCCTCCCGGAGATGGCACGACGATGCCGAGGGCACCCAGTGCCATGATGACCCACGTGTCGACCAGCGTCAGGTTGTACGCCTCCGTCATGCCCAACATCACGAAGGGAAGAAAGGCCATGCCCACGTAGCAGCACCAGATCAGCACTGTGCTGAGCAGCAGCCCGACACGCTCGGGCGAGCGCCCGACCGTCTGCAGACCATCCCAGAATGAGCGGAGCATGGGCTTGAGGCGCTGCACGTAGCGAACGAGAAGCAGGGCACCTCCGAGGGAGAGCAGCAGCCCAGCCCCGATCAGCAGCCACGGGAGCCGCTCCAGCTGGGTCTGGGCTGGATCCAGGAAGAGCTCTTGTACCACAGGCAGGCGGTCCAGCAGCAGCACGGCAGACGACGCGAGGGCAAGCGCAAGCACAACCATGTCCAGCACGCGCTCGCTCACCACCGTTCCCAGCACGCTCGACACCCCATGATGCGTCTGCGCTGAGAGGTTTACGGACCGCGCCACTTCACCCGCCCGCGGGGCCGCGTAATTCACCATGTAGCCAATCATCACGGAGTAGGTAGCCGTGCGGAGCGTCGCCGGGCGGGCATCCACTGGGGAAGCAGGAAGGGCGCGGAGGAGGAGGAGCCAGCGCCAGGCGCGCAGCCCTACACTGAGCAGAATAAGCGCGCACAGCGGCAAGAGCCAGCCGTACGCTGCGGTGCGCAACGCCCCCATCATGGCCGTTAGATCAATCCCGCGCAGGGCCAGGTACAGCAAGAGGATGGCCAAGAGAAGGCCACCGCCAGTGGTCAGAGCTGTACGAACGCGGGTGGTCACGGCAGGCAGCGAGAGGGTCAGGAGCGCAGGTCGATGACGTCAACGTCGTCTGGTATCTCGAACGTGAAGAGCGACGCGTTCAGGTCCGGATTCAGCGTGACGTCCGACAGGTCGAAGGTCAGGACCGTGTCGTTTACATCCTCAGCCCGGACGCGGAGGATGTGAAGCGAGTCCGGCTCGTACCACAGGCGAAGCGAGGTAAACATCGCCTCTGGGGCGTCAGACGTGATGGTCAGCGTGTGCAGGCGGGTTCCGTCACGTTCGTCGGTACCTGCATCAACCGCCTCGAAGGAGTCATCAAGCCGGAGCAGGAGGGTGGAAGGCGCAAACGTCGCGGCGTCATCCTCATACGGGCTGACCAGGACTTGCCCGTTTGCAAGGTCGTGGATCCATGTGGTCTCCCCGTCGGCCACGATGGTTTGGTCGTCCATTTCAATCCGAAATGCATTTCCCTCAACAAACAGCCGCCCTGCAGCCCGCTGCGTTTCGCCAAAGGGATTCTGTACCTGCTGGGTAAACGATGCGGAGAGGGCAGAGGTCATGTCATAGAGGTCACGCAAATCGGCAAACGCCGTCGCAGGATCGCGCTCCTGGGCAGACACCGCCGTACCAGCGGTGCTGAGGAGCATAAGACCCGCGAAGAGGCCGGTAAGTAGCGTGCGCATCGGCATAGGCGGAATTTGCGACGGTGGATAAGGATAGCCTTGAACTCTTGCTACCAGTATCGTGCCAGCAGGCAAGGGCCAGGCGCCAATACCTTGGGTGGGCAGGATATCTTTCGAGCAGCAGATGAACCGGATACCCCGGCTGTAGAGTATAGCCCGGTGCGTAGTTCCAAGCCACCACCCCCAATCTGCTTTTTCGATGTCTTCAACTTCCGCTCTTACCCTCACCGATCATCACACCATTGCCGACCATGCCCGGACGACGGCCGCCCTGTGCCTCCGTGCCCAGGTACAGGTGAGCGAGGAGTCTGACAATCATCAGGCACTTGCGTCTACCCTTATGGACGTAAGCGAGGGAGCCGCGTTGCTGGCGACATTTCTCGATCGCTCGTCTGCGCATGCAGATGTCGTTGGCGAGACGTTACGCGCCCTCCTCGCAGCCTCAAAGGACGCGCTGGCTCATGCGACGGACGACGATGACACGTGTCGCGCAGCCTATGCCGCTGTGGTACGGCTCGATACCTTCTGTGCTGTGCTAATTGGGGAAGAAAGCCGAGATCTACTGCAGGCTGACACCGACGCGCAGGATACCGCTCTGAAGGAGACGTTTCCGGCGAGCGATGCACCACCCCCACCAACAAACCTGTAGGGCGTTTATTCTAACGAGCCTTAATCTGAAGAGCCTCTACGCCGAAGGGCTTGCCGTCTACACGTGCTGTGTGCTGGCGAAGTCGCCCATCGCGGGTGATAACGCCTTGCGCTATGCACGGTGCGGAGTCCCCCCACAGGGAGTATCCTCTGTAGTGAAGGCTGTCCTTCAGATGCAAGCCCGCGCGAAAGATCGTCTGCCATGTAGCCGACCCTATCACCTATGGTAAACCGGACCAAAGGCCAAGTTGAAAGTGAACTCACAGCAGCCATTTCTCGGTTTGAACGGGATTATTTAGGGCGTGGGCCGAAAGAAGCTCGCACGTTCATCGTGGACGACCTGGTCGTGGTACGGCTGCAAGGGATCTTGAGTCCAGCCGAGCAGCAGCTCAGCCACGAGAACGGCGGTGTGGAGCTCATCAAGCAAATGCGAACACGCCTCATCGAGAGCTCCAGCGACGCGTTGCGTGGGTTTGTGGAAGACGAAACGGGCGCCGAGGTAATCAGCATGCATACCGACATCAGCGCGCGTACCGGTGAGCGTGTGTTCGTGTTTAGCCTGGCTGAAAGCCTGGAAGACACGTTTGAGCGGTAACGGATACACAATTGTTAATTTCTTGTGAGTGAAGACGGGCGCCCTTGCGTGTGGCGTCCTTGCAGCCTATCGTTTGCTGGCTGCACGCGCGGGGCGCCTCAAGGCGAGTTGCGCATGCACCCCACATAGCAACCGGCACAAGCCGCGCACACGCTTGCTTTGAGCGGGTGCAACGATTGTAGGCCGACTTCTAACGCCCCTTCGGCGTTGAAAGTCGGCTATTTTTGTTTCTGGCCTACTTGATTCATCGTTTCATGACCTCTGTCCTCACTACGCGTCTCACGTGGCTGCTCTTTTTCTGCACCGTGGCAGCGCTGATCGGCCATGCGGTAGCCGGCCTTGACGCGTCGCTGGGCGCACTGCTGCGTATTGATGGCCTGACGCTCATCATGGCTGTTGTGGTCACCTTTGTAAGCGGCATCGTGCATAGCTTTGCTCGGCGCTACATGCAAGGCAGCCGCCATTTTGACCGCTTCTTTGGTCGGCTCTTCGGGCTGACACTCGTGGTCTTACTCCTCACGGCGGCTGACCACCTGGCGCTGTTTGCGGGCTGTTGGGCGCTCATGGGCTGGTTGCTGGCAGATCTCATCGGGCTGATCCGCGGCTGGCCACAGGCCCAGGCGGCGGCCCGGCGCGCCCGCTGGTCGTTCCTCGGCGGCAGCGCGCTCCTCGCTGCCGCGCTTGCCTTGCTGGCGGGGCAGACGGGCGCGATTACGATTTCGGAGGCACTGCCGCGCGTCGACGGCCTGTCGACGGGTCCGCTTATCGGCATCGCCGGACTCCTTACCGTCGCGGCCATGATCCAGTCGGCCCTCATTCCATTCCACGGCTGGCTGCTATCGTCCATGACGGCGCCGACTCCGGTTTCAGCGTTCATGCACGCGGGGCTTGTAAACGCCGGCGGTCTGTTACTGGCGCGCTTTGCCCCCGTCGTAGCAGGACTGCCTGAGGTGATGCTCGCCGTTGTGGTGGTTGGCGCCATCAGCGCCTTACTCGCGCAGGCGTGGATGCTCGTACAGGTGGATGTAAAGCGACAGCTCGGCTGTTCTACCGTGGCGCAGATGGGCTTTATGGTGCTTCAGTGCGGGCTTGGCTATTTCGCTGCGGCGATCGCCCACCTGATTCTGCACGGCTTCTACAAAGCCTATCTGTTTCTTTCGTCGGGGTCAGCCGTGAACCTGAAGCCGCCGCGTGCGGAAGCCGGGGCCCCCTCTGGAGCGATCGCGCTCGTGGTCACAGCTATCACAGCGATCGCGGGCGGCGGGGTTTTTATGTGGCTTACAGGCAAGTCGTTTGCCTCACCCGATGGGGGGCTGCTCCTCACGCTCGTAGTGGTGCTGGCAGTGCTGCATGCCGCTCACACCATGCTGCGTACTACGGCGCTCACTTCTACCACACGGGCCGTCGCGGTGCCGCTGGTTGTGCTCCCTGCGCTGGCCCTGTATGCGCTGGTGTACAACATTATTGTCGCCCTGACGGCCAACACGCCTATGGCCGTAACTCCCGCTGACGGCTCCCTGATGCATGGCCTTGTGGGCGTACTGTTCGTGCTGGCCTACATCGCGGTCGAACGCGGCTGGCACCACGAGCGTCCGCGCCTCTACACGCTTCTGCTCAACACGTCGCAACCTGCGCCTTCTACTGTTACCACGCACCGCTCCGAGTACCATGCGCACTGATCTTTCTGCCCTCCGCGCCCGCGTCGAGAATGCCGCCAAGGTGCTCGGGCGTTGCTGGCCCCTTCAATCCTACATCGCCGCTAATCCGCTGGCCGGGCTCGAAAAGCTCCCGTTTGATGAGGCAGTGGCTGAAGGCCAGGCGCTGTATGGCGGACACGGCTATCCCAGCGTGGCGCTGCTACGCGCCGCCTGGAAAGCCGGGGCTATCGATGCCGACCACCTAAGCGATCGACTGGACGCCCATGGCCTTACGGACTCTCCAGCCCACCTTCTGGATCGCATGGAGGCGGCGGCTGCCATACCGGCCCCGGACCGCTCAGGCGACGGCCTGCTGAATCGTGTCATGGCGAAGTGGCTGGCAGCGTTTGTAGATCAGGGACAAGCCACATGGGCTATGCCGCATCGCCAAGAGGGCTTCTACGCGGCCTGGCGAGTGGTCGCCCCCTACGACACCGCACTCGCCCACCGCGACCGCCTGCGCGACCTGCCGGAGCTTCCGCTGGAGGCTTTGGCTATGGCCCTTTCAGATGTTGAGTCCGTGCAGTGGGAGGCCATCCTCCGGTATCACCTGGCGGCACTGCCGGGATGGGCGTCGTTTATTAAATGGCGGTCGCAGGACCGGCACGACGCGTGGCAGGCCGCTCATCCCATTACGATGACCGGCTACCTTGCCGCTCGCCTGCACACGGCGCGTGCCATCGGGCAACCGGTTGCCCCCGATGCTCTATCCGATGAAGCGGTAGGTGCCCCGCGCAACGGGCAGGACCGCCCCGCGATGGCTGCGCCGTGGTTGGAGGCATGGGAAGCCACCTATCGCGAGCAGTTGCTCACCGACCTGGAGGGGGCCGCCTCGACGGTGGATACCGCTGCCGCGTCGGACCGCCCCAAGGCCCAGCTTGTGTTTTGCATCGACGTGCGCTCGGAGGTGATCCGGCGCCATCTGGAGCAGACGGGCCCTTACCAGACGTTTGGCTACGCGGGATTCTTCGGGCTGCCGATGCAGTTTCAGCCCTACGGCAGCGACGCACGAATTACATCCTGTCCACCAATTGTAGATCCGAAACACCGCATCCACGAGAAACGCGGCGATACCCGGCCCGATGCCGCCGCCACGTACGACCGGTGGGTGGCGCTGGGCCGGGCCGGGCGGCGTCTTGTCAAATCGCTCAAGCACAACGTGGCCGCTGCCTTTGGCTTTGTCGAAGCGTCCGGTGGGCTCTTCGGGATGGCCATGGCTGCGCGGACGCTGATGCCTGGATGGCTGCGGACCCAACAGCAGGCGTGGGCCCAGCGCATGCCCTCTTCGGATACGTTCTGTGATCTCTCCCTCGACCGCGAGCCTGCAGCCGACCAGCCCGATGGGCTGCCCGTGGGGCTGAGCGCCGAGGAGCGATCCTACTACGCCGAGGCGGCCTTTCGCCTGATGGGCTGGCAGCAGTTTGCACCCGTGGTGGTCTTTACAGGGCATGGCAGCGAAACCACCAACAACCCATACGACTCGAGTCTTGCGTGCGGCGCTTGTGCCGGACATCCAGGCGGCCCGAACGCGCGGACCCTGGCGGCGGTCTGCAACGACCCCGCCGTGCGGGAGGTGCTTTCAGCGCGGGGGATCGACATCCCTGACGATACGGTATTTCTCGCGGCCGAGCATACCACCACGACCGATGTGGTACAGCTTTTTCATTCGCCTACGCTAACCGAGGCGCAGGCCAGAATTGTAGACCAGCTCCGGCGGGACCTGCACACCGCGCGTGCCCAGGCCACGGCCGAGCGAGCGCCCGCCCTCCAAGGATCGCGCCCCACTCATGCCGTGGCCGATACCGCGCGCCGCGCCGCCGACTGGGCCGAGACGCGCCCGGAGTGGGGGCTCTCGGGCAACGCGGCGTTCATCATCGCCCCGCGCGCGCTAACTGCTGGGCTCTCCCTGAGCGGCCGTGCGTTCCTGCATGCCTACAACTGGCAGACCGACGCCCGAGGCACCGCCCTGGAAACGATCATGACGGGCCCACTCGTCGTGGGCGAGTGGATCAACATGCAGTATTACTTCTCTACGGTCGACAATGCCGTGTACGGCAGCGGTTCTAAAATTACACAGAACGTGATCGGAAACGTAGGCATATGGCAGGGGAACGGGGGAGACCTGATGACCGGGCTTCCGCTCCAGTCGCTGCAGGTCGATGATGCCACCCCCTACCATCATCCGCTCCGGCTGTTGGCCGTGGTGCATGCGCCTCAAGCACGGGTCAGCCGAATTATGGAGCGCAATGCCCAACTCCGCTCGCTGTTCGACCACGAGTGGATGGCCCTTACCGTCCTGGATCCGGAGCGCGGTAACAGGCGGTGCGCGTACCAACCGGGTGGCACGTGGGCCATCCCATCCGCTAAACCCCGGGAGGGCCAGGACACAGCGCCTACGCTCGCGTTATAAGCTCACGTATGCCGCTACCCATACATTGACAAACCCCTTGTGCCATGAGCGATCCATCGAATAATACACAGCACACGCTTCATCCGCTCAAAAAGATTGAGATCATCGTGAAGGGCAAGCGCGAACGTTTCGTCCAAGACCTCTTGGAGAGGTCGGGAGTGAGCGGATACACCATTCACCGCAACGTAGCCGGCAGGGGGGCCAGCGGCTTCCACGAAGGCCATTTGCTCTTCAATGATGAGGCCAGCCTGGTGATGTTTTTCGCCGTCAGTGACCAAAGCAAGATACAGGCAATCATCAACGGGCTGTCGCCCCTTTTTGAGAGTAGTTCGGGCGTCATGTTCGTCTCGGACACACAGGTTGTTCGGCTGAAAAAGTTCTTGAGCGCAGAAGGTCAGCAAGGCGACGGTTCGTAGGCACGCGACGGACGATCAGCCGGGGCGGACGCGCATGGGCGGATCAAACTGTAGGCAGGGTCATACGACCGAGACAACGCTATCTTCACATCTGCCGTGGACTCATGCCTGATCGTTTGCTCCAGCGCAATCGCGAGTGGGCGGCAGGCCACACGCCCGGCTTCTTTGATAAGCTCACCGAGCGTCAGGCGCCTCGTTTCCTGTGGGTGAGCTGCTCGGATAGTCGCGTGCCGGCCAATGAGATCGTGGGGTGTGAGCCCGGGGACTTATTCGTACACCGAAATATTGCGAACCGCATCGACCACGGTGATCTAAATGCCCTGTCGGTGCTGCAGTATGCGGTAGAGGTGCTGGAGGTCCCCCACATCGTCGTCTGCGGCCATTACGGGTGCGGCGGCGTACGAGCAGCGATGGAGCACACCGTCCACGGCCTCATCGATAACTGGCTAAGGCCTATTAAAGACCTCTACCATCGGCATGCCGATGAGTTAGAGGCGTTGGACAACGAACAGGCGCGCTGGGACCGGCTCTGTGAGCTGAATGTGAGGAAGCAGATCCGCGACATAGCATGCTCCACGATCGTCCAGAAGGCGTGGCAGCGCGGGCACGAGGTGACGATCCACGGTTGGATTTATCGGCTTGACGAAGGGCTGATTCGCGACCTGGACGCATCTATCGAAGGGCCACATCAGGTGCCCGCAATCTACCGGTCGGGCGCCGCACCAGCGGTGCCGCAAAAGGAGTAGAAGAGGCACGTGATGGCCACACGGAGGGGCAAATACGGGAACGCGCGGTGCCAGCCGCGAGCCGTTGCGCTTGATGCCCTATCAGCCCTCGGGCGCATCTTTGGATCTGAATACCGGCTCAAATTCCTGTAGCGACATTCCCTTCGAGATATCCCGGCCTGAGGGGTCCCGCTCAAGCTCCAGCTCGTAGGCCACGCGGTCGCTCCGGTAGTAGCGTTGCTGGTAGTAGATGATCTTATCACCCGTGGCGAACG
>CAYFRR010000017.1:0-7202 GCA_964345505.1 uncultured Rhodothermales bacterium
TTCTTCTACGCGCTCGGGATGGATTACTTCGGCGCGCTTCCCGTGCTTGAAGATGGCCGCTTTTTGGTGGACCCAGAGAATCCGCCTACCCCGTTGGATCCTCCGGGTGAGCGCGCGAACCTGTTCAACTTCGTGGTGAATGAACTCGAAACCGCGGTGCCCGATCTTCCGGTCGACGTGCCAGAAGGCCAGTTCGGCCGTGGCGCGGCGCTGATGACATTGGCCAACCTGTACCTCAACGCTGAGGTATATACGGGTACGGTCAGCGAATCTGGCGTGACGCCTGGAACGGAGCGCTATGCCGATGCACTGGATGCGATCGAGCGGCTGGAGGACCTCGGCCTGTATGGCCCACCGAACAGCTGGTGGGATCATTTTGCGGCGGATAACCTCGGCGTCCAGGGCAACATCTTCTCCATCGAGTACCTGCCGCAGGATGGCCTCGGCTACATCCGGCAGATGTCGTTGCTGCATTACAACACGGTGGTACAGGGCCAGGGTAACACCTCAACCCCGTGGAACGGATTCAGCGCGCTCACGGAATACTATGACGACTTCGATGATGCTGACTTGCGGAAAGACGTCTTCCTTGAAGGCCAGCTCTACGCGCAGCCCAACGCGAGCTGCTTCGGCAACGAATGCTTCAGCGATGAAAGCACCACTCCGCTGGAAACGCGTCCCGGCGATCCACTGGTCATCAAGCCGATCGAAGGTATTACGGGTGCGGGCGAGGGAGAAGGGTTCCGGCCAGTGAAGTGGGAGCTTGATCCTAACCAGACAGCAGGACAGGCAGGCAACAACTTCGTCTTCTATCGCTGGGCCGAAGCGCAGCTGATTAAAGCCGAGGCGCTCATTCGGCTGGACCGGGTCGATGAAGGGATCCAGGTGATCAATAATGAGGTGCGCGCGCTGGTCTTCGACCCGCCGCAGCCGCTTAGCACCGGACTCTCCAAGACCGCTGCGCTGGATGCCGTGTACAACGAACGAGGTTTTGAATTTACGTTCGAAAATAAGCGCCGCGCCGACATGATCCGCTTCGACCTGGCGGGCGGTGGGCAGCCGCGCTTCTTGGATGCGTGGGAGTTCAAGGATAGCAGCGAGCCTTTCCGGGTGCTGTTCCCGATCCCGCAGTCGCAGGTGGACGCTAACCCCAACCTGGACCAGAACCCGGGCTACTAACGCCCGCGATTGCACGGAAACGACGTACAGAAGTCCGGTGGTGTCGACCGCCGGACTTCTGTATGGTTTAGGACCTTACACCGCTGTTCTGCATCCATTGGTTAATAAGTAGATGCAATTCGTACCTGAGCCCTTGCACCCCGGTCTTTCTGCTTCATCGGACGGGGTCGTCGGTTTACTATTACACCGCCGAGTTGGGCTGCTGCTCTCGGCGCTCGTGCTCTCCGGCCTGTTCCTGTTTCCGGCCTGTACGGCAGATGGGCCCGGGCCGATGGCGGAGGCGCCCCCTGTTGAAGGCGAGCAGCTGTTCACGCTGCTGCCGCCGGCCTACACGGGCGTGGACTTTGCCAACCGGCTGACGGACACGCAGGAGATGAACATCTACACCTACCGCAACTTCTACAACGGAGCGGGGGTGGCCACCGGTGACCTGACGGGCAACGGCCTGCCCGATCTCTTTCTGACCTCAAACCAGGAGGCCAACCGGCTCTATCTGAACGAAGGCGACTTTCGCTTTCGGGAGGTGACGGACATCGCAGGTGTGGCTGGTGATGGGCCGTGGGCGACGTGCGCCGTCATGGCTGATGTAAACGCTGACGGTCTGCTCGACCTCTACGTCTGCCAGTCAGGCGATGTCGATGGGGAGCGCCGCACCAATGAGCTCTACATCAATCAAGGGCCCAACGCGGACGGCATCCCGGTTTTTGAGGAGCAAGCCGCAGCCTATGGGGTGGACGACGAAGGGTACTCCATCCACGCAGCGTTTTTCGATTACACGCGCGATGGTAACCTCGACCTGTACGTGCTCAACAACTCCTTCCGTTCGGTCGGGAGCTTTGGGATGCGCAACTTGCGGAACGTGCGCCACCCGGGCGGCGGCGATCGCCTCTACCGCAATGACGGCGATCGCTTCACTGACGTGAGTGAGGAGGCGGGCATCCTGGGAAGTGAGATCGCCTTTGGACTGGGCGTGGCCGTAGGCGACCTCACCAACAACGGCTACCCCGATATCTACGTCTCCAACGACTTCTTCGAGCGCAACTACCTCTACATCAATCAAGGGGATGGCACATTCAGCGAGGAACTGGAGGAGCGGCTGCCGTACATCAGCCACTTTTCGATGGGCTCCGACGTGGCCGACATCACCAACAATGGCCACCTGGACCTCTTCATCACGGACATGTTGCCCCCTGACGACCGGCGGCTGAAGCTTACCTCGTCGTTTGAAGGGTGGGACACCTACCAGCGGCGTAAGCGCCTTGGGTACTATCACCAGTACATGCGCAACATGCTGCACCTGAATAACGCCGATGGCACGTTCAGCGATGTCGGCCAACTGGCCGGAGTAGCGCGGACCGACTGGAGCTGGAGCGCCCTGTTTGCCGATTTCGACCTGGACGGCCAGAAAGACCTCTTTGTGAGCAACGGGATGGCGCACGACCTCACGAACCAGGATTACATCTCCTACCTGGCCAATGAGCAGCGCATGGACCTGATGGCCGACGGCCGGGTGGACGATGCGGGCACTGTGGATTACCTCAGCCTGATCGACCTGATGGAGGCTGAGCCGATTCCGAATCACGTCTTTCAGAACCAGGGCAACCTGCAGTTTGATGACCGCACAGCAGACTGGGGGCTGGACCGGCCGACGTCCTCTCATGGGGCCGCGTATGCGGATCTGAACGGGGACGGTGCCCTCGACCTGATTGTGAGCAACAACAACGCGGAGGTCTCCATCTACCGCAATAACGCCCGCACGCTTACCGAGCATCGCTTCCTGCAGGTGGCTTTGCAGGGCGAGGCCCCCAACCACTTTGGGCTGGGCGCGAAAGTCATCATCGAGCACGCGGGGCAGCGCTATCATCAGGAGCAGATGCCCATGCGGGGCTACCAGTCGAGCGTGGACTACGTGCTCACGTTTGGGGTGGGCACGGCCGACACGCTGGAGCAGGTGACGGTGCTGTGGCCCGACGACCGGCAGCAGGTCCTCACCGATGTGCCCACCAATCAGCGCCTGACGGTGGACCAGGCCGATGCCACGCCCGCCGAGGCCGAAAATCCCCATCGGGTCTCACCAGCAGAGGTCGCCGCACTGCTGGAGGATGTGACCGACGATATCGGTCTGACGGTCGCGCACGAGGAGAACGACTTTGTGGACTTCAACCGCGATCAGCTCATCCCGAAGATGCTCTCCCGTGAAGGTCCAGCGGTAGCGGCTGCTGACGTCACGGGCAACGGGCTGGATGACCTCTTCATCGGCGGAGCGAAAGGGCGTCCCGGGCAGCTCCTGCTGCAGCAGCGCGATGGGTCGTTTGTTCGGGCCGCCAATGACCTACTTAGCGCAGACCAGGGCGCCGAGGACGTCGGGGCTACTTTCTTTGATGCCACGGGAAATGGCCAGCTCGACCTCTACGTGGTGAGCGGGGGCAATGAGTTTGCGCCAGCAGATGAGGCGCTCACGGATCGGCTGTACCTGAATGAAGGAAACGGTACGTTCGTCCGTGCCTCCGATGCCTTGCTGCCCGAGCGCTACGTGAGCGGCTCCGTGGCCGCGGCGGCCGACCTGACGGGCGACGGGCGCGAGGAGCTCTTTGTAGGTGGCCGGCTAATTCCGTTTGAGTATGGCCGCACGCCGCAAAGTGTGCTGCTCCGGCGCACCGACGAGGGTCGCTTCGTGGACGCTACGGATACCCTCGCCCCGGGCCTGGCCGATATCGGCATGGTAACGGACGCCGCCTGGGTGGACGTGACGGGCGATGACCGGCTGGATCTTGTGGTGGTGGGCGAGTGGATGCCCATCGTGGTGTTTGAGAACCAGGGCGATGGCACGCTGGCCCGCGCTGACCGCCCAGAGCTGGCCGACATGCACGGCTGGTGGAACCGCATCGCCGCGGCGGACCTCACCGGGAACGGCCATCAGGATCTCGTGGTGGGTAACCTCGGCCTCAACACGCGCCTCGACACCGCCCCCGAGGCGCCCGTCCGGATGTACGTGGATGACATGGATCGGGATGGCAACATAGAGCAGGTGCTCTCCCACTATGAAGACGGCGTGGCCTATCCCTTCAAGCTTCGCATGGACCTGGCCAAGGGCCTAAACCGCATCCGGTCGGAGTTTCCGACGTTTGAGGCCTACGCCGAGGCAACCATCGCCGACGTGCTCACCGAAGAAGAGCGCGCTCAGGCCACCGTCCGCCACGCCGACCGGTTCGACCATGTGGTCCTGCTGAATGACGGCACTGGGACGTTCGATGTCCGCTCGCTACCGCGTCTGGCGCAGAAGGCGCCGGTGTATGGCATTCACGTCGGGGATATGACGCAGAACGGCCATCCTGACCTGCTGCTGGCGGGCAACTTCTTCGGCGTGCAGCCCGAGCTGGGTCGCATGGGGTCGAGCTGGGGGATGTTGCTGGCCGGCGACGGCTCGGGCGACTTTACGATGGTGCCGGCGCGGGAGCGTGGCGTGCGCTTGCCGGGCGAGACGCGGCACCTAATGGCCTTCACCCATGCGTTGCACGGCCCCACCGTGATGGCTGCGCGTAACAACGACACCGCGCTCTTCCTGACGCCCACGGGGGCCTCGTCCTCCACGGTCGCTGCCCGCCCATAGCCGTACTTTGACTGATGGATCTGTTTGCTTGGTTACGGTCCTGCCCGTCATCCCGGCGGAGTGACACGACGAGGGCTCTCTCGTGCGTGTTTAAAGCATCTGGTGGGCACCGGGGCACTCCGGTAGATGGGAGATCCCTCGATCAGGTCGAGGGCAGGCTCTTCACTCGTGACCTCGTTCAGGATGACATGGGGGGAGGTAACGGCCCGCTGGTTGGCTTCCGTCGCGTCTTTGGGGTGCTGGCCCTGCTGCTGACGCTTGGCCTCACCGCCTGCGCTACCGAGGAGCCTTCGTCCGAGGAGCCGCTGTTTGAGCGCCTCGCCCCCGAGGCCACGGGCATCGACTTCGTGAACCACCTGCCCGAGGATCCCTCCGTTAACATCCTCAACTACCTCTACTACTACAACGGCGGCGGTGTGGCGGTGGGGGACGTGACGGGCAACGGCTACCCCGACCTGTACTTCACCTCCAACCTTGAAGCCAACCGCCTATACGAAAACAAAGGTGACTACCAGTTCGAGGATATCACCGAGCGGGCCGGAGTGGAAGGGCCGCCGGGGTGGTCCAGCGGCGCTACGATGGCCGATGTGAATGGGGACGGCCACCTCGACCTCTACGTCTCGGCCGTCAACCATCTGGACCTCGACGGCCGAAACATCCTCTATATCAACAATGGCGATGGCACCTTCGCGGACCGAACCGCGGAGTTTGGGCTTGCGCATGAAGGGTATTCCACGCAGGCCGCGTTCTTTGATTTCACGGGGAACGGCTACCTCGACATGTACCTGCTCAACCACGCCGTCCATACGGAGGACCGCTTCCGCGGCATCGGGCAGCGGCAGGACCGCCATCCCAAGTCTGGCGACCGCCTCTTTCGCAACGACGGCGGTACCTTTACCGACGTGAGCGAGGAGGCCGGCATCTACGGCGGACCGTCGGGCTATGGCCTGGGCCTGGCCGTGAGTGACGTCAATCGCGACGGCTGCCTCGACATCTACGTGGGCAACGACTTTCACGAGAACGACTTTCTCTACCGCAACAACTGCGACGGCACGTTCACGGAAGTTATTGGCGAGGCGATGGGCCACACCTCCTACTTCACGATGGGCGTGGATGCAGCCGACATCAACAATGATGGCCTTGTGGACCTGGCGGCGCTGGACATGCAGCCCGAGCGGGAGGACATCCTCAAGACGTCGGTGATGGCCGAAGGGCACGACACGTACCGCTTCAAGCGGAGCCTTGGGTACCATCCGCAGTTTGCTCGCAACACCCTTCAACTGAACCGGGGGCGCGGGCGCTTTAGCGATATCGGGTATCTGGCCGGCGTCCACGCCACGGACTGGAGCTGGAGCGCCCTGTTTGCCGACCTCGACAACAGCGGCCACAAGGATCTCTTTATCAGCAACGGGATCTACCGCCGGCCCAACGACCTCGACTACATCAGCTACATCTCCAACCAGGCCATTCAGGCGTCGCTGGAGCGGGGCATCACGGAGGAAAACCTCGACCTGCTGGAGCAGATGCCGCAGATTCGGATCCCGAACTATGCCTACCAGAACAACGGCGATCTCACCTTCACCAACCGCGCGGAGGAGTGGGGGCTGGCCGATCCCGGGTTTTCCAACGGCACCGCGTACGTGGACCTGAACAACAACGGCGCGCTGGACCTGGTCATCAACAACATCAACGAACCCGCGGGCATTTATCGCAACCACGCCCGCGAGCGCAATGGGCATCACTTCCTGAAGGTGGCGCTGGAAGGCGCGGCGCCCAACACCGGCGGCATTGGGGCGAGGGTAGAAGTGTACTACGACGGGCAGCGGCAGCTGCTGGAGCAGATGCCCACGCGCGGCTTTCAGTCCTCGGTGGATCACACGCTGCACTTTGGCCTGGGTACTGCTGAGGTGATCGACTCGCTTCGGGTGATCTGGCCGGATGCACGCACGCAGGTCCTCTCGGATGTGGCGGCCGACACCCTCCTCACGCTGCGACAGAACGATGCCACAGAGCGCTACCGGTATGAGCCGGAGTCGCCCGAGCAGCCGCTGTTTGAATCCCTGCCCGATCGGCGCGGGCTGGATGTGGTGCACACGGAAGGCTCCTTCATCGACTACAACCGCGAGCCGTTCCTCACGCAGCAACTATCGCGGGAAGGGCCCGGGCTGGCCGTGGGCGACGTAACGGGCAACGGGCTGGATGATGTGTACGTGGGTGGGGCGAAGGGCCAGGCCGGGGTGCTGTACCATCAGCAGACCGATGGCACGTTTGCCCCGGCGTCCACGGAGGTTTTTGCCGATGACCGGGCGCACGAAGACGTGCACGCGGTCTTCTTTGACGCCACTGGCAACGGGGCGCTGGACCTCTACGTGGTCAGTGCCGGCAACGAGCACTGGGGCACGCAGGAGCCGCT
>CAYFRR010000017.1:7302-21749 GCA_964345505.1 uncultured Rhodothermales bacterium
TGGCCCGCGAGTACGGCGCTGCGCCCGAAAGCGTTCTGCTGGCCAACGACGGCACCGGCCGCTTTACCGACGTCACCGCCGACGTGGCGCCCCAGTTGTCTGACCTCGGCATGGTCACAGATGCCGTCTGGACCGACTATACGCAGGATGGTCGGCTGGACCTGGTGGTGGTGGGCGAGTGGATGCCGGTGACGCTGCTGGCGCAGACGGCCGATGGCCGGTTCGAGGACCGCACGGCGGCGGCCGGCTTCGAGGGCACAGAGGGCTGGTGGTACAGCGTGGCGGCGGCCGACCTCAGCGGCAACGGCTATGACGACCTCGTGCTGGGCAACCTGGGCCTTAACTCCTATATCCGCGCCGCCCCCGACGAGCCTGCGCGCCTCTACCGCCACGACTTCGGCGACACGGGCCGCACAGAGGCGTTGCTGACGTTCTACAAGGCGGACGGCACGAGCTATCCCCTTTACGGCCGCGACCGCTTCGTGCAGCACGTTCCGGGCCTGCGGAGCCAGTACCCCACCCACACGGACTTTGCCGATGCCCGATTAGAAGACATCTTTCCGCGGACGGTCCTCCGACAGGCCGAGGTGAAAGAAGCCCGGCAGTTTGCGTCGATGGTGGCGTACAACGCGGGCGATGGCACCTTTGCGCTGGAGGACCTCCCGGTGGAGGCGCAGCTGGCTCCCGTGCGCTCCATCATGATCGACGACATGACCGGTACCGGCACCCCGGAGGTGCTGCTGGCCGGCAACTTCCACGATGTGCTGCCCCTGCGCGGCCGGTACGATGCCAGCTACGGCGTGCTGCTGCAGATGCAGGAGGCCAGCTCGCCCCCCCTCGCGCCCGTCCCCCTCCGCGAGAGCGGGCTGGTGCTGACCGGGCAGGTGCGGCACCTCCGTGCGCTACGCACCATCGACGATCAGCGTTTGCTTGTGGCCGCGCGCAACGACACCACCCTGCAGGTACTCCGGCTCCGCGATGACGCGGCGCTCTCCTTTGCAGAGCGGGTTACTCCCCAGACCAATCCCCGGACCGATCCTCGATAGCGTTGGTCCGTAGAGAACCTGAACCGAATACTAAGCGCTCCCCGAATGATCAGGACTTACGCCATGCTACCGTTTGCCCCCTCCTGGTGGAAGCCCTTCCTGCCGGTGCTGCTGGTAGGTATGCTCCTGGGGAGTGGCCTCGCAGCCTGCACCTCCAGCGATTCGGCCCCGCCCGATGGTGAAGCCGAGTGGCTGCACACGTCCATGAAAGGCATGACGGATGTGATGGTGCACGACATCCGCAATCCCCCGCAAGCCAGCCGCGTCTACGCGTACGCCTCAACGGCCGCCTACGAAGCGCTACAGCCGATGGACTCCACCTACCGGTCGATGGCTGGTCAGCTCAACGAGCTGGACGCCGTGCCCGCGCCGGATCCCGAACAAGCGTACTACTTTCCACTGGCCAGTCTGGAGGCCTTTTTTACCGTAGCGGAGGCGATGATGTATTCGCGCGACCGCTTGACGCCCACGCGCACCTGGTTTAACGAGCAGATCGACGCGCTGGGCCTGCCGCGCGAGGTGCGGGAGCGGTCCCTCGCCTATGGAGCGGCGGTAGGGAAGCACGTGCTGGACTGGGCGAGTGGTGACTTCTACCGCGAGACGCGCGGGATGTCGAGCTACACCGTGCGGGAAGACGAGCCGGGGCGCTGGATGCCCACGCCCCCGGCCTACATGGACGGCATCGAGCCCAACTGGATGCACCTCCGGCCCTTCGCGCTGGATGCAGCCGATCAATTCCAACCCGAGCCGCCCGTGCCGTTCAGCATGGACGAGGGAAGCGACTTTTACGAGGAGCTCCAGGCGGTGATGGCCTACGACGGCCACACGGTAGAAGGCGAGAAGCGCGAGATTGCCTCCTTCTGGGACTGCAATCCCTACACGCTGCACGTCCACGGGCACGCCAAATTCGCCACCAAGCAGATGACCCCCGGCGCGCACTGGATCGGCATCGCGGCCAACGCCGCCCGGCAAGACGGGCGTTCGCTGCTGCAAGCTGCCGAAACGTACATGCTGACGTCCCTGGCGCTGGCCGACGGGTTCATCAGCAACTGGGATGAGAAGTACCGCAGCAGCCTGATTCGCCCCGAGACGGTCATCAATGAACACATCGACGAGGGCTGGATCCCGCTGCTGCAAACGCCGCCGTTTCCCGAATACACGAGCGGCCACAGCGTCATCTCCCGCGCGGCCAGCGAAGTGCTGACGGCGCTCTACGGCAACACCTTTGCCTACCAGGACACGGTGGTGGCGGAGTACGGGCTGCCCGTGCGGAGCTTCGACTCCTTCTTCGAAGCCTCCAATGAAGCGGCCATCAGCCGGCTCTACGGCGGCATCCACTACCCGATGGCCATCGACGAAGGCATCCGGCAAGGTGCACAAGTGGGCCGCCACCTGATCGAACGCGTAGAGACGCGTCCCGGCGTCCCATCGATAGCCCATAGTACCGTACCGCCAATCTCCAACCTGGCCGTCGTGAATAGCAACGCCGCCCGGCGTCCCTAATCTTCCCACCCCAGCTCTTCTGTTTTGATGAACGCCTTGCTGTACTGGCGCGCTCTGCCGTTGCTGCTGTTGCTCGTGGCGCTTGCCGCGTGCGGCAGCCCCGACGATGAGCCCACGGCCTCCGAACCTTATGCGGATGTAGACCTGGAGGGCACGGAAAAGATGGTGCACGTGCTGGACGACCTGAACGCGCAAGCCTTCGAGCGACCGCAGGACTTCTTCTTGCTGAATGGCCGGCGGGCCGACCTGCTGCTGGAGCAGCTTGATGAAACCGAAAACCCAAACCAGCGCCAGCAGCTACGCCTGATGCTGGTGCAAGAGCTCATCAATGCCGGCCGCACCGAAGAGGCGATCGACCAGATTCGCCGGACTGCGCAGGAGGCGGGAGTGGGTATGGCCTCGCTCACAAACCGCAATGCACGCCTCATCGATTTGCTGGCACTGGCCTATCTTCGGCTGGGAGAAGAGGAAAACTGCCTGGCCAACCCTACCTCGGCTTCGTGCATCATCCCGGTGCAAGAGGCAGGGGTCCATCAGCTGCGGCGGGGCTCTGAAGAGGCGGCCGACCTGTACTTTCAGCTACATCGCCGCTTCAGCACGAATCTGGTGGCGCGCTGGCTCTACAACATCGCCCACATGACGCTCGGCGCGTATCCGGACAGCGTGGAGGACCGCTTCCTCATCCGCGGCCTGGAGCCCGAAGGCAACACGTCGCTGGGCCGCTTTCGCGATGTCGCGATGGATCTCGGCGTTGCCCACAACGGCATCTCGGGCGGGGCCGCCGTGGAGGACTTCACCGGCAACGGCTACCCGGACATCCTGGTGACCTCCTACGGCCTGGACGACCAGATGCGCTTCTACGCCAGCGACGGTGCGGGTGGCTTTGAAGATCGCACCACAGAAGCCGGGCTGGAGGGCCTCGTGGGCGGGCTGAATGTGGTGTCGGCCGATTACAACAACGACGGCCATATGGATGTCTTCGTGCTGCGCGGCGCCTGGCTGGCCGATCAGGGCAACTACCCCAACTCGCTCCTCCGCAACAACGGCGACGGCACGTTCACCGATGTCACCTACGCGGCGGGCCTCGCCTCCTACCACCCCACCCAAACCGCCGCTTGGGGCGACTTTACCGGCAACGGCTTCGTGGACCTGTTCGTGGGGAACGAGTCGGGCATCGCGGTCGACCCGCTGAGTGGAGCCCCTACCGACTCCATCGACGCCCGGCCCAGCGAGCTTTACGCCAACAACGGCGATGGCACCTTCACCAATGTCGCCGGGCAGGTAGGTGTGGATGTCAAGGCCTTCGTGAAAGGCGCCACGTGGTGCGACGTGAACAACAGCGGGCGTCCCGATCTCTTCGTCTCGGTGATGGGCGGCCCGAACAAGCTGTTCGTCAACGAAGGCGGGGCGTCGCTGGAGGACTGGCGTTTCGAGGAGCGTGCGCTGGAAGCGGGGGTGGTGGAGCCTACCTACGGCTTTACCACCTGGTGCTGGGACATGGACAACGACGGCCACGAAGACCTCTTCGTCACCGGCTATGATGCCCGCATGTTTGAGTACACCGCGCAGGACGTGGCGGCCGAGTATATGGGCGGGCCGGTGCAAGGAGAGAAGCCGCGCTTCTACCGCAACAACGGCGACGGCACGTTCGCCGACGTGGCCCGGCGCGTCAACCTCGACAAGATCATGTACACCATGGGCGCCAACATTGGCGACCTGACGGGCAACGGCTACCTCGACTTTTACGTGGGCACAGGCGCGCCCGACCTCAAGTCGCTCATCCCGAACCGCCTCTTCCTCAACCGGGACGGGGCGTTCTTCAACGAAGCCACGTTCGATACCGGCGTAGGCCACATCCAGAAAGGGCACGGCGTGGCCTTTGCCGACTTTACCCGAAGCGGCCACCTCGACATCTACAGCGTGATGGGCGGCGCGGTGGAAGGCGATCAGGCCCATAACGTGCTCTTTGCCCATCCGGGCCATGACAACAACTGGATCGGCCTTTCGCTGGAAGGGACCACCGCCAACCGAGCCGCCCTGGGCGCACGCCTCGCGCTCGACGTCACGGACGCGGACGGCCAGCAGCGCACCATCCATCGCACCATCAGCACCGGGGGTAGCTTCGGGGCCTCGCCGGTAGAGCAGACCATCGGGGTGGGGCAGGCCGCGCAGGTGGATCGCCTCACCATCACCTGGCCGCACCCCGACAGCGAGCCGTTTGTGGCCGACGACCTGCCCATCAACCAGCATTTTCGTATCGTGGAAGGAGCCGATGCCCCGGCGCCTATACCCGCCGAGCCTGCCCCGTTTCAGCTGACGGACGCCCCGCCCCACGCGCACTAACCGCTACAGATACTATCGTCTCTATCCCCCTGTGTCTCCTTGCACTCTCCCTCACCTGACTGCCGCTACGATGTCCAACGTCTCCCCCTCGCTTCCTCTGGTATTAACGGCTGTGCTGCTCGCGTCGGCATTTGTTGCGGTGGCAGCCTCCGATGCGCAAGACCGCACCGACCGCAACCCCGTGTATTGGGAGGTGCATGACGAAGACCGCCCGCAACCTCCGCGCGTAAATCCCGGGCCGTCGCCCACGGAGCCCTCGCCGGTGCCATCGGATGCCGTGGTGCTGTTTGACGGCAGCGACCTCGCGGAATGGGGTGCTCAAGACGGAAGCCTGGCCTCCTGGGTGCTGGAAGACGGGCTCTTGGAGGTCGCCCCCGGCACCGGCGACCTCCAGACGCGCGAGGGCTTTGGCGATGTGCAGTTGCACGTTGAATGGCGTGCCCCCGCAGACGTCGAGGGGGAAGGGCAGGGCCGGGGCAACAGCGGCATCTTCGTGATGGGTCTCTACGAAGTGCAGGTGCTCGAATCGCACGACAGCCAGACCTACCCGGATGGGCAGGCGGCGGCGATCTACGGGCAGTACCCCCCGCTCGTCAATGCCATGCGACCGCCCGGGGAATGGCAGACTTACGACATTCACTTCCAGCGACCCCGCTTCGACGAGCACGGCGAGGTCGCACGCCCGGCCAAGATGACCGTCTTCCACAATGGCATCCTGGTGCAGGACGGGGTGGAGCTAACCGGTCCGGTGGGGCACTACCAGCGCCCGCGCTACGAAGCCCACGACGCGCGCCTCCCCCTGCGCCTGCAGGACCATGGAGACCGCGTGCAGTTTCGGCAGATCTGGGTGCGCGACCTGGAGCAATAGCACGGAGCGCGACCCTATACGCCAACCCAAAGGAGAGCGGTACGGGCGCCGGCAGTAAACCGATGAAAGCGCTCCCACGCCACGACACCGGATTGCTTTCGGAAGCGTGAAGGAATTGTTTTATTCCACGTCGCATCCTATACTATAGGGCAGCAGGCTGCGCTGGGCGTATTGTAAGCGCTTACGCCGTATGCTGGCGTACAGCGCGCGAGCGCCCCGGCAGCCTGTGCCGGCTACCCCCGCGCTTCAACGCACGTCACCTCCCGCCCCACCCTCGGTACCAACGTTCGCCTCACGTATGAACTCGACCAAGGCCCGGCTTAGCACGATGATGTTCCTCCAGTACTTTATCTGGGGAGCATGGTACACGGTCATCGCGGTGTACATGGCCAATCATGGCATGGGCGACCTCACCCACTGGCCGTTCACGGTGAATCCGCTGGCCGCGATCATCGCGCCCTTCTTCTTAGGATTTATTGCCGATCGGTACTTCGACTCCGAGAAGGTATATGGCCTCCTGCACATCATAGGCGGTATCCTGATGTTTGCCGTGCCGTTCACCAGCATCAACCCGACGCTGTTTATTCTGATGCTGCTGGCGTACAACCTGTGCTACATGCCCACCATCAGCCTGGCCAACAGTGTGGCGTTTTCGCATATCGAGGACCAGGAGAAAGACTTCCCCATCATCCGCGTCTTCGGCACCATTGGCTGGATCGTCGCGGGCCTGATTATCAGCTTTGTGCTGGTCTACGTGACGGCCGACATTCCCGAGCAGACCGCCGCGCCCCTCTTCCTGGCTGGCGGAGCCAGTCTCGTGCTTGGGTTCTTCAGCTTCTCGCTTCCCAACACCCCGCCACCCGCCAAGGGCGAACCCGTCAGCGTTAAATCCATCGTCGGGATTGACGCACTAAAGGTCCTGGGCGACCGCGCGTTCTACGTCTTTCTGGCCGCGTCTGTCTTGCTCTGTATCCCCCTGGCCGCCTACTACAACTTCACGCAGCTCTTTCTGGCGGCTGCCGAATTTAACAACATCGCCGGCGTGCAGACCATCGGGCAAATGTCCGAGGTCGTCTTCATGGTGCTGATGCCTTTCTTCTTCGTGCGCCTGGGCGTGAAGTGGATGCTGGCCATGGGCATGCTGGCCTGGGTAGCGCGGTACGCGCTGTTCGCCATCGGCGCGCCCGACCCCGTGACGTGGATGATCATTGCTGGGATTGCCCTGCACGGCGTGGCGTATGACTTCTTTTTTGTGACCGGGCAAATCTACGTCGACAAGAAATCCACCGACAAGACCCGCGGACAGGCGCAGGGGCTCATCGTGCTGGCCACCTACGGCGTGGGCCTGCTGGTGGGCGCACAGATTGCCGGGTATATTTATAACCTCTTCCTGGACGAACGCGCCGGGCTGCCCTTGACCGAATGGTTTGGGTTCTGGCTGATTCCAGCCGGTTTTGCGGCCGTCATCTTGATCTTCTTTATCCTTGCCTTCCATGACAAGGTGTTGGACGAAGAAGGCGACCCGGAAGAATTAGCTGAAGAGGTGAGTCCGCTGTAGGCGCTCCACCCGTCGCGAGCCAGGCCCTGCGGCCCTGCACCCGTCCTGAAGTCCCGGCACTGCCCCTCCGTGCCGTCCACCGTTGTTTCCCATCGTATCATCCTGCTGTCCTCATGCGAGCACGTGCGTCCATTTTGAACGGCCCCGAGACCTACGACGCGATCGTCGTGGGCTCGGGCATCTCCGGTGGCATTGCCGCCAAAGAACTGACGGAAAAAGGCCTGAAGACCCTGGTGCTGGAGCGGGGGCGCAACGTGGAGCACTCGGTCGATTACGTGACCGAGGAGGACCGTCCTTGGGACGTACCGTTTCGGGGAGAGACCGACCGCCGCAAGATGCAGGAGGAGCAGTACGTGCAGTCGCAGGCCGGGCCGGTGAATGAGAGCAACGCCCACTTTTTCGTGAACGACCGGGAGAACCCTTACACCCTCGCCGAGGACAGTGACTTCCTTTGGATTCGGGGCCATCAGGTGGGGGGGCGCTCCCTCACCTGGGGCCGGCAGTGCTACCGGCTCAGCGACCTCGACCTGCAGGCCGCCTCGCGGGATGGGCACGGCATTGACTGGCCGATTCGCTACGACGAGCTCGCCCCCTGGTATGGCTACGTCGAAGACTACGTCGGCATCAGCGGGCAGGCGGAGGGCATCCCGCATCTGCCCGACAGCAACTTCCTGCCGCCCATGAACATGAACTGCGTGGAGCAGGATGTGCGCACGGGGATTGAGGACAACTTCCCGGGCCGCACCATGACGATCGGGCGGACGGCTATGCTGACCCAACCCCACAATGGGCGCGGGGCCTGCCAGTACCGCAACCTGTGCTCGCGCGGCTGCTCGTACGGCGCGTATTACTCCTCGCAGGTGGGGGGGCTGCGGAGCGCCCGCCAAACCGGTAACATGACGCTGCGCCCCCATAGCATCGTGACCGAGGTACTCTACGACGCCGAGACGGGCCGCGCCCGCGGCGTGCGCGTAATCGATGGGGAAACGGAGGAGACGCTGGAGTTTCATGCCCGGCTTGTCTTCCTCTGCGCCTCCGCGCTCGGCTCCACACGCATCCTGCTCAACTCTACCTCCAACGACTTCCCCGACGGCCTGGCCAACTCCAGCGGCGCCCTGGGCCACTACCTGATGGACCACCCGTTCAAGGCTGGCGCGTTTGCTGAGATGCCGGGGTATGAAGATCAGTACTACCACGGCCGCCGCGCCAACGGCATCTACATCCCGCGCTTCCGCAACATCGGCGACGATCAGCAGGACGGCTTCCTGCGTGGCTACGGCTACCAGGGCGGGGCCTCGCGCGCCGGCTGGGCTCGCGGCATCGGCTCGGATAGCTTCGGGGTTGACTTCAAGGAGTCGCTGCGGGAGCCGGGGCCCTGGTCGATGTTCTTGCTCGGCTTTGGCGAGATGCTGCCGCGCTACGAGAACTACGTGGAACTGGACCCCGAGGTCACCGACAACTGGGGGCAGCCCGTCCTGCGCTTCCACGCCTCCCTGAGCGAGAACGAGCAGAACATGCGGCAGGACATGGCCGAGCAAGCGGCCGAGATGCTGGAGGCCTGTGGCGGGACGAACGTGACGCCGTTCCTGAACGACTACGCGGTGGGCGAGGGCATCCACGAGATGGGTACGGCTCGGATGGGTGCCGATCCCGAGACGTCGGTCCTCAACGGCCGCAACCAGGCGCACGACGTCCCCAACCTGTTCGTCACCGACGGCGCCTGCATGACGTCGGCCGGCTGCCAGAACCCGTCCCTGACGTACATGGCGCTGACCGCCCGTGCCGTCGACTACGCCGTGGAGCAAGTCAACAATGGCGCCTTGTAGCCTCGTTTGTAGGCCTGTTTATAGCCCTCCTCCGCGTTTCCCACCCGTTTTTCCATCCTTCCGATATGAACCGACGTGAAGCCCTTACGCGCATTGCCTTCCTGACGGGCGGCGCGCTCTCCTTTTCCACCGTGGCCGGCGTGATGAGCGGCTGCCAGGCGCCGGAGGCCGACGGCTGGACGCCCGAGACGCTCTCTGCGGACGCGGCCGAGCGCCTCCGTCTGCTGGCGGACACCATCATCCCGTCCACCGACACGCCCGGCGCGGGCGATGTGGGCGTCGAGCGGTTCATCGACCAGATGCTGACCTACTGGATGGTCCCCGAAGAACGCGCCCACTTTGTCGAAGGGCTCGAGGAAGCTGACGCTATGGCCACGTCCTCCTCCGATCATGGCATTCTTGGGCTGACGTCCGAGGAGCGCGCTGCGCTGATGCAGCAGCTTGTGGACGCGGCCAATGGGCAATCGGGCGAAACCGTGGTGGTGGAGATGGACGCCGCCTGGGCCACCTACAGCGCGCCGACGGACGTGGTGGAGGGCACCCGGCAGCCCTCGGAGCTGGAGGTGACGCTGATGCCGTTCTTCTACAAGCTGAAAGAGCTGACGATGGTGGGCTACTACACCTCGGAGCCGGGCGCCACGGAAGAGCTGCAGTACGTGCATGTGCCGGGGCGCTACGACGGCTGCGAGCCGCTGGAGGAGATCGGCCGGACGTGGGCCGTGTGATGATTACTGTGCTGAATCGTGGCCCCCTTTCCCATCCCCCTTGCGCTATGAACCGCCGCACCTTTCTCACCACCTCCGCACTGACAGCCCTTGGCGCCAGCGCCCTCGGGGCCGCCGCGTGCAACGGCACCCCGGACACCGCCGAGCTGGACGCCGCCGACGAAGCCACGGGCCGTCGCCCCTTCGCCATGGGCGTTCAGCTCTACACGCTCCGCACCTTGTTGGATGAAGACGTGCCCGGCACGCTCGCGGCGCTGGGAGCGATTGGGTACGAGGAAGTGGAGACGGCTGGCTACCATGGCCTGTCGCCCGCCGACTTTCGGGCCGCGCTGGACGCGGCTGGCCTCCGCGCGCCGGCGGGCCATCGCCAACTCGAGCAACTCACGCCCGACGCGCTGCCCCAAACGCTCGATGAGGCGCAGGCGCTGGGCTATGAGTATATCGTCTGCCCTTGGATTCAGGAAGAGGACCGGCAGACGCTGGATGACTACCGCGCGCTGGCCGACACGTTTAACGACATCGGGTCGCGCTGCGCCGATGCGGGGCTGCAGTTTGCCTTCCACAACCACGACTTCGAGTTTGAGGCCATCGACGGGACTGTGCCGTACGACGTGCTGCTGGAGCGCACGGAACCGTCGCTGGTCGGCTACGAGCTGGATCTCTTCTGGGTGGTGGCCGCGGGCTCCGATCCGGTCGCCTACCTCGAAGACCATCCGGGGCGCTTCCCACTGTATCACGTCAAGGATTATGCGCCCGACGACGACCCGTCGATGGTGTCCGTGGGCGCCGGGACGATCCCGTTTGCGGATATTTTCGAAGCGGCGCAGGCGCAGGGCCGCATCGCGCACGCCTTCGTGG
This sequence comes from uncultured Rhodothermales bacterium, assembly GCA_964345505.1. Classification (GTDB taxonomy): domain Bacteria; phylum Bacteroidota; class Rhodothermia; order Rhodothermales; family Salinibacteraceae; genus Tc-Br11-B2g6-7. The sequence goes on from CAYFRR010000017.1 coordinate 18,030, forward strand.
AGCACGACAATCCCGGCGATCCCCTCGCGAGCGTAACGGACAGCTATACCTACCTCACCACGCTTTTCGACTAACCCCTCCCTCACGGTATGCCCCTCAACAGAACGCTCCGCTACGGCATGGTCGGCGGTGGCCCTGGCGCCTTCATCGGCGAGATCCATCGCAAAGCTATCGGGATGGACGGGCTGGCCGAACTTACGGCCGGCTGCTTCTCTAACGTACCCGAGGAATCACGTGCGCAAGGCAAGAACCTCCATCTGGACCCAGCACGCGTGTATGAGTCGCACGAGGAGATGGCCGCGCAAGAGGCCGCCTTGCCGAAGAGCGAGCGCATCGACGTCGTCGTCATCGTGACGCCCAACTTCCTGCACTACCCGATGGCGCGCACGTTTCTGGAGGCCGGCTTCCACGTGGTGTGCGAGAAACCGATGACCACGACGGTAGAAGAAGCCGAACACCTCTGCCGGCTCGTAGCGGAGCACAACCGCGTGTTCTTGTTGATGCACAACTATTCCGGCTACCCGCTGGTGAAGCAGGCCCGGCAGCTCGTCGCCGACGGCACGCTGGGCACCGTTCGCAAGGTAGTGGCCGAGTACGCGCAGGGCTGGCTGGCTACCAAGATCGAAGAAGAGGGCTCACGGCAAGCCGAGTGGCGCACCGACCCCGACCGCGCGGGCGTCTCGTCCGCCATTGGGGATATCGGCACGCACGCCGAGCACCTGGCCCGTTATGTGACCGGGCTTGAGATCGACGAGCTGTGTGCCGACCTCTCGACCTTTGTGCCGGGCCGGGCCCTGGAGGACGATGCGAACATGCTGGTGCGGTACGAGGGCGGCGCGCGCGGGATACTGTACGCCTCGCAGGTCTCGGCCGGGGAAGAAAACAACCTGCGCCTGCGCGTCTACGGCACCAAGGGTGCGCTGGAATGGGCACAGCAGGAGCCCAACACGCTCATCTTCCGGCCGCTGGAAGGCCCGCAGCAGATCTACCGCGCCGGGCACGACTACCTGCACGCCTCGGCCAGCCGCCTGGAGCGCACGCCAGCCGGCCATCCCGAAGGGTTTCTGGAAGCCTTCGCCAACCTCTACGGCAATGCACTGCGCACCATCGCCGCCCACGAGAGCGGCGAGGCGCCCGACCCGGCCGACCTCGACTTCCCCACGGTGCAGGACGGGGCGCGGGGCGTGCACTTCATCCACACCGCCGTGCGGAGCGGCCACGACAGCTCCTGGGTTGATGCCTCCTACACCCCACCCGCGTAATGCCGCCGGTGACTTCCCTGTAACCAAGCCGTACGTACCCCATGCGTGATTCCCTCTCCCGACGCTCTTTTCTCGGACGCGCGGCCCTGGCCGGCCTGGGCGCTACGCTGGTGCCCCGGCACGTACTGGGCGGCGCTGGCTATCAGGCGCCCAGCGACACCATCGGTATTGCCGGCGTGGGCGTCGGTGGCGTCGGCCACCGCAAGATCCGCGCGATGGACAGCGAGCAGATCGTCGCGCTCTGCGATATCGACCTGCACCATGCCCGCGAGGCGTTCGCCGACTACCCCGATGCGGCCGTGTACCAGGACTACCGCCGCATGCTGGACGAGATGGACGAGGCGATCGACGCTGTCGTGATTGCCACGCCTGACCACACCCACGCGGTGATCGCGCAGGAGGCCATGCGGCGGGGCAAGCACGTGTATGTGGAAAAACCCCTCACCTGGGCCATCGACGAAGCCCACACCCTATCGCAGGTAGCCGATGAGACGGGCGTGGTAGCCGCCATGGGCAACCAGGGGCACTCCCTAAATGATGCCCGGCTCGTGAACGAGTACCTGCAGGACGGTGCCATCGGCACGGTGCGCGAGGTTCACGCCTGGACGAACCGGCCCATCTGGCCGCAGGGCATGGCGCAACCGGAGGTCCTCAAGCGGAAGCCACAGCACATCGACTGGGACCTCTTTCTGGGGCCTGCCCCGGAGATCCCGTACGATCCGGCCTATCACCCGTTTGCCTGGCGGGGCTGGTTCGACTTCGGCACCGGGGCGCTCGGCGACATGGGCGCCCACCTCATCGACCATCCCGTATGGGCGCTGGACCTCGGCTACCCGGACACCATCGAAACCCGGTCGTCGGCGTTTAACGGCGTGTCCTGGCCGCATGCGTCGATGACGTACTTCACGTTTCCAGCGCGGGGCAACCGGCCGGCCGTGCGGCTGACCTGGTACGATGGCGGGCTGCAGCCGCCGCGGCCCGAGGGGTTGCCTGCTGATGAGTCACTTAACGCCCTTGGCGGCGTCATTTACGCGGGGGACGAAGGCACGCTCATGCACGAGACGTATGGCCGCAACCCGCGGCTGCTGCCGGACGAGCGGATGGATGCGTATGGCACCCCGCCGGAGCGCTACCGGCGCATCCAGGACGAGAGCCACGAGATGAACTGGGTCCGGGCCATCAAGGGAGAAGAGGAGCTGTCGCAGGACTTTGGCTACGCCGCACGCCTCACCCAGATCATGCTGCTGGGCGTAGTGTCCATGCGGGCGGGCAACCGCCGCATCCACTGGGATGCCGAGGCGCGCCGCGTGACCAACCTGCCGGATGCTAATGCCTTTCTCGCTCGCCAGGACGTGCGCGATGGCTGGGCGCTGTAGCAGGCGGGGCCCCTACAGCCGCCCCCTTTCGTTTGCTGTCTGACTGACCACTGGATGACCCATGGCACGACCTGTAACGCTGTTTACTGGACAATGGGCGGATATGCCGCTCGACGAACTCGCTGCGAAGGCCGCCTCGTGGGGTTACGATGGCCTGGAGCTGGCCTGCTGGGGCGACCACTTCAACGTGCAGCGGGCCCTTACGGAGCCGGACTACTGCCAGGACCGCCGCGATCTGCTGGCCGCGCATGGCCTGCGCGTCTTCGCCATCAGCAATCACCTCGTGGGGCAGGCCGTCTGCGACCGGATCGATGCCCGGCATGAGGACATCCTCCCGGATCGCGTTTGGGGCGATGGCGCCCCCGAGGGCGTGCGGCAGCGCGCCGCTGATGAAATGAAGGACACGGCGCGCGCTGCAGCAATGCTGGGGGTAGACGTAGTAAACGGCTTTACAGGCAGCTCCATCTGGCATCTGTTCTATGCGTTTCCCCCGCTCAAGCCGGGCATGATCGACGCCGGGTTTGAGGACTTCGCCGAGCGCTGGCACCCCATTCTCGACGTTTTCGATGCGGAAGGCATCCGCTTTGCGCTGGAGGTGCACCCCACCGAAATCGCCTTCGACATCCGCTCTGCGGAACGCGCAATGGAAGCCATCGATCACCGGAACGCCTTTGGGTTTAACTTCGACCCGAGCCACCTGGGCTACCAAGGCGTCGATTACGTGGAGTTTATCCACCGCTTCGGCGCTCGCATCTACCACGCCCACATGAAGGACGTCTGGTGGGCCGACACTCCACGCCCCGTTGGGGTCTTTGGAGGGCACACCGGCTTTGGCGACCGGGACCGCTACTGGGACTTTCGCTCCATCGGGCGGGGATCCATCCAGTTTGAAGAGGTGATCCGTGCACTCAACCGGGCGGGCTACACTGGGCCGTTATCCATCGAGTGGGAAGATAGCGGCATGGACCGGGAGCATGGCGCGGAGGAGGCCTGTGCTGCGGTGAAGACGTTTGACTTCCCCCCCACGGAGGCGACGTTTGACAAGGTGTTTGACAAGAAGGAGCAGACCGCGGGCTAAGCAG
>CAYFRR010000017.1:21849-24566 GCA_964345505.1 uncultured Rhodothermales bacterium
AGGCGTCAGGCGTCCACTGACGAGTCGTCGTCGGAGTCTTCAGACGCAGGCCGACTTGAGGTGGTAAGGGTTTTAATGATGACCACGCCATTCGCCCCGCGCATGCCATACATGGAGGTATCTACCGGGTCTTTCAGTACGCGAATGGATTCGATGTCGCGCGGGTTGAGACCAATGAGCGCGCGTCCGGGAGCCGCCTCTATGGGCATGCCATCCACCACGTACAGCGGCTCACTGCTGCCCACGATGCTGTTCTGCCCGCGGATAATCACGCGGATGCCGCGAGCCGATTGCTGCACCCGTACGCCGGAGACTCGCCCGACGAGCAGGTCCTCCACGCGGCGAGCGCGCATGCGGTCGTTATCGTCGATGTCCACCGCCGCTGTGTCTTGCATGGCGCGCTCGTTGCCAACCACCTCACCGCTGCTGCTGCAACCGGTCATCGCAACGATGACGCCAAGGGCCAGAAGCCCCACCACGCCATGCACCCAACGGAAGCCCTGCGTACCCACATCCATGCGTTCCCCGCACACTAAATAGCCAGAAGCGCAACATCCGAGCGATAAACCAGCGATGAGCGCGTGTAATTATACGTCTTCATCCTGTCTCTATGGACGGGTCCATGGCGCTAAAGTTGCCTAAGCGCCTGTAGCGCTGAAGGATAGCGCCCCTTAGCTCCGGGCAAACGCCAGCGTGGCCACATGCACCGCCGCCACGTCAGCTCCGTGAAGGGCGGCGGCCGCTGCGGTAAGGGTGGCGCCGGTGGTGAGGACGTCATCGATCAAGTAGACGGTAGCCCCGCTCAGAGCTTCTGGTGCCTGCACGGCAAATGCGCCGGCTACGTTGGCCTGGCGCTGCTTCCGGCTGAGGCGGGTCTGTGAGGCTGTGGCCCGGGTGCGGCGTAGAGCCGGCTGAACCGATGCCCCCAGTGCGTCGGCCAGGCCCTCCGCCAGGAGCGCGCTCTGATTGTAACCGCGTTCCAGCTGCCGGGTACGGTGCAAGGGGATAGGCACGACGAGGCCGCTATCGGCGTGCTCCGTCGGGAAGAGGTGGCGCATCCAGCGCCCCAGCGTGCGGCCCTGAGCCGGGCGGTTGCCGTACTTCAGGCTATGCTGCACGCGCTGTACCACGCCGCCCGTATCGAAGGCCCAGAGCGCCTGCGCTGAGGCCAGCCGTTCACCTCCCGATAAGCGCCGGATGTGGTCCAGCACGGTCTCGGGAGCCGGCCGCTCCAGACGCCGTACGCAGGACGCGCATAGCGGCACGTGCACCTCCGGAACGGACGCTCCACAGCCGAGGCATTGCGGCGGGTAGAGCAGGCGCAAGAGTCCGGCGGTATGCTGCTGCAGCCAGCGCAGCGGTGGCAGGGCGGAGGGAGGCAGGCGCATGGGCAGGAGCGGCGGGGCGTAAAGCGGTAGCACCGATTGACTGGAGGGCGGCGCTATGATCAATATCAGGCTTTTTTCCTTGGCCTGCAATCGCCTGGCACATCCCGCGCCATGGCCCGTGCAACGGTGGATCTATTCCCCCAACCGCCCCCTGCTACTCGTGAATGTTCTTGCCCTGGAGCCTTGGTACGGCGGCTCCCATCGCGTTTTTCTCGATAGCCTCGTCGCCCATAGCCGGCACACGTTTCAGACGGTCACGCTCCCTGGGCGGTTTTGGCGCTGGCGCATGGAAGGTGGGGCCGTATCGCTGGCGCAGAAGGCGATCAAAGCGTATCAGGATGGCTTCGTGCCGGATGTGATCTTTGCATCGGACATGGTCAACCTGCCCGCTTTTCTGTCGCTGACCCGGCCGATGCTAAGCGATGTGCCTACCGTGGTGTTCTTCCATGAAAACCAGCTGACCTACCCCATCCCGGAGGGGCAGAAGCGCGACCGCGCCTACGGCATTATCAATTACCTCTCGGGGCTGGCAGCCGATCGGCTGGTGTTTAACTCGCAGTTTCACCACGACGAGTTCATGGAGGCCCTGCCGTCGTTGCTGCGCGACTTTCCCGATCACACCAACATCCATACCGTGCACGACATGAAGGCCCGGAGTGAGGTGCTGTATCTGGGGCTGGACTTGGACGCCCACGAGGCCTACCGCGATGCCGATGGCCCCCGCCCGTCAACCCAACCCTACACCATCCTGTGGAATCAGCGCTGGGAGTATGACAAGAATCCCGGGGCTTTCTTCGAGGTGATGAATCGGCTGGACGATGCGGGGTACGACTTCCGTCTGATCCTGGCGGGAAAGCACTTTCGCACGCAGCCCGAGGCGTTTAAGCGGGCCTTCGAGCGCTACGCGGAGCGGATCCTGCACTACGGCTACGCGGATACCTTCGACGAGTACAGCCGCCTCTTGCATCGGGCGGACCTGGTGGTCTCTACCGCGATCCACGAGTTCTTCGGTATTGCCATGATGGAGGCGATCTACTGCGGCTGTCACCCGCTGCTGCCCCGCCGGCTGAGCTATCCGGAGCTGATCCCGGAGGAGCTACACCGCCCCCTGCTGCATGCCCCTATCCTGTACGACACGCAGGATGACCTCTTCAGCCATCTGGCGTCCATCCTCGGTGGCGACGAGCGCCCGCTGCCCTTGCCGACCCTCAAAGGCATTGTCGAGCCCCTCGGATGGAGCACGCACGTGAACGCATACGACGACCTTCTGGAAACGGTAGCGCAATCCGAGCAGCCCCGCCCGGTGCCCTCCGCCCCGCTGGGGGCAGC
>CAYFRR010000017.1:24666-28887 GCA_964345505.1 uncultured Rhodothermales bacterium
TCCATGCGCTGGGCGAGGGTGCGCCCTTGATGCCACCATCGTGCCGTCTGCCACGGTTGACGCGGCTGTGCTGAGCGACGTGGAGCAGCGGTTGCAGGATGCGGGGGTATTGAACATCGAGGTGCTGGATGAAGGCATGTATCGCATGACGCTACCGCGCATCGCCCTGGTCTGGGCGCGCTGGTGCAGCGGTGGGTCCGTGCGTTGCGGACTGCTCGGTCAGTTGGGGTGCTTCATGTAGGATCGCGACAAGCTCCGCCAGCATCATGGCAGTGGCACCCCAGACGGTGCAACCTGCGATGTCGAAGTAAGGAACCATGACCGTGGTGCCATGCAGATCCCAGGGCTCGCAGCATCGCGCCTCGGGGTCCAACAGGCGGGCGAGGGGGGCATGCACGATGCGGTCGACTTCACGCGGGTCCGGCGTGAAGCCCACCGGTGTGGCTGCGGTGCCCACGAACGGGTAGACGCAAAACGCGGTCGGAGGAACGAAAAGTGGCGTGAGGGCGCCGTGCAGTGTAACGGCATCGGGAGGGAGCCCCGTCTCCTCTTGCGCTTCGCGGAGCGCGGTGCGCCGGTGCGCCTCGCCGGCCTCGCGGCTGCCCCCAGGAAAGGATACCTGCCCGGCGTGATCATGCAGATCCCCGCACCGAACTGTCAGCAACACGGCCAGGCCTTTCTCGTGGGGGTGCACCAGCGCCAGCACGGCGGCCTCGCGGCAGTGCTTGCCGCTTACCTGGGCTTGCTCCGGCTCCATCCGGTAGGCGGGCGCCATCTCCAACTGCGCCTCGGTACCGGGGAGCGGCTCCGTCAGGCGACGGTCCAGAAACGACCGCAGGGTGGAGAGGGAAGAAGTAGACATGGCGCAACCGACAGTGGAAAATAGACTCCAACAACAAAAACTCCCGGCTGGTAGGTCCCAACCGGGAGTGCTGTTGCTGACGGCGGTGCGCCAGCGTGTGACGCGCTTCAGGCGAGTTTAGTTGATTTCGATGCGGCGCGGCTTCGTTTCTTCAGCCTTCGGTACCTCTACCGCCAGCACGCCGTTGTCGTACGTGGCGCGGATGGCGTCCTGCTTAATGGTTTGCGGTAGGGTGAAGGAGCGGAAGAACTGGCCAAAGGAACGCTCTACGCGCACCGTGTTGGTGCCTTCTTCGCGCGCTTGCTCTTTGCGCTCGCCGCGAATGGTCAGCGTGCCGTCCTGCAGGTTGATGTCTACATCGTCTTTGTCAACGCCTGGGAGATCCAGGTGGATGTGATAGGCATCTTCCGTCTCGGACAGGTCAACGCGCGGCGTCCAGCCCGTTGCAGGGGCTTCGCGGTCGCCATCTGCCGGGTACATGTTCTGGAAGACGGAGTCAATCTCGCGCTGCAGGCGGCGCAGCTCGTTGCTTGGAGAGAAGCGAATCATACGTGTCATAGCTATTCACCTCTGTAAGTGTGTGAGGTAACTCATGGTCATTTGCCTACTTCACTCACAAATTGGAGCAAGGCACATTCCACACCACGCAGGGGTGCCAGAACGGCAATGCCGGAACGCTGCGCCCAAGAGCCCCCAGGCCGTGGCCGGAAATTGTGACACAGCCGCGAGACCCGTTGACAGGAGGGCGTGCAAAGCCGTCGGGCCAGGCTGCCTACGCGGCAGGGTACTGCGGCTGAGCGGGCAGTAGGCGGCCCCTGGCCTGCCCAAAACCAACCTGGTAGTCGGCGCCCTGGGCTGCGCCGCTCACGACCACCCGGTCTCCGTCTTCAATGAAGCTCCGCGTCTCGCCATTCCCCAGGTCTACCGGCTTGGTACCCTTCCACGAGAGCTCCAGCATGCTGCCGTAGCTGTCCTCCGTAGACCCGCTGATGGTGCCAGACGCCAGCAGATCGCCGGGCCGCATGTTGCAGCCGTTTACGGTGTGATGGGCCAGTTGCTGACAGACGTTCCAGTAGAGGTACTTGAAGTTGGAGCGGCAGACGGTGTGCGGCGCATCCATGCCATCGGACTGGATGTTCACGTTCAGCGTGATGTCGTAGGCGCGGTTTTCTTCAGACTGCAAGTAGGGAAGAGGGGACGGCTCCTGGTCGGGCCCTTGCGTGCGGAAGGGCTCCAGCGCGTCCATCGTAACGACCCACGGCGAGATCGTGGTGGCAAAGCTCTTCCCCAGGAAGGGGCCGAGCGGCACATACTCCCACTTCTGGATGTCCCGCGCGCTCCAGTCGTTCACCAGCACCATCCCAAAGATGTGGTCGATGGCATCTGCCACCGCAATTGGCTCGCCGAGGGGGTTGCCCGGGCCAACAAAGAACCCCATCTCCAGCTCGAAGTCGAGCAGCTGACTGGGGCCATAGACGGGCGGCTCGTCGTCGCTTGGCTTGAGCTGCCCGCAAGGCCGGCGTACGTCGGTGCCATCCAGGATGATGGAGCTGGCCCGGCCGTGGTAGCCTACGGGCAGATGCAGCCAGTTGGGCTTGAGGGCGTTCTCCTTCCCCCGAAACATCGTCCCGATGTTCGTCGCATGCTCCTTCGACGAGTAGAAGTCGGTGTAATCGCCGACGTCGGCGGGCAAGAGCATCGTGACGTGCGCGTGCGGGTGCAGCGCCCGGTCGCGCAGCGCCGCATCGTCGCGCAGCGTCGGCGTGTCGGCACGGAGCAGGTGGCTGATTCGCTTCCGCGCGGCCGTCCATGCCGGGCGCCCCAGGCCCATGAAGGTGTTCAGGGTCGGCTGGCGGAAGGGCGACGCGTCCTGCAACGTCGCGTCCGTGAAGAGGCCAGCGTCCTCCAGCACGCCAAGGTCCAGCACGTAGGCGCCGATGGCCACGCCCACGCGAGGTTGCGCGTCATCTGAAGGGCGAAAGACGCCATACGGCAGGTGCTGAATAGGGAACGGGGAGTCGGCAGCGCCTTCGATAAACGAGGTAAGCGTGGGGTCGGTAGTCTCTGGGGTCATGAGCAGGGAAAGGGGGATCGAGAAGAGGTAAAGGGGCGAAAACACGGTGCGGAGCCTTACGAGAGCAGCCCGAGGCGGCGGAGGTCCTGGCGCGGGTCATCGAAGCTGCAGCTGCCGAACGAGAAGGCACGCCGGGCGCGGACCGTTTCGATCAGGGACACCGGTACGCGCCGGTCGCCCCAGGTGAGGCCCTCGCTGGTAAAGGAGAGGACGCCCGCCTGCTCTTCCTGCAGGATCTGCGTCACTTCGTCGTCGGAAAGCGAATACGCGGTCGTCAGCGTGGCAGCACCGAACACGTTAAAGAAGCCGTGCATGGTGCCGCCAAAGGCCTCGTTGTAGTGATGCATCGGATGGTGCAGGCCGGCGGTGGCCTTGAAGTGCACGTCGGCGCGGCGGCACGCGTTGAGCGCGCGGGCCACATCCGCGGCCGGGGGAATCTCATCCGGTGCGGTGCTCCCTGTGCGCATCTTGACACCGACCCGGAGCCCGGTAGCCAGCCCGGCCTGACTGTTAAACCGCGTGAGCGCCTGCGCAACTACGTCGAAGAACGACGTCGGTCGGTTGAGGGGGATTTCCAGGAAGAGGTCGAGCGCATCCAGCGATGCCGCGGCAAGCTGCTGTCCCAGCGCTTCAAGCAGCGCATCCATAGCCTCGGGCAGGGCCGCTGCGTTCTGGTCGGCCAGCGCAGGGGGCAGGCGGACTTCTACGACGCGGGCCTCAAAGCGGCCGGCATGGGCGGCGTGCAGAGTATCGAGCGCCTGCAGCGTGGCGGTGAAGCCCTGCGTCAGCGCTTCGGCATCGTCGCCACCCTGGCCCAGCACTGAGAGTGTGACGGGCGCATCCCCGGGGACGTCACTGGCATAGGCGGCCAAGTCATCCAGTTGCGCCAGCGGGATGATGAAGTGATTGAGCATCCACGCCTCGGGCTCGGTGCGGTAGCGGAGGTAGTTCGGAAAGGCCTCCGCAAGCGGCAGCCCAGCCGGAGGAAAGAGCCCGGCATAATCGATGAGGTCGCGCAGCAGGGCCCGCAGGCTCAGGGGCACCGTGGTGGCTGAGGAGGAAATGGCCATGAGAGAAGGTGTGCGCACGTGGGGAATAGCAAGAAGCTCACGGGTTGCAATCCAGTCCCGTAAAGCAAGCGATGACCAAAAGCGCTTTCAGCCGGAGGGGTTCCATGGCCGCGTGAAGGGGGCTCGCCGCGCCTGGAGGCGTACAGAACTTTCTTGCAGGGCAAACTTTAGATGCCACGCCTAAGCCGCCGATTGCGCTTCGCAGCCGTGCGACC
>CAYFRR010000018.1:0-28293 GCA_964345505.1 uncultured Rhodothermales bacterium
AAGCGGGCAGAGAGCTTCCTGAAGAAAGAACCGGTGGCTTGACGTCTGGCTTGATACGTGCGGCTCGATGCAGCGGCTTGCTGTAACCCGCGTCCCGCGTATACCGTCCCGCGTACCACGTCGCCGGTTGAAGCCTTACGACGTCGGCGGCTAAATCATTTCGAGATGTGATCTTACCAGATCGCGCACGGCGCGTGCGGAGGAGGCGTTCACCGCTTCCTCTGCAAGCGCCGTTGTTGCATCTAACGACAGCTGCCGGATACGTGCCTTCGCTTCCGGGATCGCAGCGGGCCGCATGCTCAACCGGTGTACGCCAAGGCCGAGCAACAGGGGGATGGCCTGCGGGTCTGCGGCAGCCTCCCCGCACAGGCTGACGCTGCCGGGCGGTGCAGCTTCCGCTACGAGACGGATGAGCCGCAGCACCGGCGGGTGGAGCGCGTCGGACAGGTCGGCCAGGCCCGTGTGCTCGCGATCAGCGGCCATGACGTACTGCGTCAGATCGTTCGTGCCAATACTAAAGAAGTCAACCTGCGAAGCCAGTTGCGGCACCAAGAGGGCACTGGCGGGCGTCTCTACCATGATCCCGAGGGAGAGGGTAGCCGCTGCTTCAAGGCCATCGCGCTGGAGAGCCGCCCGTGCCTGCTCCACCGCTTCCCGTGTGGCCTCCACTTCATCCAGCGTCGACACCATGGGCAGCAGCAGCCGGAGGTTGTGGCGGGCGCCCACGCGGAGCACGGCGCGCAGCTGCGTCTCAAAGAGATCGGGATGCCGCAGCAGCACGCGAATCCCACGCAGCCCCAGGAAGGGGTTGCGTTCATCTGGAAAGGAGAGGTACGGCAAGGGCTTGTCGCCGCCGGCATCCAATACGCGGACGGTAACGGGCCGGTCGCCCAGGGCGTCGGCAACGGTGCTGAGGGCGTCTACTTGCGCTTCTTCCGTCGGTGGGGCGTCGGTCTGGTCGAACAGAAACTCCGTACGGAGCAGGCCCACCCCATCGGCCCCGTGGCGCGCGGCGGCCGCGCCATCCGCCGGTTGGCTCACGTTAGCCTCCACCTGGATGCGTGTGCCGTCGGTCATGGTAGCGTCCTCGTGCGCGGCCGCTTGGGCGGCTGCAGCACGCTCCGTGGCGGCGGCTTGTTTTTGCTGCAGGCGGGCCACGACGTCGTCCGCCGGGTCGATCCAGACATGCCCGGCCGCTCCATCCAGCCCTATCCGGGTGCCCTCGTCCATCTGCTCCACCGGCGCACCCGCACCGAAAACTGCAGGAATGCCGTGGCCCCGCAGCAAGATAGCGTTGTGAGCCGTCGGGCTTCCGCCTGCGCACACCACCCCGAGAATATGATCCGGGTTGAAACCGGCCACCAACGACGGCGGGAGGTCCGTGCCTACCACGATAGCGGGCGGGTCGGGTTGGATCGTGGGATGGTCGGCCTCTCCCAGTAGTATAAGCAGTACGCGCCGGCCCACATCTTGCACATCGGCGGCTCGGCCCTGGAGATACGTGTCGTCGGTGGCGCGGTACTGATCGGCCAGGGCCTCCACGGCATCCATCCAGGCGCGGGCCGGATGCGCATGCGCGTCGAGGATGCGGTGGCGCGCATCGTCGCGGAGCGCGGGGTCTTCCAACAGTAGCGCATGCGCGTCCAGAATACCTGCGGTGGCACCGGTGGCGTCGGCCGCCTCCTGCGTGAGCTTCGTCGTGGCCGTTGAGAGGGCCTCCTGCAGCTCCTGCCAGGCCGCCTCCGGGTCCTCCGGTGGGGTGGTTGGAATATCTGGCATCGCGTCTGCTACCGGAAGCACTGGCCCAACCGCTGTGCCTCCCTGAATCCCGATCCCTTGAAGCACGCCCGGAGGGATGTCATCGGCCGTTGCTTCCTCTGCTGCTGGAGGCGCGGGCGGGGTTTCGCCGGACGCCTCGGGGGACGGCGTGCCGGATGCCTCCTCGCTGGCTTCGCCGAACCCATCGCGAAGGAGAGCCCCGATGGCATCGAGCGCCGCTTCAGCATCCGGACCCTCCGCCGCAATGCGGACGCTGTCGCCTTCGCCTGCCGCCAGGGTGGAAACCCCAGAAAGGCTCCGGGCAGGCACGGGGCCGCGCCCATCCGTCACGTTTTCAACCGTGATGGCCGCATCGAACTGGCCCGCCAGGCGGACCAGCTTGGCCGCGGGCCGGGCATGCAGGCCATGAGCGTTGCGCAGGGGCTCCTCGATGTAGGGAGCCTCGGGGCCGACGGCCTCGGGCGCGCCAGTATCCGCTGGAGCCGCGTCATCGGTTGCCGCGGGATCGCCGTCCGTCTCATCCGCACCTACATGTTGCCGCTTCTGTGCCAGGGCTTGCTCGGCCTCCGCGGCCACGGTGCTCAGCGGGCTACCCATGCTGGCCTGCACGGCTGCAGAGAGCGCCCCTTCGACCAGCGGGGCGGCGGTAAGACGGGTGCGGCTCCGGACCTCGTCGGACAGGAACTCCAGCGCCATGTCCGTGCTGAGGAGCGCGCTACCCACATCGCCCAGCACCAGCACGCCATCGCCCGTGTCTACCGCCTGGATCGCCTCCACGATGGCCATGGCATCCGTACCGAACGCTTCGCCTGCGTCATCGATGCCCGCCGCGATGGCAATGCGGACCTCCTCGGAGGCCATCTCGCGGATGAGAGGGACCAACGCTTCAGCCAGGGGGCGACTGTGAGAGACCAACACAAGGCCAACCATGCGTACGCTCCTACGTGATGGAAAAAGTGCGGCACCGCTCAGGCGCTACTGCCGAAGGTGTCGGCTGCTGCGGCGACCAGATAGTAGGATGACGTTGCTCCGGGGTCCTGGTGCCCTTTGCTCCGCTCCCCAAGGTAGCTTGCCCGGCCCTTACGGGCCTGCAGCGGGGTCGTGGCTTTCATGCCTTCCTCCGCAGCAGCCTTTGCATTGGTTAGGGCCGTGGGTAACGCCTCGCCGTTCTCCGCAGCTTCCTCCAGGGCCTCTACAGCGGGCAAGAGGGCATCGACCATGGTCTTGTCGCCCGGCTCTGCCTTGCCCCGCCGCTGGACGCCCGCCAGCCCGGCCCGAAACAGCTCGGCAACACCGGCTACGTCCAGCTCGGGGCGCTCGCCCACGGCTTTTCCGGCATCCATAAAAAAGGTGCCGTAAAGCGGGCCACTGGCCCCTCCGGTCTTGGAGATCAAGGACATGGCCACCGATTTCATGGTCGATGGCAGGTCGTCGTTGCCGTTATCGAGGCCTTCGGCAGCATGAGAGAGGCCCCGGTTGAGGTTCTGCCCGTGGTCGCCATCGCCAATGGCGGAGTCCAGCTTGGTGAGGTACGCACGCTCCTCCGCTACCTGGTCCGCAAAGGTGCGGATCCAGGCGCGAAGGTCAGCAGCAGTGACAGGCATAGAGGAAAGGGTTGGTGAGCAAAAGTACCGGGAGGGCGCTTTACTGCGGCGGGGCATCTACACGCCCCAGCGGAGCGCAGGCGTGTGCACGGGCGCGTCCCACAGATCGACGAGGTCGTCATCCATGCGGAGCATCGTGATGGATAGGCCAGCCATCTCCAGGCTGGTAATGTACGGCCCGACCAGGTTGCGCACCACCTTCAGGCCGTGCTTCTCCGCGATCTCTGCCGCCTTGCGGTACGCCAGATACACCTCAATCAGTGGCGTGCCGCCCATGCTGTTTACGAAAAGCAGCACATCATCGCCGTCCTTGAAGGGGAGGTCCTCCAGGATGGGGGTCATGAGCCGGTCAACGATGTCGTCAGCCGATTCAATAGCCATGCGCTTTCGGCCAGGCTCCCCGTGGATGCCGATGCCGATCTCCATTTCGTCCTCGCCGAGGTCAAAGGTCGGCTCGCCGGCGGTGGGGACGGTGCAGGAGGTGAGCGCCATGCCCATGCTACGGACTTCGTCGTTGCAGCGACGGGCCAGATCGGCGACTTCATCCAGCGAGTGGCCCTTATCGGCGGCTGCGCCGCAGATCTTCTCGATGAGGACCGTTCCGCCCACGCCGCGCCGACCGGCGGTGTAGGTGCTATCCTCCACGGCCACGTCGTCGTTCACAACCACACTCTGGACCTCGACGTCGCTGGCCTCTGCCAGCTCTGCCGCCATCTCAAAGTTCATCACATCGCCTGTGTAGTTCTTGACGATATGGAGCACCCCGGCGCCAGCGTCCAGGGCTTCCGTGGCGGCCTGCATCTGGTCGGGCGTGGGGCTGGTGAAGACCTCACCCGGACAGGCGCCATCCAGCATACCCTGGCCTACAAAGCCGTTGTGCATGGGCTCGTGTCCGCTGCCGCCGCCTGAGAGCAGGGCCACCTTACCCTCCGGCACGCCGTCGGCGCGGATCACGTAGGTCGGATCAAAATGCACGGTAAGCAGATCCGGATGGGCAGCCGCCATACCGTGCAGGGCTTCGGTTACGACGTCTTCTGGGGCATTGATGAGTTTCTTCATGGCGTAGGGGTCGTTGAAGGGAAAGGTATGCGAAAGGGTGAAAATAAAAACGCCACAGACCCCCGGCAGAGGAGCCTGCGGCGTGAATCGTGTCCGAGCGTGATGCGCATGCTTACACCGTGCCTGGTACCCAGACACCGGTACTGAACACACCTGCGAAGTAGAGCAGGGCGATCAGAAACGTGCCGAAAGTAATCGCCGCTGCAGGCGGATCGACGTGTGTGTCACCGTGCGCGTAGAAGATGCGCTGGAAGAACTCACCGAAGACGGCGCAGATCAGACCGAAGACGCCACCCACGAGCAGTCCCATAAACACGGTACCTTGGTCAAACTCAGCCAGCATGCCTGCACTATCAACCGTGCTCCCCACGGTAGCAAAATAAGCGAGGGCAGCTGTGCTGGATGGGAGCGTAATGTGGTGCGTTACGGGGAAGTTAGCGACGCCCAAGTTCAGGAAGAAGAGGCTCGACGCGCTGATGCCGAAGCCCAGGAACGGGCTCCCGGTGGCGATAGCGATAAACGCTCCCAAGATTCCCACAATGAGACCGAGGAAGGCGACCGATCCCCAGGTGTATTGATGGGGCAACCAGGGCTCAGCAGCAAGCCGGTCAGTGGCTTTCTTCATGTTATCGTCCACCGTACCTTCGGCGCTCTGGCGCTTGTCTTCGCGCTCAAAGGGCGTCATGTCCAGGATGCCACTGCCCTGTACCTTCCCGATCACGCTGTAGCCCAGGAAGACCCGGTGCAAGATGGCTGATAACACCACGGCGATGGCAATGCCATCCCACGGCAGCGCGAATCCGACGGAGATCTGGGTAATCACCAATCCAAGGACACCGAAGAGACCGCCCACCACCAGCACATCGATTTTGGTGCCGAGGGCGTAGGTGATGTTTTTAGCTTCGTGGAAATCAAAGCCTGACTCCATATAGCCTTTTTTCGCTGCGTAGGCTGCCGCTGCAGCGCCTCCAGCAAACGAGATGTGGGGCCCAAACACTGCCCCAAAGGCAATATCGCCGGTCACCCCGCCAAGGCCACCAGCTTCACCGGCAATCACCATGAAGCCGGTAAAAATAAAGGCAGGTAGCGCGCCGATAGAGGCGCCGAAGGCACCTCCAGCAAAGGCTGCTACTACAAGGTATAACCAATTGACTTCAAGCAGTGCTTCCATGAGGATGGGGAGCTAATGAAAAGGTCAGTAGGGGGGAAGTACATGCACAACCGGCCATTGGGGCTGGTACTACAGTGCAGTGGTTCAATACAGATAGAAGACACCACAGAGGTACGTCGAAAGGGTGATGCCGCCTCCACCCGCAGGCGCCGACCATCGGGTGGAGGCTTTTCACTACAGGGCATCACCAATCGAGGAGCGTTAGAAGGTCAACTGCGCCCCCAGGATGAAGGCGTTGTAGTCCGTGAAGCTCGGCGCATCCGTGGAGAAGTCCTGGAATTCGAGCAGGAGTAGTAGGTTATCCGTCACTGTGATGCGGGAAAACACCATGAGCAGCTCGTTTGTGATGTCCGGCGCACTGCCAAGCACGGTGGTGGTCGCATCTTGCGATCCCTCGCCGTAGCTGGCGCCGAAGACGGCACCCCCGAAGTCATAGAGGCCCTCCGCGTACCACTGGGACGCATCCACGTTGGCTTGCGCCAGTGCGTCACCTTCCAGGCTTAAGCCAATGAGACCATCGGCACCAATGCCTTCTGTTTCAGAATAGCTCCCCGCCAGTTGGAAGTTGGCCACGCTGAGACGCGCGCCTACGTCCCATCCGGTCATACCGTAGTCAAAGTTTTCGCTGATGACATCCACGTCCTGATACAGACCACCGGCCCACAGGTCAACGTTTCCGCCCTCAAACCCGAGGAGGTAGTTGGCCTGCGCTTCCACGCGGGGGGCTGTAGTTTCAACATCGGCCGACCGGTTGCTCACGGCAGCACCACTGGGCTTCTCCGGGTTAATCAGACCCACCTTAAGGGTGAATCCGCTTAAATCTGGCGTGGTGTAGGTGATCCGTGGGTTAAAGTTAGCGTACGTGTAGCCTGTACCAATGCGCCCTAAGGTAGCATCGGCGGCGTCAGGGCCGCCAAAGCGGCCTACGCCAAGCTGGCTTCCATTGTCGCCAATGCTGGAGCTGTTGAAAATGCCAAAGCCCTTACCCACGTTGAACGTACCGAAGTCGCCGGCAACGATAATCTCTGCAATACGTCCTTCAAACAGGCCCGAGTTTTGAATGCTGGGGCCGTGCAGGTGATGGTTGATCTGATAGACTCCCGACACCGTGACCCCGTTTTGCTCGGGCGCCGTAACGGCAAAGGTGACGTTGCCGGGGTTGAAGCCGGACATCACACGGGTGGCGAATTGATCGCTGCCGTCAGCATTGAAGTCCGTATGCGTGGAGGCATTCAGAAATACAGGGATCGCTCCGGTTACGCCCAGACTCCATCCATCATCGGACTCATACGAGACCAGCTGGGCGTTGGCGTGCTGAACGGAGAGGGAGAGCGCCACGAACACCACCAAGGTGTAGGCAAGGCGCCGGTAGTAGGTCGTTAACGAGTGATTCATAGGGAGAAGGAAGTAATGGAAAGAGGGGAATGCTGTGAGCGCGCGACGGCGCGGGGCATTCGGTTCGAAGGTGGGGCCGCAGAGGGCGGGGGAAGCCCCCGCCCGGGCGGTTACACAAGGGCAGGCATGAGGTATTGCTCTGCCAGCGCGGTGTAGTTCTCTACCTGCTGTTGCTGCCAGTCTTCGCCATGGCCAAGTTCCTCGGCCATGAGCTCGGCCACCCGGGGCGCGACGTCGATGCTGGCCTTTGCGTTCAGCAACAGCGAGCGGGTGCGGCGGGCAAGGATGTCTTCTACAGACCGGGCCATCTCATGCCGCGCACCCCAGACCACCTGCACGGCACGCATCGGGAGGCGCTCGTCCAGTTGTTCATCCAATGCAGGGTTTTCCCGAATCAGACCCTCCAGCACAGGCGCATCTGAGCCATACTTTGATAGCGATCCAAACTTCTCGGGATGCTCGTGCCACCCATGGATGTGGAGGTTGGCCGTCACCGACGGCTTCTCATCCAGGTTGGCCAGGGTTGCGGCCTGGTCGATGGTATCTTCGGCCATCTTGCGGTAGGTGGTCCACTTACCCCCAGAAATGGTAACCAGCCCGTTGTTGGAAATGTGCAGGACGTGCTCCCGCGAGATCTCGGATGTGTCTCCATTGCCACTATCGTGAGCGGGGTTGGTGACGAGGGGCCGAATGCCCGCAAACACGCTCAGCACGTCGTCGGGCGTCGGATCTTTCACCAGGTAGCGCGCGGCGTGCGTGATCAAGAAGTCCAGCTCGCGCGCCATCGGCACGGGCTCCATGGACGGGCCGTCGACTTCTTCATCGGTGGTGCCCACGACCACCACATCATTCCACGGAATGGCAAACAGCACGCGCCCATCATCTGTCTTGGGCACCATGATCGCCGTGTCGCCGGGAAGGAATTCCCGCGGCAGCACGATGTGGGTCCCCTGCGCGGGGCGCAGGGTATTCTTGGCGCTGGGGTCGTCCATCTTCCGGATGCTATCCGTAAAGATGCCCGTCGCGTTGATGACCGCGCGGGCGCCCAACTCCATGGTTTCGCCGGTTTCCTGACATTCGGCGACCACCCCGTTTACGTAGTTATGGCGGGCCTTCAGGAGATCAGTGACTTTCATGTAGTTGACCGCCACGCCGCCTTGCTCGACGAACGTTTGCGCCATGTTAACAGCCAGGCGCGCGTCGTCGAACTGGCCGTCGTAGTAGATCACGCCACCGCGCAGCCCGTCCGGCTCAATCGTGGGGAGGTGTTTCTTCGTTTCCTCCAAGTTGAGGTGCTTGGAGCGCCCGAAGTTTTGGCGACCGGCCAACATATCGTAGACCTTCATCCCAATGCCGTAAAACGGCCCTTCCCACCAGTCATAGTTGGGCACCACAAACGCCAGGTTGTGCACGAGGTGCGGTGCGTTTTTCTGCAGGAGGCCCCGTTCCTTGAGTGCTTCGAGCACGAGGGAGACGTTTCCTTGCTGCAGGTAGCGCACGCCGCCATGCACCAGCTTGGTGGAGCGGCTTGAGGTGGCCTTGGCAAAGTCATGCTGCTCCAAGAGCAACGTTTCGTATCCCCGCGAGGCCGCCTCGATGGCGACGCCCAGTCCTGTGGCGCCGCCCCCGATGACGATAAAATCCCACGGGCCTTCGTGAGCCTTCAGTGTGTCGATCCCAGCATCTCGTTGCATAATGGTTCTTGGCTTTAGTACATAGCTGGCGTAGTCGTGCGCAGCAGAGACGTTACGCGTCAACTGCTGCTTTTTCTTTGTCGGTGAGCTCCCAGCCCTTGGCCCGCTCCAGCGCGCGGTTCCATTGCCGCATCTTGCGCGCGGCTTCGTCGCGGTCCATTTCTGGCTCGAAGCGCTTGTCGACCTTCCACTGCTGCGCGATCTCCTCTACGCTCTCGAAGTAACCCACCGCGAGTCCGGCGAGGTAGGCGGCGCCGAGGGCGGTGGTCTCCGAGACTTGCGGACGGATGACCGGCACGCCCAGCAGATCGGCCTGCATTTGCATGAGCAGGTTGTTGGCGGTGGCGCCACCGTCGACGCGCAACTCTTTCAGCTCAATGCCGGAGTCGCGCTCCTGCGCCCGAATGACATCCACCGACTGCATCGCGATGCTCTCCAGCGCGGCGCGGGCGATGTGGGCTTCTGTGGTGCCCCGCGTGATGCCAACGATCGTGCCCCGGGCGTACTGATCCCAGTGCGGTGCTCCCAGTCCTACAAACGCCGGGACGAGGTACACGCCGTCCGTACGCTCGACCTTGTTCGCGAGATACTCTACGTCTTCCGAAGAGCGAATCATGCGCATGCCATCGCGGAGCCACTGCACGACCGCGCCCGCAATAAAGATGGAGCCTTCGAGTGCGTACTGTGTGGGCTCGTCGCCGAGCTTCCAGGCAATGGTGGTCAAGAGGTCGTTCTCGGACTTGACCGGCTTCTCGCCCGTATTCATCAGCATGAAGGCACCAGTGCCGTAGGTGTTTTTGCCCATGCCCGGCTGCGTGCAGACCTGCCCGAAGAGCGCGCTCTGCTGGTCACCCGCAATACCGGCCAGTGGTACCGGGCTGCTAAAGATGTCGCCTGAGGTGTGGCCGTACACTTCGCTGGAGGAGCGAACTTCGGGCATCATCGACCGCGGGACGTCCAGAATGTCGAGCAGCTCGTCGTCCCAGTCCTGCTCGCGAATGTTGTACATCAAGGTACGTGAGGCGTTGGTCACGTCGGTCATGTGCAACTCGCCCCCGGAGAGCTTCCACATGAGCCAGCTGTCCACGGTCCCGAAGGCCAGCTCGCCGCGCTCGGCGCGCTCCCGAGCGCCATCTACGTTCTCCAAAATCCAGCGGACCTTGGTGCCCGAGAAGTAGGAGTCAATGACGAGCCCCGTCTTCTCCTGGAAGAGATCCACGTGGCCATCGGCCTTCAGCTTGTCGCAGAAGCCCGCGGTGCGGCGATCCTGCCAGACAATAGCGTTGTAGACCGGCTCGCCGGTCTTGCGGTCCCACACCACCGTGGTCTCCCGCTGGTTCGTAATGCCAATACCTGCAATCTTGTCGGACTTCACGCCCACCTTGCTGAGGGCTTCCGTTGCCACACCGGCCTGCGTCGACCAGATCTCTTTGGGGTCGTGTTCTACCCACCCAGGCTGCGGATAATGCTGCTTGAACTCGTTCTGCGCAACGGTCTCGATGAGACCATCCCTGTTGAAAATGATAGCGCGGGAGCTGGTCGTACCCTGATCGAGTGCGAGAATGTATTCCATGGAAACCTCCGAGGCGTTCATGTGAGAGGAGTAGCGTTTGCTTTCGATCTCTTTCTTTTAACCTTGAAGTAACATACAAACCGGAAGCGCTTTTGTCAAGGGTTGGCGAATAAAAGAATCTGCGTGACGGCGTGAGCACCACCTGTACCACTCCGTTACACTATTTTTACAAAAGCGCTTCCATATTGCTCCTGTCTGCTAAAAATCCTATCTTAAAGCTTTACCGGCATTCCATTGTGTTTATCATTCTCCCTCATGCCCGACTCTTCGCAAGGACCAGCCGAACGGCACGTCATTATTCTGAAGCGCTTACAAGAGCATGGCTACGTTACGGTTTCTGACTTAAGCGAGCGCTTGGGCGTCTCGGAAGTTACAATCCGAAAGGACCTCGAGAAGCTCGAAAAGCGAAACCTGCTCTACCGTACGCACGGCGGGGCGAACCTTCGAAACCCATATGTCCTGGATCGCCCGCTGAATGAAAAGGTGACGCTGTATGCGGAAGAGAAAAACCGCATTGGCCAGGCGGCGGCGCAACTGGTGGCTGAGCGCGACTACATTATTTTAGGATCCGGCACCACGATGACGCAGGTGGCCCGGCACCTGCCGGAGGCGCCTGAACTGACCGTCATCACCAGTGCCATGAACGTGGCCTTGGAGATTGCCCACTTGCGCGGCATCGAGACGCTCATGCTGGGCGGCATCGTGCGGCCCAGCTCCAAATCGGTCGTTGGCCCTTATGCAGAGGAAATGATCGAGGAGTATGCCTGTGACAAGCTGTTCCTGGGGGTGGACGGGTTTGAGATCGCCTACGGCCTGACCACGGCGAATGCGGCGGAAGCCCGGCTGAACCGTGCTATGATCAACGCGTCGCAGCGCATCATCATCGTGACAGACTCCAGCAAGTTCGGGCAGCGCAGCTTTCGGCGCATCTGCACGGTTGACGTCATCCACCGCGTCATCACCGATGCAGCCGTGAAGACGTCGATCGTGGAGGCCCTGGAGGAGCAGGGGATCATCGTCGATGTGGTATAGACGCGATGTCGCGGATCATGGGATGTCGCGGATCACGTACACGCCGGCGCCCGGTTGCACAAGTTGCACAGCATGTCGAAACCCACCGGGCCAATGCGCCGTCCCCTCCGCGCGGTGTGCTGCAGATGCTGTCACCGCTCGCTTGCCTGTCCACTGCCGTTGCTGCTATGCTGCCGCCTGACCTGACGCGCGTTGCGCCTGAAGCCCGTTCGTGGGACGAGATGACGGTGCGTGAGCCGCTGGATCTTTCCTTCGAGGGCTTTCCTGAGGACGCGTTTGCCATTTTGCAGCGGCTCCGTGCCCATCCGCACATCGACCAGTACCGCGAGGATAAGCCTGGCATCCAGGCCCATATCAAGGCGCCTTTTAAGCACTACCGCGACGACCTGGTCGTGAACTGGGTGCTGCCCAGTCGTTTGGCGCTGGAAACAGAAAAAAATGTCTTCAGCCGGCTGCTGAAAAACGACTTTGGGGCGGGCGGCTGCCACGACAATCGCTGGATGGCGTTTTATCGTCCAGGATATCGGCGGCTGACGGACGTGCAGCTCTCACACAGTCTGAGCCCGGATGGACTCAAGATTGGGCTGTATGCCGGGTCGTATGGCACGGAGGTCCTGAAGCAGGTGCAGGCGTCGATCGCGCAGCAGCCCGAGCGCTTCCTCGACCTCCTGAATGAGCTGCTGAGCGATGACCGTTGGTCCTTTCGGTTTTACCGCGGCTCGGGCGCGCAGCGAACCAATGACGCGTTTGATCAACCGCTCGCAGCCGTTCCTGAAGGTCTTGCGTCAGCCGATGGGGTGTGGCTGCGTACGTGCATCCCGGCCGACGTTGTCGTGGCTGATGGGCCCTACCTCGTCCGGCGCGTGCTGGACCACATCGCTGCACTGTGGCCGCTGTACCGATTCTATCTGCAAGATGAGCAAGCGTCCGACGCATAGCCTCCCACCTGTGCAGGACGCGCACGTCGTTATCCCCGCTCGCAATCCCATGGTATCGTATGGCAGATGTGCTCACCGTCAACCGTGAGGGTGCGGTTGTCACGCTTACCCTCAACCGCCCAGACAAACGCAACGCCCTCAATCACGCCCTCGTGACGGAGTTAAAGGCTGTCCTCCGCACACTGGCCTCCGATGAGGGCGCGCGCGTCCTCATCCTGACGGGGGTAGGGACCGTGTTTTCCGCGGGTGCTGACCTTGCCGCGCTGCAGAACCTGCAATCGGCTTCGCCGGGGGAGAACCTGGCCGACTCCGACCACCTCGCGGAGCTCTTTCGGATGCTGTATCTTCATCCGAAACCCGTTATTGCAAAAATAAACGGTCACGCCATCGCCGGCGGCTGTGGACTGGCGGCCGTGTGCGACTACGCTATCGCGGCAGAGCAGGCGAAGGTCGGGTTTACGGAAGTACAGATTGGGTTTGTGCCAGCCATTGTGGCAGTGTTCATCCTGCGCAAGATGGGAGAGACGCGGGCGCGGGAGGTGCTGCTCGGCGGGAAGCTCTACACCGCTGCTGAGGGAGCAGAAATGAACCTCCTCACGCGGGCTGTGCCGGCCGACGACCTGGACGCTGCGGTAAACACGCTGGCGACCCACCTTGCAACGCAAACCAGCGGAAGTGCGGTCGCACTCACCAAACGCATCATTGCGCAGGTCAGTGGCGCCGGGCTGGAGGAGGGCCTGCGCACCGCGGCGCAGGCCAACGCGTTCGCCCGTGGCACGGAGGACTGCCAGGCCGGCATCCGGGCCTTCCTCAACAAAGAGGCGCCGCCGTGGAAGTCGTAGGCGCAGGCAGCCGTGGGTGCGTAGCAGCGGGTACGTGCCGCACCTGCGCCATTGAGCGCCCCATACGGTGCTGCATGGCTGGCGCTACAGGTCTACGGCGCTACATAGTCCAAGGGGGCCTCTGGGCCAAGCGGGATCCCGAAGAAAATCCACAGCACCAGGGCTAAGGTACTCACAATCCCAAAGACGATGGAGAAGGGCAGCATGATAGCGACGATGCTCCCAATCCCGGCGTTCTTATCGTAGCGCTGCGCAAACACAATAATCAGCGGGAAGTAGGGCAACAGCGGTGTCAGGATGTTAGTGAACGAGTCCCCGACGCGGTAGGCCGCCTGCGTCAGTTCGGGCGAATAGCCAAGCAGCATCAGCATGGGCACGAACGTGGGACCCATGATGGCCCATTTGGCCGAGGCACTGCCCACGAACAGGTTGATGAAGGCGGACACGAAAATGAACGCCACAATGAGCGGAATCCCGCTCAGGTTCAGCCATTCCAGAAACTCAGCGCCGGTGATAGCGACCACCATGTCGAGGTTCGACCAGCTGAACATGGCCACAAAGTGTGCCGCCGCAAAGGCCAGCACGATGTAGACGCCGAGGTCGGCCATCGTCTCGGACATCATATCGGTCACATCTTTATCGCGTTTGATTTTCTTCGTCACGAGGCCATAGACCAGCCCGGGAAGAAAGAAGATCACGACCATGAGGCCTACGATGGCACTATACGCAGGCTCAAATCCGCCGTCAGGACCGCGCAAGGCGCCGTTCTCAGGAATGATGAGCAGAGCCGCGCCCACGATGCCGGCCAGAAATGCCGCCGTGCCCCACCAGAGGCCGCGCTGCTCCAGCTCGGTTGGCTCCGAGAGCGAGTCGTCTGCTTCGAAGTCCTCGGGAGGCTCATACGCACCCAGGTAGGGCTCTACCACGAAGTCCGTCACGAGCCACCCGGCAATCACGAAGACGGGTACCAGCGCCACAATAAAGTAGTAGTTGGCCAATGCCGTCACCGCGTACGTCGGTTCGATCACATGGGCCGCTGGCTCGGTAAAGGAGGCCAGCAGGACGTCCAGCGCCGACACCGAGAGGTTGGCGCTAAAACCCGCCGAGACGCCTGCAAAAGCGGCCGCGAGACCAGCCAGGGGATGGCGCCCGGCGCCGTAGAAGAGCAGTGCGCCCAGCGGGATCACCACGACGTAGCCCGCATCCACGGCGAGGTTCGACATGATGCCTGTAAGCACGATGGCCATTGTCAGCAGTGCCTTTGGCACCGACCGCATAAACGACCCAAGGGCCGCCCCAATGAAGCCGGACTTATCGGCTACTCCGATGCCCAGCATCACCACCAATACCAGCCCCAGCGGCGGAAACTCGGCGAACGTGTCCGCCATGTCGGTAAACAGTCGCTGGATGTTGTCGCCCGAGAACAGGCTCTCTACCATGATGACCTCATCCGTCCGTGGATGGATCACGGAGACGCCAAACAGGCTCACAATGAGCGACACCACCATGGTAATGGCGATGAAAATAAAAAAGAGGGTAACGGGCTCGGGAAGGGCGTTCCCGCCCCGTTCAACGTAGCTGAGGAATTTCTCTGACCAGCCGGACGGTGCGTCGCCGGCCGGTGAAGCGTGCTGTTTGGTAGAAGTATCGGGCTGTGCCATTGGCGATACGAAAGGCGAGGTGTGAAGACGACGTGACGAACCAGGCAGAACCTACGAACCGTGCGTACGGGATACAAACGGACCGTGCGTCGGCGGGTCTTATCCGAAGGATCGCGCCGCCTCGGGTAGAAAGTGCGCATGCAGCAACTCGGCAAGCGCCGGGACCGAGACGTGGGCGATGCCGTGCCGCGTCCCGGGCAGCACGCCCAGGCGGCTGTCCGGCAAGTGGGCGTGCAGGTCGAGCGCTGACTGTAGGGGAAACAGATCGTCCTGATCTGCGGCCGTCACGAGGGTCGGCTGCTGGATCGCGTGTAAGCGGCCAGCCACATCGGACAGCGCCGGGAGCCCGGATACGAACGTGCGCATCCGATCGAAGAGCAAGCGCCAGTCGCGGTGCACGTGGTCCAGCTGGTCTTGCACGCGGGAGGGGAGTGCGTCCGGCTGCAGGCGGGCGTTCATCTGGGCGACGAGCGCCTCATCCCAGAAGGCGTTTGAGGCATGCACCGCCAGCCGCTCCACCTGGTCGGGGTGACGCCGGGCGAGTTCAGCTGCGATGTAGCCGCCCATCGAAAAGCCAAAGACGTGCGCTGCGGGCCAGCCAAATGCCTCCAGCACGGCTTGAACGTCGGCCACGAAGCGGTCGGCGGTGAGGGCATCGTCAGGAAAGACGTCCGAGGCCCCGTGGCCGGCGAAATCAAGGGCTGCAATGTGGAAGTGGGGGGCGAGTGCGCGTGCCAGCACGGCCGTCTCCGTCCGCGTGCTTCCCGCGGCGCCGTGGAGCAGCACGAGCGGGGGGCGGTCGGCGCTGCCCCATGGATACACGGCCAACGACCCGCCCGGTACCGCCACCATGGTGGGGGTTGGGAGTGTAGGCTGGCTCTCACAAAACTCGACGAGCACGCCGTGGGTGTCTTTCGGATGAAGAAAGACAATACGCTTGCCATCCGCGCCCGGCTGCGGCTCGTCTTGCAACAGCCGAAACCCGGCCTCTCGCAGGTGCTCCATGTGCGCCGTTAGGTCGGCCACCTCAAACGCCAGGTGATGTAGCCCTTCGCCGCGCTTGGCGACGTGGCGGGCAATCGGAGAATCATCGTGCAGGGCCTCCAGTAGCTCCAGCTTGGCCGCCCCCGCCGCGATGAAATGGGTGGCCACGCCCTGATCCTGCACCTCTTCGACCTTGTACGGCAGCGTGCCGAGCAGCCGGCGGTACAGGGTGCGGACATAGGCGGGATCGGCCACGGCAATGCCGACGTGTTCAAGCCGAGGGAGCAGCGATGAAATCATGGGAGCTAAAGCGGGTGGCGGAGCAGAGCCGTTGGTGAGCGGGCCGGTCGTGTTGATAAACCGGTCGCGTAGATCGAAGCGTAGTGCAGGGGTAATCTACAAAAGCTATCGGAAAGGAAAAGTCGTCCGCTCATTGCACCAACCTTCTGTAGCATCATCTCAGGCCGCTCCGCTACGTGCGGCCTCCCAGGCTATGGCCAGCGGTACGGAGGCGGATGCAGCAAAACAGTAACGACACATCACCTACGGTAGAAGTTGGGCATGCCTAAACTGCGAAAGGTTGCGCAAACTCAACGGGCGCGCCTTTGGGCCCGAACTGCCGTGGCGCCCAAACGGTATTTATGTACTACTTTATTTGTGCATCCATGTGTCCACCCTATGGCCGGGTCAAAAGACCATACGACGATTTGGGGATACGACGCCCGAGCCGTAGCCATTGGGCTGAGTCTCCTCTTCTCCGCGCTCATGTTCGTGGGGAAGTTTGCGGCCTTTGGGCTGACGGGAAGTGCGGCTATCTTTTCAGACGCGGCAGAGTCGGCGGTGCATGTGATGGCTACGGTGTTTGTAGCGTTCAGCCTATGGTACGCCACCCGCCCGCCCGATCCCGATCATCCGTATGGCCATGGGAAGGTAGCCTATTTTGCCTCGGCCGTAGAGGGAGGCCTCATTATCGCAGCCGCCCTCTTCATCCTGTATTCAGCCATCCGCGCCCTCATCATCGGGCCGGAGTTGCAGCAGTTGGGCGTGGGCCTGTTGATTGTGGGCCTGCTGTGCGCCCTGAATGGGGCCTTGGGCCTGTTTCTGCTGCGTGTAGGGAGGCAAACGAATAGCCTTATCCTGACGTCCAACGGCCATCACATCCTTACCGATATGTGGACCAGCCTCGGGGTGTTGGTGGGCGTAGGGCTGGTATGGCTCACCGACGTGGTGTGGCTCGACCCGCTGGTAGCCATCCTCGTCGCCCTCAACATCTTGTGGACGGGCGGGCAGCTCATCGCGCGGGCGACGGAGGGCTTGATGGAGCGCGCCGAGGCGGACGCTACGGCGCAGCTGCTTGACACGCTGGACACCGCCGTGGAAGCAGCTCTGGTCTCGGACTATCACCAGGTTCGGCACCGGCGCATTGACGATCAGCGGTTTATCGAATACCACTTGCAGTTCCCCCGGGAGCTGTCCCTGAAAGAGGCGCACGACCGGTCGCATTACGTAGAGCAGCAGGTCATCGAGCAATTCCCGGGCGAGGCCGTCGTGGTGACGGCGCATCTGGAGCCGGACGGGCACGCCTCTGCCCATCCTGCGGGTCACATGGAGCCCCCCGATCCGCTGCAAGAGGTAGAGGCCTCCCGGTAGGGGCGCCGCCTCCCGATAGGCGCCGCGGCCGGTGAACGTGGGCATCGCAGGGGCGTACAGGGCACCGCTCCCTCATTTTTGGTATCAGCTCTCTTTGGTCCATGGCTTCTCCTTCCTCCCGTAGCGCGGTCAGTGCCCGCCGCATCGCGCACCGCCACCTCCTGCGTGTGGAGGCCGACGACGCCTACGTGGGTCGCCTGGCCGACGACCAGGCCGACGCCCGCGAGGTGCGGCAGGCCAAAGACTATGTGGCCGGCATCACACGCTGGAAGCGCTGGCTGGACTTCCTGCTGGCTACCTATTACGACGGCGACTATCACGACATGGAGCCTGAGCTCCAGCAAGTACTGCGGATAGGCGCGTACGACCTGCTGTTCCTGTCGACCCCGATGCACGCCACCGTCAATGAAGCCGTGGAGCTGGCCAAGCGGGAGGTGCGCCCGGGCGCCGGGGGGCTCACCAATGCCGTCCTCCGCGCGATGGTACGCGACAAGGACGACCTGCCCGCGCCGGAGACGGGCGATTTTGCGGAGGATCTGGCCATCCTACACTCGCATCCCACCTGGATGGTGCGGCGCTGGCTGGAGCGCTATGGAGAAGACGAGACGCAGGACCTGCTCCTCTGGAATAACCAACGCCCCACGTACAGCCTGCGGATCAATGGCCTACGCCGTCGGCAGCCGTCCTGGGAGGAAAAGCTGGAGCAGGCCGAGGCGACCTACGAACCCGGGCGGTACCTGGACGACTTCATCCGGGTGGAGCAGCTGCAGCCGATTATCCGCGCCGGTGTGCTGGATGGCGGCGCGCTGGCCGTGCAGGACGAGGCGGCAGGTTTGGTGGTGCGCGTGCTGGATCCGCAGCCCGGAGAAACCGTCGTAGACCTCTGCTCCGCCCCGGGGGGCAAGACGCTTTACTGTGCCGCGCTCATGAACAACCGCGGCTTCATCTATGCCTACGACTCACACCGCGGGCGCCTTCAACTCGTAGATAAAAACGCCCGTGCGCAGGGCGCGCGCATCATCCAGACGGAAAAGATGGACGCGCGCCTGCTGTCCAGCACCGATGCCAAGCCCGTCGCTGACCGGGTGCTTGTGGATGCGCCGTGCACGGGCCTCGGTGTCCTCAGCAAGCGCGCCGATCTGCGCTGGCAGCGCTCAAGCGATGACCTGGAGGACCTCACCACGCTGCAGGATGAACTGCTGGATGCGGCCGCTACGATGGTGCGGCCGGGCGGCGTGCTGGTCTACAGCACCTGCACGATCGAGCCGGAGGAGAACGAGGAGCGGATCACGGCTTTTCTGCAGCGCCACCGGGGGTGGGCCCGGGAGCCGGTAGGCGACCGCGTGCCGGACGAACTGAAGACGGAGGCGGGCGATTTTGCGTCACTGCCCCACCGCCATCAGATCGATGGTGCCTACGCGGCGCGCTTGCGGCGCGGCTCGCGGTAGGGCCGCGCGGCACTTCCCCATCGATCGTGCCGACGCAGCGTTTTTGACGCAGCGTTGTCGACGCAGCGCTCTGCGTCGCTACGGTTTGCGCGACTACCTCGGTGCCCTCTTGCCTACGCCGCGCGCGGCGCCGATCGCTGCACGCCGGGTACCGCGTCGTCTGTTTTTTCGAGGAGGAAGAATGACAGGTAGCGCGTCTCGTCCATGGACTCCAGAGTGGGGAAGTCGGGGGGCTGGTGGCCGCGGTGCAGCACGCGCAGCCCCGTCCCGGCCTGCTGCGCACTCTCCCGGAGGATGGTGACAAAGGCCTCTTCGCCAATCGCTGGCGAAGCTGAGGTGGTGGCCAGCAGGCCACCGGGGGCCAGCAGCTCAAACGCAGAGGTGTTTAGCTCTTCGTAGGCTCGCGTGGCACTGGCGATCTGGCGACGGCTCCGGGCGAAAGCCGGTGGGTGGAGCAGCACGAGGTCGTAGCGGGCGCCCTCGCGGGCGAGTCCGCCCAGGTGCTGCAGCGCATCGACCGCCTCCAGCCGAATCCGGTCGCGCAGTCCGTTCCGTTCGGCGTTCGCTGCAGCCCGCTCGCGCGCCGGGGTTGAGATCTCCAGCATGTGCACATCCGTGGCGCCCCCGGCCGCGGCCTGCAGCCCGTAGGCGCCTTGGGCCGCGTACGCATCCAGCACACGCCTCCCAGTGGCACATTGCCGCACCACCGCCCGGTGCTGCCGCTGGTCCAGCGCCAGGCCCGTCATCGGATCACGCAGCGCATCTACAGCGAAGGTGAGGCCCGCTTCCTTAATCAGCACCTCCCCCGCGTAGCGCCCTCGCAACACGCTGGTCTGCTCCTCCAATCCTTCCTTCTTGCGGAGCCAGTGGTCGTTCCGCTCGACGATAGCCGTCGGCTTGAGGAGGTCATCCAGGGCCGATAGGATGGTATCGCGCCGCTGGGCCATGCCGTAGCTGAGGGTAGACCACGTAAGCACTGGACCGTACTTTTCGACAACCGTGCCGGGCAGTCCGTCGCTCTCACTAAAGATGAGGCGGCAGACCTGCAGATCTGCCAGCATCGTCCGGCGCCGTGCGATGGCCTGCTCCACCCGCCGGTAGAAGAAGGCGTCGTCGATGGCAACGGCGGGGTCGCTCGTCAGAAAGCGTACGGCAATCTGGGCGTCGGGATGGTACAACCCCTGGCCGTAGTGCGTGCCGTCGGCGCCCTGGATATGCACAACTGCGCCAGCCGTTGGCCGCCCTTCGATGGAAGCCAGCTGGTTCTGGAAAACCCACGGATAGCCGGCACGCAGCCCGGACGCCTTACCGGGGCGAAGATGAACAGTGGCCTGTGACATAGAATTACGGTGGCATACGGAAGGAGCAAAATACAACAGCGCAGCCCAAACGAGCACCCGGCGAGAAAGGTTTGTGATTCAACGAGAATGGACGGGTCCGTCAGGGTGTGTGCAACTGACGGTACAGGCGGATCGTACGAACCCCCGCTGTTTTGATTGCCCGTTATTTCCCTCCGCCCATGACGACCAACGATTGGATCGGGTTAGGCACCAGCGTCGTGTTGCATGCCTTGCTGCTGCTTTTCTTTGCCTTCACAAACGTGGATTACAGCACGCCTCAGGATCAGCTTGGCTATGTGGAAGTCGAGTTTGGACCCCTGGCCGAGGGGCGGCCTGTCCAGGAGGCGACGGACCCGGACGTGGAGGAAGAGCCCGAGGAGCCCGACCCACAGCCGCGCCCCGAGCCTGAGCCGCAGGAGTTGGAGCCCCGCCCACAGCCCGACCTGGACGACACCTCGCCGGTGGACCTGCCAGACCAGGTGCAGACGCCAGAGCTCGACCAGATCCCGGACGATGAAGCGGAGGATACGGGCCAGGAGCAACAGACGGAAGAGGAGGTGGTGGCGGCCGGCACGGCGCAGGGCGATCCCGAGGGCGACACCGGGGAAGAGGAAGGAGAAGACGGGGAGGGCGTGGAAGAGGAGGCCAGCGCGCCCTTCGATATCGAAGGGCTGGATCGCACCATGGTCTACAACGAGTTGCCCGACTACCAGCGCGGTCAGCGGAACGTCACCATCCGCATCCAGATCACCGTAGACCCGCAAGGAAACGTAGTCCGCGCCTTTCCGCTGATGCGCGGTGACCCCGACCTGGAACGGGCTGCCACCAGCGCCCTGCTGCGCTGGCGCTTTGACCGGTTGCCGTCTGGCGCGCCACAGGAGAATCAGCAGGGCGTGGTCACCTTCCGGTACCGCCCCGAGTAGGAACCCACTGCACACCAGCCTTACCACTGGGCTTGCATGCTCACGAAGAAGCCCATGTCGATGGGAGCGCCGGCTGGATGATAGCGGATGGGCTTCTGCGCGATGTCGCGCAGCGATACGCTGAGCCGGAAATGGTCGCGGAAAAACTGCTTCTGCGCCGTCAGATGCACGCGCCAGCGCGGCGGCAGCGTATCCGTGAACCGCTCCGGTGCGCCGGCCGCAGCCTCCGCATAGCCCGGCCACGCCATCTCGCTTTCATACAGCACACGGCCAAACAGGGTCAGCCGCTCGACGGGCACCACCCGGAGCGCCGCGCCCAGCTGCCAGGCGGGCTGTGAGGCCCAGGCGTCGCTGAACGCCTCGTCTGCAGAGAGCATGCGCTGGTACCGGGCAAAGAGGCGCGGCTGCACGCGCCGGGTACCGACACCCTTGGCCCGAATACCGCTGCGAAGAACCTGCCCGCGCCCCTCCGTAACCGTCAGCGCTGTCCGCAGGCCTGGGCTCGCCGGCTGAGGTTCGGCCGCCGTGCGCACAAGCGGTACCCCGTCAAAAAGCCGCCACCCGGCGGTGCCGCTCAGTCGCAAGCGGGAGGACACCTGTACGGTATGGTGCAGGTCGGCGACGGCTCGGGTCATGCGATCGGGTGCGGGGTTGCCCACGACGCTGCCCGGGTCGAACCGATCCGTGGGTCCATCTACCGCAAGCCCCTCGCGCAGCAGCGCCGGGAGATCAGGGGTAGCGGAGGGTGGGCGGTGGTCGAGGCTCGCGGTGATGAGGGTCCGGTGCCTGCCTCTTGGGCGGAGCCGCGTAGACGTGAAGGCCGTGACGCCCACGGCGCCGTTGGTTTCGCTGAGGCTCAGGCCGAGGTGCTGGCTCCAGCCGGCGGAGACGCGCGCGGTGATATAGTAGTGCAACCGGCTGGTGCGGTGCCGCTGGCGCTGTAGGGTAGGCGCTACTGTGTTGCGCCAGCGCACATCAGCATGTACCGCACCACCCCGCTGATGCGTGAGCGAAAGACGGCCGCCCCACGACTGCTTGCGCACATCAAGTCCGGGCAGATCCGCCACCCGGGCCAGCCGATGATCCGTCAGATCCGCTTCGTACCGCAGATGGGCCCGATCGGAGACCACCACCGTTCCGGAGCCTTGCAGCGTGCGGAAGCGCGTCGCCGACGGCACCTCCAGCCCGGCGGACTCAAAAAACAGCTGTTCGTCCATCTGGCTGTCATAGGCCCGGAGGCGGTGCCCGGTAGGGCCTGCGGTGAGGCGCGTTTCGGCATGAAGGGACGTCTGCCGCATCACGGGAGCGCCGCGAAAGATGCAGGCGCCCCGGCACAGCGTGCGGACGCGGGGGCGGATGAAGTTGTCCGCGTGCCGCTCATCCGACTTGGCTCCGAGGCGGAGGACGGCAGGGCCGTAAGCGGCCGTCCCCGTCGCGCCGAGCAGGGGCCCCATGCGGTCTACATTAGTATCATCTGCCCCAGTGAACTCAAATGGGCCGGGGTCGCTAATCTCACTCGCGGTGGTCACCTGGCCGTAGGCGCTCAGCCCAGCAGCAGGCGCTCGGGTCTTTAGGTGGAGGGCACCCCGTAGCGCTGGGCGTCCGGCAATCCAGGTGGGCCCCGTGTGGACCTCCACCGTCGCCAGGTCATCCACTCGCAGCGGCAGCTGGTCGATGTGCTGGCGCCCCAGCGCCTGCAGGTCTACCGGCTGCCCATCGATGACCAGCAACCAGTCGGCGCGTTGCAACGGAGCAAGGCCTGCGGCGCTGGCGCTCCATCCATACCCGTCCACAGACTGCACCGCCCAGTCATCCACCAGCCAGAAGAGGTCGCTGAGGTGATACGCGCCGCTCTCCACCAGGTCTTCTGCCGAAAACACCTGTATGGTGGGATCCTCGGGGTCGTGCGTACCGGCCGGCTCTGCAGCCAGCGCGGGTATATTCAGCAAGAAGAGCAGCATAACCCAGGCCAGCACCCCCCGGGCCGCAGCGGCAGGAGAAATCATCGGAGGAAGGTCTGAAGCCAGGAAGGGCTGTCGAAGGTGTACCGCACGCCTACGGTGGTGTACACGAGATTCATGCGAATGCGCGTAAACGTCCGCTGGTAGCTGCCAGCCGCCAGGAGGCTCCATCGGTCTGTTATGTGAAAGGCGACCTGGCCCTTCAGCGCCGCGGCCAACTCATTTTCAGTCATCTCGGCCCGTTCCAGATTGCCATTTACATCAAAAGCCATGCGGTAATTGCCAACACGGACGCCAGCACGCGCAGAGATCCACGAGGTCAGCGGCTGTTCCAGGCCCCAACCCAACTGCAGCAGGAAGGCCTGAAAGGCTGGTACGTCGGCGGCAGTGCGCGGCTGATAGCGATGGTAGGCCGCTACCGCTTCCAGATAGCCGGCATAAAACGGGACAGCCACCACAGCCTCCGCGCCGACCCCCGGTTGCCAGTCGTCGTGCAGGCGCGTGCGGTTAACGTTCGTAGTAGCGCCGGCTTGCACGCTAATGGACTGGTACGCTCGCCGCCCATCGGTGGCGGTGGTATCGCTCGGCGTGGCCAGGGCCGTAGACACGGCACCGAGCGCGAGCAGGCTTGCGATACGTACGCTGCGCGCTACGCATCCGGCGGCCCGGCGTATCCATTGCCACATACGGTCCATACACCTTCCGAACGAATGAAAAAGGACGTCTCCGGGCAATGAACGAAGCGATACGTTCAACGTCCAATGAAATCGTTTAGCTGCACGCCACGCCTCTCTCCCTCACCGCTCCCGTAGCCGTCGCATGGCCTCCTCCAATATTGACTACTACCTGGATATTGACCTCAACGCGCTCTACCAAGCGCTGCTGTTGCCGCGCTGTGTGGAGGAGAAGATGCTGCGGCTGATTCGGCAGGGGCGTATCTCGAAGTGGTTCAGCGGGTACGGGCAGGAAGCCATCGCCGTGGGCTGCACGTGGGCGCTGCGCCGCGCCGATTACATCCTGCCCACGCACCGCAACCTGGGGGTGTGGACGACCCGCGAGGTGCCGCTACGCGCGCTCATGTGCCAGCTGATGGGCCGGGCGGGGGGCTTCACCAAGGGCCGCGACCGCACCTTCCACTTTGGGCTGCCCGAGAAGCGCATCATTGGGATGATCTCGCATATGGCGGCCATGCTGCCCGTGGCCTGTGGGTTGGGACAAGCTGCGCAGCTCAAGGGCGAGGACACGGTGGCGCTGGCCTTCTGCGGGGATGGGGCGTCGCGTGAGGGCGATTTCCACGAGGCCCTGAACCTGGCGGCAGCCTGGCAGCTGCCTGTGGTGTTTGTTGTTGAAAACAATGGCTACGGACTGTCGACTCCGACAGAGGAGGCCATGGCGGTTGAGCAGATTGCGGACGCCGGGGCTGGATACGGCATGCCGGGCGAATCGGTAGACGGCAACAACGTGCTGGCGGTAATTGAGGCGGTGCGCCGGGCTGCGGCTCGGGCCCGCACGGGCGAGGGGCCGACGCTGCTGGAGATGCGCACCTTCCGGGTTCGCGGCCACGAGGAAGCCTCGGGCACTGCCTACGTGCCCGAGGAGCGCATCGAAGCCTGGGAGCAGAAAGACCCGGTGACGCGCTTCAGCAAAGCGCTGGTCCGGCAGGGCATCCTCACCCCGGATGACGTAGAGGCCCTGGCTGACGAGCTCATGGATGACGTCACTGACGCCGTCGAATATGCGCTGGCGCAGCCCGAGGTCTCCAGCGACCGCGCCACCGAGCGCGCCGATGTGTTTGCCTCAGCACCGCCTCCAGCGGCCCCTGCGACCAACGGTACCGAAGCCTCCTCCCACACGCCGGAGGAAGCCGACGCGGAGGCCTCTGCGACGGAAGAGCTTCGCTTCGTGGATGCCACCCGGGAGGCGCTCTGGCAGGCCATGGAGGCCGACGGCGACGTGGTGCTCTTAGGGCAGGACATCGGGACGTACGGAGGCGTCTTCAAGGTGACGGAGGGGTTTGTGGAGGCGTTCGGTCGGGAACGCGTGCGTGATACGCCCATCATCGAGAGTGGCGCGGTTGGCGCGGCGATGGGGTTGGCGCTGCGCGACCTCCGTCCGGTGCTGGAGATCCAGTATGCCGACTTCATCAGCTGCGGCTTCAATCAGATTGTCAACAACCTGGCCACGACCCACTACCGGTGGGGGCAGCCGCTCAACGTGACGATCCGGGCGCCGTACGGCGGGGGGATCGGGGCGGGACCGTTCCACTCCCAGGCGCGGGAGGCGTGGTTCTCCCACGTGCCAGGGCTGAAGGTGGTCATCCCCTCCACGCCTGCTGATATCAAGGGCTTGCTGCTGGCGGCCATAGACGACCCCAACCCCGTGCTGGTCTTCGAACACAAGGCCCTGTACCGTTCCGTGAGAGGCGCCGTACCCACCGCGCCGGTACGCGTGCCTCTTGGCACGGCACGGATCGCTCGGGAGGGGACGGACGCCACCATCATCACCTACGGCCGAGGGGTGCACTGGGCGCTGGACGCCGCGCAGGCGCAGGCCGAGGCGTCGGGGGGCTCGGTGGAGGTCGTGGATCTGCGCACACTCATCCCTTGGGACCGCGCGGCCGTTCTGGCGTCGGTGCGCAAGACGCATCGCGTGCTCATCTTGCAGGAGGCTACCCACACGGGGGGCTTCGGCGGCGAACTGGCGGCTACGATTGCCGAGGACGCCTTCGCCCACCTCGACGCCCCGCCGGTGCGTGTGGGCGCCCTGGATACGCCCGTGCCGTTCTCTAAGTCGCTGGAAGAGGAGGTCTTCTCTGCACGGACAGAACTGACCCCTGCGCTCGAACGCCTGCTGAATTTTTAGGATCAGCAGTCTCTTCATCCGCCTATGGTGGAACCGTTCGGGCGGGTTGAGCCTTAGCACGCCGCGCTTGAGGCTCTGCTTTAGGCTTGGCTTGAGGCGCTTGCGTTTTGTCCATCACCATCTACTGGTCTGCTGTATGTCCACTTCCATACCCGCCGTCGGAGAGACGGCCCCCGATTTTACTGCCGAGGCCCATACGGGCGAGACTCTCACCCTCAGCGATTACAAGGGCCACACGGTAGCGCTGTACTTCTACCCGAAAGATGATACGCCCGGCTGCACCAAGCAGGCCTGCAGCCTCCGCGACGGCTTTGCCGCGTTGCAGGACGCGGGCATTCAGGTGATCGGCGTCTCGGCAGATGACCTGGATTCGCACACCGCCTTTGCTGAAAAGCACGACCTCCCGTTCCCGCTCATTGCGGACCCTGATCACGAACTGCTGGAGCAATACGGCGTCTGGGCGCAGAGGTCCATGTTCGGTAATCTGTTCATGGGCATCAAGCGGACGACCTTCCTGATCGACGCTGATGGGGTCATCCAACATGTCTTCAAACGGCCAAAAACCGGCGCGCACGCCAGCGAAATCCTGAAAAAGGTGGACGCGGTGGCGTAACGCCGGGTCGAACTTTTGGGAAAGGCTCCGGTACATCCGGCGTAATTTTTACGGAACGCCGTCCCCGCTACTTTGCACGTATGCTCCCCCACATGCTCCACACGCCGTACGAAGCTGTCATTGGTCTGGAAGTGCACTGCCAACTCCAGACAGCGGCTAAGATCTTCAGCCCCGAGTCCACCGCGTTCGGCGCTTCGCCTAACACCAACGTCGATCCGGTGAGCCTGGGGCATCCGGGTACGCTGCCGGTGTTTAACCGCAAGGTCCTCACCTACGCCATCCGCATGGGGCTGGCCACGCACAGCAGCATTGCCGAGCGCTCCGTATTTGCGCGGAAGCATTACTTCTATCCCGACCTGCCCAAAGGCTACCAGATTTCCCAGTTCGCCACGCCGGTCTGCTACAACGGCTACGTGGAGATCCTGCTGGACGACGCCGATGAGGAAGCCGATGAACCGGCGACCAAACGCATCGGGCTGACGCGCATCCACATGGAAGAGGATGCTGGCAAGTCGCTGCACGACCAGCCACAGCACACGCGCGTGGATTACAACCGGTGCGGGGTGCCGCTCCTTGAGATCGTGTCGGAGCCAGACCTGCGTACGCCCGGCGAGGCGCGCCGCTACATGGAAAAGATCCGGCAGTTGGTGCGCTACCTCGGCATCTGCGACGGCAACATGGAGGAAGGCTCCCTCCGCTGCGATGCCAACGTGTCGGTACGCCGGCGCGGGTCGCGGGGGCTGGGCACCAAGACGGAAGTCAAGAACCTCAACTCGTTCCGTCATGTGGAGCAGGCCCTCGCCTACGAGATCGACCGGCAGGTGCGCCTCATCGAGTCGCAGGGCACGGTGGTGCAGGAAACGCTGCTGTGGGATGCCGATCGCGGCGAGACCCGCCCCATGCGCTCGAAGGAGGAGGCGCACGACTATCGCTACTTCCCCGACCCCGACCTCGTCCCGGTCGTCATCACCGATGAGCTGCTGGCCGAGGTGCGCGAAAGCCTGCCTGAGATGCCAGAAGCCCGACGGGTGCGCTTTGTGGATGACTACGGCCTGCCTGTGTACGACGCATCGGTCCTCACCGAAGAGCGGGCCCTGGGGGATTATTACGAGGATACGCTTACGGTCCTTTTTAAGCGAACCAAAGGCGGCAACACGCAGGCACAGGCCAAGGCAGTATCCAATTTCGTGATGACGGACGTGCTACGGGTGCTGAAAGAGCGGGAGGGGACGATCAAAGATTTTCCTGTAGAGCCCAAGCGGCTGGCTGATCTGGTGTACCTGCGGCTGAGCGATGAACTCAGCTCCAGTGCGGCGCAGGAGGTGTTTGAAGCGATGCTGACCTCCAAGGAACCCCCCAAGGCGATCGCCAAAAAGCAGAACCTTACCCAGGTCATCGATAAGCGTGCTATCGAACCGGTAGTCAACCGCGTCCTGCGCGAGAATAAGCCGCAGGTCAAGCAGTACCTCGGCGGCAAGCATGGCCTGCTCGGCTACTTCATCGGGCAGGTGATGCAGCGGTTTCAGGGGGCGCCCGACCCCAAGGTGGTCAAGCAGCTCCTCAAGGATAAGTTAAACGCGAAGCAGCAGGCGGCCTCGTAGCAGCAGGCAGTGCGTCGACCCGCCGGTCGGTATCCCCCTCAGTTTCCTCTGTGCCTTATGTCTCTCGCTTTTCTCACCCGTCGCCGGCGCATAGCGGTCGGGTTGATGTTGGCCTCAATGACGGTTCTGCTATGGGGGGCCAGTCCCACGGCCGCCCATGCCC
>CAYFRR010000019.1:0-28245 GCA_964345505.1 uncultured Rhodothermales bacterium
AGCGCCTCGGATACGTCAGCAAGCGCAGGCGTGTCTTCCTCCTGAAGTGTTGCCTTAAGCGCTGGAACCTGCCTCAAGGAAAGCTTTAGGTGCACGAGATCACGTGGCGTAGCGCGGCCGGTGGCTACTTTGGCCGCCAGGCGTTCCATATCCCCGATTTCGCGCAGTTCATCGCGGAGCCCACCCCGACGCTCTGGCGCCTGCACCAGCGCCTCGACCGCATTCAGGCGCCGTTCGATGGCCTCTACCCGCCGCAGCGGACGCAGCAGCCAATGCCGCAGCAGCCGTCCGCCCATCGGCGTCAGTGTATCGTCCAGGATTTCTACAAGGGTGCCTTCCCGCCCCCCGCCCTGCATGGAGGTCACCAGCTCCAGGTTACGCTTCGTTGCGGCGTCCAGCGTCATGTAGTCGTCTCGCTCGTACCGCTGGATGCGGCGGACGTGTGGTAGGTCGCCCTGCTGCGTCTCGCTGAGGTAGTACAGGGCGGCACCCGCTGCCACGAGCCCCGTCTCCATACCCTCGACCCCAAACCCTTTGAGCGAGTGGGTCTCAAAGTGCCGGAGCAGCGTCTCGTAGCCAAAGTCGTAACCGAAAACCCAGTCCTCTTGCGGCGTCAGGATAAAGTCCGGCGTGCGCCCATCCTGCAGCCGCTGCTTCTCATTTTTGTCGATGATGACCTCCGCTGGGCTGATCGTCTGCAGCAGATCGGGCAGCTCCGTAGCGCGGGCTTCCGTGACAAAGAACTCGCCCGTAGAGGCATCGATAAACGCCACGCCCACGTGGGCCTCTGCCCCCTGACCGGCCCAGTGAATAGCCGCCAGATAATTTGACTGCTTGGGGTTGAGGAGCTCGTCGCTAAACGAAACCCCGGGCGTCACGACTTCGACCACACCGCGCTTCACCACCTTCTTGGCGTATTTCGCATCTTCGAGCTGCTCGCAGATAGCCACGCGCTTGCCTGCGCGGATGAGCTTGGGCAGGTAGTTGTCCAGCGCATGATGCGGGATGCCCGCCATGGGGACATCCTTGGCTGCGCCGTTCGAGCGTTTGGTGAGGGTAATCCCGAGGATGGAACTGATCGTCTTGGCATCCTCCTCGAACGCCTCGTAAAAGTCGCCCATACGAAAGAGCAGGATCGCCTGCGGGTGACGATCTTTGATCTTGTAGTATTGACGCATGAGCGGCGTTTGACCGCGCTTTTTCTTTTTGGCCATAAAAGGGTAGCAATCGGTAGAGAACCAGCGCATGCTGCAACCTACGACGTACACACCGCGCTGTAAAGGCACCGTGCCGACGTTTTGGCAAAATCCACAGCGGTCCTAAAAGATGCGGGCGATCGCCACCCCAACCGTTGTGCCTGGCTCATCAAGACGGAAGCCCACGTCCAGCCGCAGCACCGAAAAGATGCCACTCAGCGAGGCGCCCACCTCATGGTGAAACTGTTGCGGCGCACGGGCTGCGGGTGTGGGTGTAGCCCCCTCTGCCGCCCACGTCCGGCCGTGGCCGCCAAAGGCCAACACCTGCCAGTTTTGTTCAGCAGCCCAGCCCAGTCCTACAAGGTTGAAGAAGGAGCTGCGGAAGTTGTGCTCGTAAAACACGCCGAGATGTTGCGCCCCCACATACGGCAAGCCACGCTGCGTGCGCAGGGCCCCGAACGGTGTGTAGAATCCCAGGCTGCCATCA
This sequence comes from uncultured Rhodothermales bacterium, assembly GCA_964345505.1. Taxonomy (GTDB): domain Bacteria; phylum Bacteroidota; class Rhodothermia; order Rhodothermales; family Salinibacteraceae; genus Tc-Br11-B2g6-7. Next base: position 1,684 of record CAYFRR010000019.1, read on the forward strand.
ACCAGGGCCTGCCGTTGCGGAGGAAGGGTGCCGTGGTACGTGCCACCGGTTACGCGGACGTCCAGCGTATGCGGCCGCCGCGCGCTCCGATTGAAAGTAGCGATGCGACCATGGACGTCAGCCGTAACGTGTGTAAACGAAGCGGCATTAGCCAGCACATCCGTCGGCCCGTGCTCTACGCGCAGGCGCAGTGAGCGCTGTCCGAAAATGCCACGCGGCCGAAATCGGCGATCTCCTATGAGCACTTCGGCAGCGACAGAGCGAATACGATCTGTGGCGACCGCCGGATTGGGGCGAAGCCCGCTCCGTGCAGAGAATACGTCGTATCCTGTCGACGCCTCCAGCGTCTGCGCACGCTCGTCCCGGTATTGCAGCGTAAGGCGGCTATCAAGTGGCAGGTCACCGTACGAAACCCCCGCCTCAAAACGCTCCGTGCGGTAGTAGTCAAAATAGTCGTCACCACTGAGCAGGTACGTGACGCCGTTCAGGAAGGGCCCGTACAGCGTTGAGCCTGCTTGCGCACGAGCCCCTGCGCGGTATCCGGCGCTCACGTATCCACGCTGCCCTTCACCAAAGAAAAGACGAATCCGGCTCTGATAGGTCCACCGGTCTGTGCCACGCAGGCCGGTGCTGTAGCCGCCGCCCGCGCGGAGCTGTACCCGGTCGTACACCGTAGCCTCCAGCTCAAACCCCGCATGCAGCGATTCCACGCGGTTATACCAGAGCTCCGGACGGCCATCCAGGGTGAAACGCGCATGGTCAGCCAGGCGTTGCTCGTGGGCCTCTGTGAGTTGCGAAAGCTCGGTGGCTATCGCGAAGTCCTTGACGGTAGCGGTGAGACCGCTGGAGGGGACCTGTGCTCGGGCGCTTCCCCAGGCGCCGACGAGGCAGATACACGAAAGAAGAAAGAGTACGCGAAACGACCGGGACATCTGGGGCACAGCACTGGGGGCATAGAGCAATAATCTGATGCGAAGGCCTCTAACGACCCGTTTCCTGCGAGGTTACAGGCTGGTTTTTCTATCGGGTCACAGGTTATGCTTGATTCATCGCCCCATTCACCGTAGGCTACAGTATCCTTAGAGCAAAACGTATGCTGATGCTTTTACGAAGCCTCAGTGCCCGCCCGGCCAACCCGAACGAACGATGGCTGCACGTACGCATGTTTACGACAGCGAGGCGGCCCTCCGCATCATGCGTCAGCGTGCGGCGCGGGTATCTGCCTGGGGCGTGGGTATGGTGACGATGTCAGGAGCACTGCTCGCGCTCGGGGCGTTCGATATCCTCTCACAGCCGCTGGTGCTCATGCTGCTGGCCCTCGGCTGGTTGCTCACGGGCGGATGGATTGGGCGACGCCTGCACGCGCTCCGCCGCATTGTGTGGTACCTTCGCGTCAGCCCCACAGAGGTCACGGGCAGTGATTACGTGCGGCAGTCCACCACTATTCCGTGGAGCGCTGTGGCCTACGTCAACGTGGCGGATGATATGCTTACCATCGTGGGCCCGGGGCTTTCGGTGATCCAGGTACCGCCCCTTTTTGTGGGCTACGACACGTTAGTTCGGCAGGTTATCGACCGGGCCATGCAGCACAAGGCACGCGTGTACATCGACGGCACCCCGCTCGATCGTGCCCCTTTGGATGCGATTGCCACGCTGCTCGATCCTTCATCTCCTGCGGCCGACGATTCTTAATCCGACCTATGTCCTCACATGGCCGTCATTTTTGTGTTTGTGGATGGCATCGGGCTTGGCCCCGCCGGTTTGCAGAATCCGCTGGATGCCGAGTGGCCCGCCCTACAGCGCCTCGCCGGCGGACAGCGGTGGACCGATGCCCTTCAGCCCCGCTTCGACGACCACATGACCGTCACAGCTGTCGATGCTACCCTGGGCGTGCCGGGCCTCCCCCAGAGTGGGACGGGCCAGGCAGCCCTCTTCTCGGGCAAAAACGGTCCGAAGCTGGCGGGGCGGCATTACGGCCCGTATCCGCATTCACAAACCCGCGATGCGCTACGGCAGCATAACCTGTTCGCTCGGATTCAGCGGCTGGACGTCCCGTTCGAGGAGCCGGCTGCATTCGCCAATGGGTACCCTGACCGCTTCTTTAGCTATGCGGCCCGCCGTAACCGTTGGACGGTCACCACGCGGTGTTGCCTGGACGCTGACGTGCGCATCCGCACCGAGGCTGATGTGCGCACCGGCGATGCCCTCACAGCCGACCTCACAGGGCATGCCTGGCGCGAAGACTTGGGATTGGACGTCCCCTTACGCACGCCCACGGCGGCCGGGGAGCAACTGGCCGCCATTGCATCTGAACATGCATGCACCGTCTTCGAATATTTTCTGACCGACAAGGCTGGGCATGCCCGTGATGCCGAACGGGCTCATCGCGTCCTCCAAGATGTGGATCAATTCGTGGGTGCCCTCTTGGAAGCCCTTGATCCCACAAGAGATTTGCTCGCTCTGTGCAGCGATCATGGCAACCTGGAGGACCTTTCCATCAAAACACACACGCGGAATCCGGTCCCGCTACTGGCATGGGGGTCCGGCGCAGCGAACTTCGCCGAGGCCAAGGCCATCACCGACGTGACCCCGGCGCTGGTCGCAGCTGTGACGGGTCAGGCCGAATGAGATCGGAAGGGCAAGCACAATCCTACCTGTCTTTGGCCAGGGCATCAATCGCCTGGATCTCGTCGCTGGAGAGTTCAAACGCAAAGATATTCAAGTTGGCTGCAATGTGCGCCGCGTTGGTGCTGGATGGTATGGGAATGATGTCCTGTTGCACGTTCCACCGGAGGACCACCTGGGCCGGGCTCACGGCGTGCCGCTGCGCGATGTCGCGAAGTATCGGCTCCTGCAGCAGCCCCTCCGCAGAGAGTGGTGAGTGGGCCATCGGGATCAGGCCATGGCGACGTGTGGCCTCTACCAGGGCGTGGTTGGGCCGATACGGATGCCGCTCGAACTGATGGATCCGCGGCGGTGTGGTGGCCAACGCTACAACCCGGGCAAGCTGCTCCTCGTCGAAGTTACTGATGCCGAGCGTATGCGTCCATCCGCGGTCTACCACCGCTTCCATGGCACGCCAGGTCTCCTCCAACGGTACCTCCGAGGCGAGGAGGTCACCAGTGTCGTCTGTCGGAAACGTCAGCGCCTGCGCCTCCTCATGCGAACGGGTTGAGAGGTCACCCAGCGGGCCCTGGTGCGCCCATGCATCCGGCCAGTGCATCATGTAGCAATCAAACGTGTCGATACCCAGCGCATCCAATGACTGTCGGCATGCGGCCAGCACAGCGTCGTAGGCATGATTCGTATTCCAGACTTTCCCGACCAAGTACATATCCTGCCGCCGGGGGCTACCACGTCGCTGCAGTATATCCCCGACCAGGGCCTCCGTGCCGTACAGCTCGGCCAGGTCAAGGAGCCGGCATCCGGCATCCAATGCCTGCTCGATCGGGCGTTCCAGATCCACGTAGGTGGTGCCGCCCCGGTACCGCGAGCACCCGAACCCAACTGCAGGAACGGCCGGCGCCTCGCCGAACGCGTGGCCGGGCACCGCCCCTGCGGCCCAGGCGCGCGGGGCCGGCGCCTCAACCTCGGATTCTAAGGCTTGAGGTTGCCCCGTGGCGGCCACCGATTCGATAGCCTCCACGATCTCAACGACATGCGCTGCCTGTCGGCCATTGGCCACCGGGGCCCGGCCGTCGGCGATGGCCTCCGCCATATCGACGATGGGCGTCGCATAGGAAAACGACTCGCCTGATTTGGGCAACGCCAGCGGCTGATATGGGTCGCCAAGCCGCGCAAACTTCAGGTCTCCGCCATCGCCCATCCACGCCAAGTCACCGGCATTGCGGAGGTACAGCGAGCCTTTGTCTCCATGAAACTCCAGGCTGTTGAAGTGCTGCGTTTGGTGCGGCACGAAGAAGCTGGCCGTCAGCCGGGCCCGCGCGCCGTTGGTAAACTGAAGCATCGCGGTGTGGTGGTCGGGCGTATCGATGGCGACGCGCTCTCCGTCCCGCTCGAAGTCCGGGTTCAGCCGGGCCTGATGCGCGGCTTCGACCGCTACGACCGGCCCCAGCCAAGCAGTGAGCAGCGTAAGGGGATAGACCGCGCCGTCCAGCAGCGGCCCGATGCGGAGGAACGGCTCAGGGTTCGCGTTCCACTCTGGCACGCGGCCAAGATTGGCATCGGCATATACCATGCGCACCGGCCCGAGCCGGTCCTCGCGCAGGTAGCGCCACGCAAGCTGCTGCGCATCGCCAAAAAGGCTGGCGGCGGGCGCTGCGCCAAGGTGCAGCCCCTCCGCGGCAGCCAGGTCCACCAGGGCATGCGCTTCCGCGGCGGACAGGGCCAACGGCTTCTCGCTGAAGACATGCCGCCCGGCCTTCAGGCAGGCCCGTGTGACCTCTGCGTGCGCATGATGAATGGTGAGGTTCACGATCAGGGGAGCGGTCGCGTGCTCCAGGAGCGCGTCCAGCGAGGCGTAGGCCTCCGCATCATACGCAGCGGCCAAGGCCTCTGCCCGTTCTTCTGCAAGATCCATCGTGGCCGTCAGCCGCACGCCTGGCGCCGCGGCCAGCGCCTCAGCATACGCCTGCGCAATAAATCCACAGCCTACAATCGCAACATCCATTACGTACATCTCGGGTTGGTGAAAAACACCGAGCGTACGGAAAGGACACGCACGAGATCAGACGATCTGCGCCTTCTTTCATAAGCTTCACGTAGCACACGCTACCAGCAGCAGACCGAGGCGAGCACGTACACATCTATTCGATGCGGTGCCACACCTCCTCCAACTGCAGGTTCTCGCCCACGCTACCGCGGTGGACCCAGATGGAGTCGCCCTCCAGCTCGACTTCAAAGGTCAGCGTTTCGTCAAGGGCCTCCGAGTCGATGTGGTACTCCACAATTTCCGTGTACGTCTCTCCGTCATACTCGTAGCGCCCCCCGCCTGCAAACGGCCCCTCCTCGCCTTGGCGCCCAAACGCAAAATGAGAGGCTGTCAACAATTTAACCATGGACGCTTCCATCGCCATGGATGTATCCGGGGTGGTGTACGTCGCCTCTCGCAGCTCCCATGCCCCGGCGAGCGGACTATCGTTCTCCGCCGTCTCACATCCTACAAGTGTTAACGCAATACATATCAGACAAAACCCAACGACGCGTATCCACATAGTGCACCTCTATTGGTTGTCAATGTAACGTTCACGTTAATAGAACATAGGAAATCCACAGCTTGAATGAAAGCGCTTTCAGTATGCGCGAACCCTTCCATCCCTCAAACCCACTGAAATCAACTGGCTATGCTCAGCGCAGGAGCCAGCTATCGGGATCAATCATGACATCCGCCCCTGGTGGTAGCGACACCGTCCCGGTGCCCTGGTCCATGGCCACACGCCGCCGTTCTCCGTTGACCTCCACTTCGATGGGCACCTCCACCGGCACGCCGGCAGGCTGGTCCCAACGCAGGGTGAGCGTAGCCCCCTCCCGCTCCGTAGACAGTCTGGGTAAGGCTGGCTGGCGCAGGTAGGTCTCGAAAAACCAGGAGAAGTCTGCACCGGCGTGTGCGTTTACGATCGTGAGGAAATCATCCGTGGTCGCGAATCGGCTTTGCGACCCGTCTGTAGCGGTGCGGTGTGCCTCGGTCGGATAGGCAAAGGCCCGGAGAGCGTCAAAGAATGCGGCGTCGCCCATCACCCAGCGGAGCGTGTGCAGCACCCAAGCGCCTTTGTAGTAGATGTCGTGATTAGATGCGCTCCCGGGCCCGTCCGTAAAGTAAATACCAGCCGTGCTACGCGGGCTCCGGGGGGCCAGCGGCCGCTCGTTTCGCAGCTGCTCCCGATAACCAGCAAGTTCGCTCCGGTACGATTCAGGTCCGCCCATAGCCTCTGCGTATAGCGCCTGCATGTAAGTGCAGAAGCCTTCATGAATCCAGAAGTCGCGCCAGTCAGCAGCCGTCACCATATTGCCCCACCACTCGTGGCCCAGTTCGTGGTGGTGGATCCAATCAAACCCGTGCGCCCCATCTAAAAACTCGTCGCCGTACGCGATGATCGTCTGGTGCTCCATGCCTAAAAAGGGCGTGTGCGCGATGCCATACTTCTCCGCCCGGAAAGGATAAGGCCCAAGCATCCGCTCATAAAAGTCGAGATGCTCCTTGGCCTGCTCAAGCAATTGGGCAGCATCCATGGCACGGCCCGGCAGCGTATAGAAATACAGCGGCACCGTCTCGCCACCAATGCTCTCAAATCGATCCTCCAGCACCTCGTAGGGCGCAATGTTGAGGGCGACGTTATACGGCGCGATGGGCTGGCGCGTGACCCAGCGAAAGGTCGCTGTACCGTCGGTATGGGAGCGGGTGGACTCCAGAACGCCGTTGGAGGCCACCGTCAAGCCATCGGGGACACGGACGGCCAGCGCTACAGAGTCGGGCTTGTCCGCCGGATGGTCCTTTACGGGCCACCAGAGGTCAGCCCCGTTGGTCTGCACAGACGTGGCGATCCACGGGGCCCCGTCTGGCGTCTCGGCCCAGGTAAAGCCACCGTCCCACGGGGGATTCGGCGCTTCCCGGGGAGCCCCGCCATAGTGCACCCGGACCTGTACGGTGTCGCCCGGCTGCTGCATCTGAGGAAAAGCGGCCGCTACCTGGCCATCGCGCCGCGCATACGAAAGCCGCTGCCACCCGCCGGCCCGCTTCAGCTCCACCGCGGTGACGGTAAATGTGGTGTCCAGGTCGAGCACGAACTGATCCAGCGGATGCGTGATGCCCGCGTGGATGTCTGCGTGTCCATCGATCGTGCGTTCGTCAGGGTCAACGGTCAGGGCCAGCGCATAGTGATACACGTTGTACGCGGCTTGGGCATAGGGCAACGGCCCCCCGGAATCCAGAATAGCACGTGGAGGGTCTGCTTCAGGCTCCGGGGTAGACGTACATGCCCCGGCAAGAAGAACGGCCCCCACGAGCCATACCATGGACAGGTATAGCCGGGCTGCATATCGTGCGATTTGATTCGTCATACGGGAGAGCGGCAGTTCGGCAAGAGGTAGGGCAGGGTCAGGCGTAACACCTGGTGCACCGCAGCCACGTACCGAGCCCTAATTGTGGCTCCGACTCCCGCTGCTATGCTGTTCGAATTCTGGTACATGCTTCCTGTGGCCATCCTCATCGCCACCATTGCGATGGGCTCCGGCGTCGAGGGGGCGACGTTTTTCTCTCCGTTCTTTATTCTCGTCCTGGGACTGGATCCTACGACGGCCATCGGTACGGGTCTCGTGACGGAGGTCTTTGGATTTAGCAGCGGCCTGTTTGCGTACTACAAGCGGCGACTCATTGACTACCACATGGGGGCACAGATCCTGGCCATCAGCGTGCCTGCGGCGCTGTTTGGGACCTGGGCGGCTCATTATATTGCGGATGACGTGTTGAAGGCGATCCTTGGCATGGGGCTGGTGGCTGTTGCGTTTAGCTTCCTTCGGTCGCCCGATGAGGATACGAAGCAGACGCTGGATGCGCAGGCGCGGCAAGGGCCCGAACGCGCGGAGCGCTGCTTGGTCACCGCTGACGGCGAGCGCATCTGCTACAGCATCTTTAACAAGATTGAAGGCCTATTGGCCGGCGGCGTCGGCGGCACCTTTATCGGGATGCTGTCCACCGGACTGGGCGAGTTGAACGGCTACCTCTTTCTCCAGCGCTGCCGCATTCCGAGTGGGGTAGCCGTGGCTACCAGCGTATTCATCGTTGCGGTGACCGCGCTGACGGCCAGCGTGAGTCATGTCGCTCAGTTTGCTCAGGCAGGCCCCGAAACGCTGGCCACGGTGGGCGGCCTGCTACTCTACACCGTGCCGGGCGTGCTGATTGGTGGGCAATTGGGCCCTATCGTAGCGCGTCGCATTCCTGATCGGACGCTCGAGTTGGTGATGGGCGGATTGTTTGTGCTGATCGCGGGGGTCCTGCTCGTGGAGGTCGCGCTGGCCTGAGCGCTGGCCCCCGGCGCATCACCCCCAGCGCATCATAAGTCCAACGCCTCCACCTCCGCAGCGTGCTCCATGATGAACCGGTAGCGCGCCGAGGCATCTTTCCCCATCAGGTCGCTGATGAGGTTCTCAGTCTCGGTGCGCTGCGTGTCAGGGATGGCCACCTGCAGCAGGCGCCGCCGGTCCGGGTCCAGCGTGGTCTCCTTCAGCGTCTTCGGCATCATCTCGCCAAGCCCCTTGAAGCGCTGCACGTCAATCTTGATGTTCGACCGTCGCCCGCGAAGCTCCTGCGTGATCCGCTCGCGATCGCTATCATCCAGCGCCCAGTACGTCTCCTTGCCAGCATCGAGGCGGTACAGCGGGGGCTGCGCAAGGAAGACGTGGCCCTCATCGATCAGCGGCCGCATGTAGCGGTAGAGGAACGTGAGCAGCAGCGTGGCAATGTGATGGCCGTCCGAGTCGGCGTCCATCAGCAGGATGATCTTATGGTAGCGCAGCAGGCTCAGGTCAAGATCCTGCCCCAGCCCGCAACCCAGCGCCTGCACCACGTTCGACAGCTCCTTGTTGGCTTGCACTTTCTTCACGGTGGCCTGCTCGGCGTTCAGCACTTTTCCCCGCAGCGGCAACACCGCCTGCGAACGGCGGTCCCGCCCCTGCTTGGCCGAGCCTCCGGCCGAATCGCCCTCGACGATGAACAGCTCCGAGGCTGCGGGATCCTTCGACGAGCAGTCGGCGAGCTTGCCCGGCAGGTTCAGCTTGCGGCTGCGGCTGCCCTTCGACCGGGCCGACCGGGCCGCGGCCCGGCTGGCCTGCCGCGCCTTGGCTGCCTGGATGACACGGGCGGCAATCGCATCGCCGGTGCTGCCGTGGCTGTTCAAGTATTGCTCGAGGTCCAGCCGCACCGCACTCACGATGAGCGAGCGGGCCGCCGGGTTGTTCAACTTTTCCTTCGTCTGGCCCTGAAACTGCGGGTCCACCAGAAAGAGGTTCACAATCGCTACCAGCCCTTCGCGGATATCCTCAGCGGCGATGTCCAGCCCGCGCGGCAGGAGGTCGTGCGTGTCCATGTAGGCGCGCACAGCGCTACGTACCGCGTCCCGGAAGCCCTGCTCGTGCGTACCGCCGTCTTTCGTGGGAATGCCATTGACGAAGGACTTGACCGTCTCTGACGGCGCCTCGGTCCACTGCAGCGCAATCTCGATGCGGGCATCATCGCGCAGTTCTTCCTGGGCGACCATGAACACGTCGTCGTGGATCGGCCGGGCCTCCTTCTGCTTCACCAGCGCCTCCAGGTACTCTGCAATCCCCCCCTCATGTTGATACTCAATGCGCTCCCCTTTGGCCTCCTCTCGAAAGATGATCTTCAGGTTGCGGTTGAGGTAGGTCTTGACCTCCAGCTGTTCCTTAATCCACGCGGTATCAAACGTGGTCGTCTCGAAGATGTCAGCATCGGGGCGGAAGAAAATCGTGGTGCCGGTGCCGCGGGTGCTGTTGCTCACCTTCTTCAGCTTAGTAGCGGGCGCGCCGCGGGCGAAGCGCTGCTCGTACGTGTTGCCGTCGCGCCGCACGGTGGCCACCATCTCCGAGGACAGGGCGTTGACGACGGAGGCCCCGACGCCGTGCAGCCCACCGGAGGTGATGTAGTTGGTGTGGTCGAACTTACCGCCAGCGTGCAGGGTGGTCAGGATGAGTTGCAGCGTCGGCACCTTGCGCTCGGGATGCATGTCGATGGGGATGCCGCGGCCGTTATCGCTCACCGTGGCGCTCTGCCCATCCTTGTGGATGGTAACGTCGATGGACGAGGCGTGGCCGTTCACCGCTTCGTCTACCGCGTTGTCGACGATCTCCCAGAGCAGATGGTGCAGCCCAGGCTTCCCGGTGCCGCCAATGTACATGCCGGGGCGGCGCCGGACGGGCTCCAGGCCCTCCAGCACTTGGATGTCTTTGCCGGTGTACGTACTTAAATCAGGCATGCGCTACAGAAATTCGGATAAGTCAACATAGGGTGCACGGGACGCGTACCGCTACAGCGGGCGTTCCTCGGATTCAGGGAATACCTCTGCCAGGTGACCCCGCTTGATGATGAGCCGTCCCTTGTTGCCACGGTTGGCCACCTCGAACTTGGTGGTGCGCACAATTTCGCGACGGCCGCGGTTGGTCTCCACCTCCAGGCCATCCCGCGCCGCGGTGGACAGCGTCGCGCCCAAGAGGCGGTCGCCTTCCTCCAGCCGGATCGCGATGACGCCCTTGGCGGCGCCTTTGTACACGGAAATTTGATGTACGGGAAAGATGAGCACATGCCCGACGCGAGAGGCGAGGCACACGTTTTCGTGCCCGGCCGCCACCTTGGCCATCGCGACGGCATCATCGCCGTCCAGCTTCATGAAGGTACGCCCGGTACGCGTGGAGGGGTCGTCGTAGCCGTCAATGGTAAAGCGCACCGCCTGTCCGTGCCGTGAGATGGCGACAACATAGGGATCGAGCTCCTCAGGATCGGGCGCGCCGTTTTCGAAGAGCTTGGGCTGCACCTCCGGATCGGGCTCAGGCTGGGGCAGCACGCGCTCGTCGAAGCAGACCACGCCGACGATGCGCTCCCCATCATCGAAGTCGAAGAGTTTCTGAATGGGGTCGCCGTAGCCGGTGGTGCTCGGCAGCTCGTCGATACGTGTGGTGTAGGCCTTGCCGTGGTTCGAGAAAAAGCCGACAGTGGCCCGCGTGGACCCGCCGAGCACCCAGCCCACAGCATCGCCGTCGCGCACGCGAATCGAGTCCAGCGCCGTATACGACCCCTGGCGCTTCACCCAGCCGTCGCGCGTTACGATGACGTACACATCTTCATCGATGATGTAGTCCTCAGCCGTGTACTCCAGCACCTCGTCTGGCCCGTCGATTGCGGTCCGGCGCTCTTCTTTGTAGGTCTTTTTGACCTCCTTCAGCTCATCTCGGACCAGCGTCCACCGCGCGGCCTCGTCGCTCAGTAGCGCGCGGATCTCAGCGGCCCGGGCCTCTTTCTCATCCAGCTCGGCCTGAATCGCCTCAATTTCCATCTGCGAGAGGCGGTATAGCTTGATCTCCAGGATGGCATCGGTCTGCGCCTCATCCAGCTGAAACCGGTGCATCAGGCGCTGCGCCGCATCCTGCTTGTTGCGCGAGGACCGGATGATCCGAATGGCTTCATCAAGCGCATCGAAGATGATGGCAAATCCACGCAGGATGTGGATGCGTTTCTCCAGCTGGGCCAGCTCGTACTCCAACCGCTTCGTCACCACCTCCAGGCGGAACGCAAGAAAGTGCTGGATGATAGTTTGCAGGTCGACCTTCCGCGGCGCCGCCACTTCCGGATTGTCCGTTGGCACCAGGCACGTCATGTTGACGTGAAAACGCGTCTGCAGCGGCGTGTGCTTGAAGAGGTATGCCATGGCCGCCTGCGCGTTTGAGCCGCGCTTTAAGTCGAGCACGATGCGGACCTCATCTGTCGACTCGTCTCGCACATTCGACAGCTGCGGCACGTTCTCATCCGCAATGTGGTCGGCGATTTTTTCTACCAGATCCGCCTTGTTCACCATATACGGCACCGACGTGATGACGATGGTCGTCTTCCCTTCCATCACGTACCGGCCCCGGAGTTCGATGCGCCCCTCCCCATTCTCGTAAATCGCCGCCAGCTCCTCCGGCGTGTTCAGGACGATGCCGCTGGTAGGGAAGTCCGGGCCCTTGATGTGATGCTCCAGCAGCGTCTCCAGGCGGGCGTTCGGATGATCGATCATGTGGATGCACGCGTCGATCACTTCCCGCAGGTTATGCGGCGGCATGTTGGTGGCCATGCCCACTGCAATGCCGCTTGCGCCATTGATGAGCAGGTTAGGCACCCGGGCCGGCAGCACCACGGGTTCGAAGATGGTGCCGTCGAAGTTGGCACGAAAGGCCACGGTATCCTGCCGGATTTCTTCCAGCAGCTCCATCGCCAGCGGCTGCAGTTTGGCCTCGGTGTAGCGCATGGCGGCCGGGCTATCACCATCCAGCGAGCCGTAGTTGCCGTGCCCATCCACCAGCGGAGCCCGTAACGAAAAGTCTTGCGCCATTCGCACCATCGCATCGTAAATGGCGGAGTCGCCGTGCGGATGGTACTTCCCCATCACCTCGCCCACCACGGTAGCGCTCTTGCGAAACCGGCCATCCGGGTAGAGCCGGAGGTTGGCAAACATAGCATACAAGATGCGCCGTTGCACTGGCTTGAGGCCATCCCGAATGTCGGGCAGTGCCCGGCTCGTAATAACGGACAATGCGTAGTTGAGGTACCGCTCACGTGTGGTTTCGTGAAGCGGGATGGTTTCAATCAGGGACATGGATATTTTGCAATAACGGGTTCAGCGCACAAATGCAATCTAAACGATCGATCAGGTGAAACACAACCCGAGGTGACGAAGCAAGGTTGCGTGCACCGGCCTGCCTCCAAAAACAGGAGCGCTCCGGAGGTTACATGGCCATCGTAAAGTAATCCTGACGCTCATCCTGATGGAATTTCAAGACGCTGGCGCGCGTCAGCAGAATCAACGTTTTGGAGGCCATCTGCAGGGAGAGGTCGGCCATGCTGGCGAACTGATCAACGGTAATATGCCCGTACGAGTCGAGGTAGCGCATGAGGAGCTTCTCCTTCTCTCCAAACTCAAACGCCACGCCATTCGGGGTCGTCTCTGCCTCCATGAGCGCTACGGCTTCAGGGCTCGCCTCTACACTCATATCCCGGATGCGTACATAGGCCACACGGTCGCCACCAGGCGCGGTGGGTAACAAATAGTGCGGCTTCGTTGTGCTCTGCGGCACGTTTACAATGATGACGAAGCGCCCGTCCTCTACGGCCGTAAGCTCGGTGGAGAACCGAACGGGCGGCTCGCACAGCGTGTCGAGCGCACGGCGCAGGGCAAACTGCTCCTCCTCAGCATCACGCACACCAACCAGCCGGCCGCTATCGGTCACGCCCAGCAGCAGGCGCCCGCCGTGCGTGTTGGCCAGAGCGATCACTTCTTTGGCGATCCGGGCGGGCCGTGGAACGCGCCGTTTAAATTCGAGATGTGTGCTCTCGCCGAGAGCAACCAGTTGCGCCAGGTCGCGCATGGAAAAGTCGGAGACCACGCGACGCTGGTGTTCAGGCAATCGGGACATGCAGGACGATCGTGCTTGAGAGATGGAAACGCGAAGGTCTGGCGATCAGTCAGCGGATGGCACGCACGATACCTCCAGAGCTAATGAGTGAGGCGCTGTGCTTTTCCAGCACAGGGCATTTGCAGTTAAAACAGAGGGTTCGTACGAGGTAATCCCTGGCATTGCTCCCTCCTTCGGACTTCCCGCCCGTTGTGCCTGCGAGCGCCAGACCTATTGCGGCGCATTGCCTACGGCCTGCTGCAGCTCGTCCGGCAACCAGTCCTCATGCTTGGCGCTGCGCGTCATGAGTTCCTCCACGGCCACCGTCGGATCTTTCTGCTCGAACAGCACCGCATGCACGGCTTCTGTAATGGGCATCTCGATGTTTTCCCGTTGCGCCAGTTGGTAGGTGGACTCCGTGGTGCGAACGCCTTCGGCGACCATCTGCATGTTGCTCGTAATGTCCTCCAGCGCATGGCCGCGGCCGATCTGCTCGCCCACATGCCGATTGCGGCTGTGGCTGCTCATGCACGTGACGACAAGGTCTCCCATCCCGGTAAGGCCGGTGAAGGTCCGGGACTGCGCGCCCAGCGCGATCCCGAGCCGCTGGATTTCCGCGATGCCTCGGGTGATGAGCGCGGCTTTGGCATTGTCGCCGTATCCGATTCCGTCGCCAATGCCAGCGGCAATGGCCAATACATTTTTGACCGAGCCCCCGATCTCGACGCCCCGCACGTCATCGTTAGCATAGACGCGCAGGCGTGGCGACATAAAGACCTGCTGCACCACCTCCGCCACGGCGGCTGATGGCGCCGCGGCCACCAGCATGGTCGGCCGGCGGTTCGCGACTTCCTCTGCGTGGCTTGGCCCGTAGAGGGCCACCAGTTGTTGCGGGGGCACCGTGGGCAGCGTCTCTGCCAGCACATCGGTCATTGTTAGCAGCGTCTCGTTCTCGATGCCTTTGGCCACCGACACGACGATGGTGTCCGGGGCAGCATAGGGTGCCAGCTGCTGAGCCAGCGGACGCACCGCGTGGGAGGGCGTGGCAACCACCCAGAGGGAGTGGTTCGCGGCTACCGTTTCCAAGTTGTGCGAGAGACGCAATGCTGGGGGCAGTTCGGCATCCGGCAAATACGGTGCGTTGCGGCGCGTCTCCCGCATAGCTTGGACGGCCTCCGGGCGGCGGGCCCACAGCGTGGTACGGTGCCCCTGCTCCACCAGGCTCATGGCCAGGGCAGTCCCCCAACTGCCAGCCCCAAAGACGGCGACCTGCTGGGGCGATGTTGCGGACTCGGTCGTTACCATAACACTCGATTTCTACTGTTTAATACACAGGTTAATGCATAGATACCGGACGATCCCGCTTAAGGGCACGCTGGTACCCCTCCGCAGCGCCCGGCTGCTGCTGCTCTAACTACTGCTGTTCCAGTTCGCCCCGCCCAATCATGCCCTTGGCCGGACGGAACGACTGAAATTGGTTCTCTTCCCCTGCCATCAAGCGCTTAATGTTGGACCGATGGGCAAACACAATGCCCAGCGCGAGCAACACACCGACGAGTAGAATACTGAGGTCGAGGTCAGCGCCAAATCCGTATTTTTGGATGGCGGCGGTCACCGGAAACGAAATAGCACTTAGCATGGAGGCCAGCGACACATACCCGGAGGGCAGCAGCACCGCCACGAAGATCGCCATCACGATGAGCATCGTGATCGGCGTAATGGCCAACAAGACACCAGCCGTGGTCGCCACCCCTTTCCCTCCATCAAACCCGAGATACAGCGGAAACATGTGCCCCAGAATGGCTGCCAACCCGGCAAGCAACGCCACGACCGTGTCCAACTCCCAGGCCCCAAGCGCAGGAAGCGTATCCACCCGGATCAGTGCAAGCACGCTGGCAGCAAAGGCACCTTTCCCCATATCGAACGCCAGCGCACTGGCACCCACCTGCCACCCTAACACACGGAAGGCATTAGTGGCACCCGCATTGTTACTGCCGTGGTCCCGCACGTCGACGCCGTGGACCAATTTGCCCAGCCATACACTCGATGGGATAGAGCCAATCAGGTAGCTGAGCACGAGGATGAGCAGAAGAGACAGCATGAGGCAGATATCGATCGAATGAAGAATCTGGAGGGGCCTGCGGCGGAAGCGCTCCCACCACAGGGTTCATACGCAACGTCCGGCTTGATGTATCCGCACGATCGCGCGGGATAACACAGGCTCTACGCGGCCGCCTGGACCTGCCCCATCCGCACGGGCTGCTCGCCCAGCGCTTCAAGTGCCTTTACCGCGGCAGGGACGTTTGCTGGTCGCACGACGGCGATAAGGCCAATCCCCAGGTTAAACGTCTGCCGCATGTCGGCCTCCGGCACATCGCCCAAGCTCTGAATCAGGTCGAAGATGGCGGGACGTTCCCAGGCCGCATAGTCGACGGCTGCCACCAGCCCGTCGGGGACTACGCGGGCGGTGTTACCCGGAATACCGCCCCCGGTAACGTGCACCAGCGCCTCCGTCCACCCCTCCGTGTGTAACGCCTGGATGGGCTCCAGGTAGGACCGGTGCACAGCCAACAACGCCTCTCCGACAGAAACACCGTGTAGAGCGTCGGGCTGGTCGTCCACCGAAAACTGCTCGAAGAGCACATGGCGGGCCAGCGAGTAGCCATTCGTATGTAGCCCGGTGCTCACCAGCCCCAACAGCACGTCTCCTTCTTTGACGGTGCGGCCATCCACGACGCGTGCTTTATCGACCATGCCCACGACCATCCCGGCGAGGTCATACTCGCCCGACTGGTAGAGATCCGGCATCTCCGCGGTCTCCCCGCCGATCAGCGCACAACCGTTGGCCTTGCAGCCCCGGGCAAAGCCACGCACCACGTCCAGCGCAACGGCCGGCTCCAGTGTGCCGGTAGAGAAATAGTCCAGGAAGAACAGCGGCTGTGCGCCGCACACCGCAATGTCATTCACACAGTGGTTCACGAGGTCCTCCCCCACCGTATCATGCCGCCCGGCCCGGAAGGCCACTTTTAGCTTGGTGCCGACGCCGTCCACGGAGGAAACGAGTACGGGCGTGTCGCATGCACCGAAGTCTGGTTCAAAAAACGCACCGAAGGCGCCGATGTCCGTCAGTACTCCCGGCGTGAAAGTATCGCGGACGAGCGGTTTCATGCGGTCGACCGTCTCGTCGGCCGCGGCGATGTCGACGCCTGCGTCTTTGTAGGTTGCCATAAGAAGAAGGAGAGAGAAAAATGCGAAGAGATTAACCGGTCAAGGCGGAGCGGCTGAACAGCGATTGCAGGCGAATGCGGAATCGATCGACCCGGCCGATCTGGATAGGATTAGACCACACGTCGAAGTCGCGCCGCTCGATGCGGGCCAGAATATCCAACCCACCGATCCAGTACCGTTTGTAGGTGCCCCGAGCGCGCCATGGGAGGTCAGCGGCCAGCGGCTCAGCTTGCGCCAACTCATCGCGGGCGCGCACGGTGAGCCGCCACAGCACGCGGCGCAGCGACTCGTTCACCTCGCCACGAAACAGGCGGTGTTCTTCGATTCCATAGTTCGCGAGCGCGTCAAGCGGAATGAAGAGCCGACCGCGGTGCACATCGTGGGGTAAGCGCATCAGGCGGCTGATGAGAAACAGGGCCCGGGCAAAGGCTTGCGCGTGCGGCAGCTGAAACCGGTTGGCCATGCCCAGCACGTGCATCAACGCCTCGCCGAGGCGACAGACGCCGTCCTGCATAAACTGCTCAAGCTCATCGTACGTGTTGAAGCGGAGCTCTTCCCCCTGGCTTACGGCGCTACGTATTTGTTGCGCGAACACGTCCAGCGGAACGCTCTGCTCGTCGGCATGCCGGTAGAGCGCCCGGGTAACGGCTTCTGGTACGTTGGGCAGCGGGCGTTCCTCCAGGATTAGCGTACGGAGCGCCTCGGTCGAGTGCTGCTGCCACACGGACGGCGCCTCGTTCGTGACCGTATACCAGTCCCAAAAGGCCTGCGCGGCCCTACGCTGCGTCCCTGAGAAGCCACCCGTGTAGTACGGGCGCGGGACGGCAGGAGGCGCAGTGGCGGAGGACATAGAGGTCAGCAGGGATACAGCGACTCAGGTGTGCAGCCTGTACCAACGAAAAACGGGCGAGGGTTCCCCCGCCCGCTGGTTTCGTTGCTACCGTATGGGCTCATCCGGCGTTCTATCCGTTAAACCGCTGCTTTACGACATTAATAAGACTGCCCTCCAGTAGCATTTCGATCTCGCGCGACGAGAGGTCATGCTTCGCAGTGTAGGTTTCGTCCTTCGTCTCGTTATAGACGTTCACCCGGTCGCCCGACTGGATGGCTACCCGCACGTTTTCAACCGTCAGCGTATCCCCTTCCTCGATGCGGTTAAAGTCCGACTCGTCGGTAAACAGGAGGGGAAGGATGCCGAAGTTCGCGAGGTTTTGCCGGTGGATCCGGGCAAAGCTTTTCACCAGCTTCAGCCGCGTGCCCAACCAACGCGGGGCAAGGGCAGCGTGCTCGCGGCTGGAGCCCTGGCCATAATTCGTGCCTGCAACGATCGCGAAGCCTTCGTCCTGACGCTCCATCGCGCGTTCAAAGAAGCTCTCGTCGACGACCTCAAACACAAACTCCGAGATTTTCGGGATATTGGAGCGGTAGGGGAGAATGCGCGAGCCGGCCGGCATGATCTCGTCTGTTGAGATGTCATCGCCCACCTTGAGCAACACGGGTACCGTGAGGGACTCGGGCAGCGGATCGAAGGACGGCAGTGAGACGACGTTCGGGCCTTTCTCCAGCGCCTCCTCGCGCTCGCCATTGGTCGCGGGCGCCACGATCTGCTCCGCGTTGATGATGATGTCCTCGGGCTCTTGCACGTGCGGATAGCTCATCCCGTAGATCTCTTCCAGATCACGCGGGTCTGTGATCTTACCGGTGAGCGCCGAAGCCGCAGCCGTCTCCGGGCTTACGAGGTACACAGCGTCTTCCTTCGTGCCGGAACGTCCGGGGAAGTTGCGCGGCACTGTGCGCACGCTGATGCGCCCGGTTGCCGGCGCCTGGCCCATGCCGATGCAGCCGTTGCAGCCCGCCTGATGGATCCGCGCGCCAGCCCGTGTGAGCTTCTGCAGGTGGCCCGAGTGCATCAGGTTTTCCAGAATCTGACGAGATGTGGGGTTCACGTCAAATGAGACCCGATCGTGCACTTGCTTGCCCTCAACGATGTCGGCGGCCACAGCGAAGTCACGGAAGCCTGGATTAGCGGACGAGCCAACGTACGACTGATAAATCTCTTGCCCTTCCACCTCGCGCACGGGTACTACGTTGCCCGGGCTGCTCGGCTTGGCAATCATGGGCACCACATCGTTGAGGTGAATCTCCTCGTGCACGTCGTAGGTTGCATCCGGATCGGCCTTGATCTCCGACCAGTCCTCCTCGCGCCCCTGCGAGCGCAGGAATCGTTTCACTTCGTCATCTGACGGGAAGACGGTGCTTGTGGCGCCGAGCTCAGTGCCCATGTTAGCGATCACATGGCGATCCATGCAGCTGAGGGCATCCAGGCCGGGGCCGTAGTATTCAATAATGCGGTTGACCCCTCCATCGACATCATGGCGCCGCAGCATCTCCAGGATCACGTCTTTGGCGCTCACCCAGTCGGGCAGCTCGCCTGTCAGTTTTACGCCCCAGACTTCCGGCATCTGGATGGTGTACGGCTCTCCGGCCATAGCCATTGCCACATCCAGCCCACCGGCTCCGATAGCCAGCATCCCGATGGCGCCCGCTGCCGGGGTGTGACTATCCGAGCCAATCAGGGTTTTGCCGGGCACGCCAAAGCGCTCTTGGTGCACAGGGTGACTCACGCCATTCCCGGGACGGCTGTAGTGTACACCGTACTTTTTGCACGCACTACGCAAGAACAGATGATCGTCCGGATTCTTGTAGTCGGACTGAATCAGGTTGTGATCCACATACTGCGCAGACACTTCTGTCTGAACCTGAGGAACGCCCATAGCTTCGAACTCCAGCATGACCATGGTACCCGTAGCGTCTTGCGTCAGCGTCTGGTCCATCGTCAAGGAAATCTCCTCTCCAGCGTCCAACGTGCCCTCCACCAGGTGCGACTTGATAAGTTTTTCGGTGACGTTGAGTCCCATAGTACCGGTGTGGTTATTTTGATAATCGATGGAACATCTAAAACAGACGTTTCCATCGAATGATGCGCAGGCTGCCACGAGTGGGCGGCCTTCACACATTTGTATTGGTTGCAAGACGGGGATTGCAAGGCGACCGAATCGGCGCGCATGAGGGAAGGTGGGATTTTCGCTCGCACGTTCCCTCGCTGCTTCCTATGTTGAGCAGCGGCACTCAATTTTTGAACAGGGCTATAGGACCACCAGCGTGGGCATGCTGAATTACATCTGGGCTGGGCTAATCGTGTTTAGCCTGGTGTTTGCCCTGGCCACCGATGCCCGGGAGATAGCACAGGACCGGTACCGCAATGACGCTGCCCTGCCGGCCGTGCTTCACTTCCCTGACGGGTACGCTACAGACGCCCGGCGCCAATCCGTAGAAATTCGGATACGCCCGGGGGTCTACCAGGCTTTCTACGCCACCGACGCCGCGCCTGAGCGCTCTTACGCCGGCACGCTGGTGCAGACCCAGGATGGGCGGCAGGTGCGCTTCGGTGCGTCAGCGTCGTTACCCGAGCCGGTGGCTACCATCCGCGAGGTAACGGCGGGCTCCGATGAGGAACTACGGGCCGTCGTACAAAACTTCGTCCCTAACGGACGCACCGTCTCGGCAGCGCTTCAGTTTGAGCCTGTCCGCTTCGTCAAAATGACGGCTATCACGCAGGCCGCTTTCGACTTCGCAGAGACAGCTGTCAACATTATTATCGGACTAATCGGCGCGCTGGCGCTCTGGCTGGGGCTGTTGCGCATCGCCGAGAAGTCGGGCCTGGTCGGCATCATCGTGCGGCTCGTACGCCCGGTGCTGCGCCCCCTCTTTCCCGGGGTGCCGAAAGATCACCCGGCCCTCGGCGTGATTGCCCTAAACCTGTCGGCTAACATGCTGGGCCTGGGCAATGCCGCTACGCCGCTGGGCATCAAGGCCATGGAAGAGCTCCATAAGCTCAACGAGAGCGACGACACCGCCACCGATGATATGGTGATGCTGCTGGCGATGAATACGGCGAGCGTGCAACTCGTCCCGCCCGTTCTGCTCGTCGCCATCATGGGCTTGCAGATCAACGAGCTGATCTTCAGCATCATCATCGTCACCGGGTGCTCCCTGCTCGTGGCCATCGCCACAGCCAAACTGCTTTCCAAGATGCGCCGCTACCGCGCGACGGCCCCCAACCGGTCGGTGGTCTCGCCCGAGGCACACGAGGCGGGCGGTGAAGAGGCAGAAGCATCGGATGACCCGGCACCGACGGACCCTTCCGACCACCCATAATCACTGATTCATTCTATACTCCTCGCATGGAGACATTTCGCAACATTATCGAGTTGATGGCGGTGTTCGTGCTGCCTGCCATCATCGTGGGATTTCCCCTGTATGGCCTCTACAAAAAAGTGCCCGTCTACGAGGAATTTGTGGAGGGCGCCAAGGAGGGGTTCACGGTGGCGGTACAGATTATTCCGTACCTCGTAGCCATCCTCTTTGCCATTGGGATGTTTCGAGCGTCTGGGGCGATGACGTTTCTTGTGGAGGGGCTACGTCCCGTCCTCAGCCTGGTCAACATTCCGCCGGAAGTCATCCCGATGGGCATCATCCGGCCGTTGACGGGCTCGGGATCGGCAGGGGTGGTGGTCGATCTGATCAACACCTACGGAGAGGATTCCCTGATCGTAAAGATCGCTGCCACCATGTTTGGCTCTACCGAGACCACCTTCTATGTAATCGCCGTCTACTTCGGCGCTATCAACGTACAAAAGACCCGGCATGCGGTACCCGCTGGATTAATCGCCGACTTCACGGCGATGGTGCTTGCCGTGTATGTCGTCCAACTGCTTTTTGGGTGACCTGTAGACTCAGAACGGCACTGCTCCCCTATCATCAAAAAAGCCTCTATCATCAAAAAAGCGGAGCACAGGGGGCTGTGCTCCGCGCTCTGGGGTTACGGTTTTGCAGAAGGTGCAGCGAATGTGCCAACAAACCAATG
This sequence comes from uncultured Rhodothermales bacterium, assembly GCA_964345505.1. Taxonomy (GTDB): domain Bacteria; phylum Bacteroidota; class Rhodothermia; order Rhodothermales; family Salinibacteraceae; genus Tc-Br11-B2g6-7. The sequence continues at coordinate 22,955 of CAYFRR010000019.1, forward strand.
GGGCGGCTTGAAGACTACTACTTGAAGGCCACTACTTGAAGGCTACTACAGGTGGAGAAGACTATTTTCCGTGCCATGCTCGTTCGGCACATAGGCATCGGCCTCCTCGTCGTTGCGCCAGTCACCGCCGTCGACGCAGTACTTGAATTCAATTTCAGTTCCAGGCTTAAACGAGATGCGTTTCTTCCAGATGCCGTTGATAGGTTGCAGCTCCATGTGATCAGCTGCAGGATCCCAGTCATTGAAGTCGCCGACAATGGCTACACTTTCTTCTGCTACCTCAGCGGGCAGCGAGAAGTGAACGCGCATGGACTTTCCAGCGGGGCTTAGGTCTTTTTCGATCATGGGCAGAGAGGACAAGGTGTAATAAGGAGGCGTGCCGTGGGGCTGCACGCACTGTCGAACCACAAGAACCGGTATAATCCCGGACGCCGTCAACTTTGGATCAGATGGTAAGCGCTTCCATGCGAAAAGCTTAACGGAAAGCTCATCCCTCCTTCACATCACTGAACTATTGAAAGCGCTTTTCTGTGTTGGTGATACCCTCTTGGATCACAAGCAACTGCAAACGAATCGCTTCCCGCAGCGGAAGCGGGGCCAAGCCGTACGTTGAACGCACCTCGTCGAGAGCGGCTGCGGGAGCTGCGGTACGTTCCAGCGCAAGCTCCGCCAGGGCCTCGCGGCACGCCAGATACGTAGCCGGATGCCCGGGCGTATCGGTGCCAGGCGTATCGGTGCCGGGCGCGTCGGCTGTCGGAGCGATCAGGAACAGCGGCAGCTCGGTGACCATGCAGAGCGGATCGCCCCCGAGCGACCGGACGAACTCCATGGAGCTTTGGTGGAAGCTTCGGGCTTCCGCCGGGTTGTGCTGCGCCCGAAAGAACGTGCGCATGGCCGTACCCTCCGGCGTCGTGTTGAATCCGGGCCCGAGGTAGAAGAAGCCCTTCTCCCCTTTCCGATTGTGGTCATGGAGCCCGAGCTCCATCTGCTCTGCTTCGGCTCGTAGCGCCTCCTGGAGGGCCTCGGTGCGAAAGCCCCAGTGCCGCTCAATCAGCAGGAAAAACCCTTCGGAGATTCCCATTCCGTGCAGGCTCAGGTGGAGGTCCATCGGCCCGTGGCGCCGCAGGAATTGACTCACTGCTCGGTTTTCGGGCCGCATGGTTGGAAATCCAAATTCCAGGTCATCCCCAGGCTTCTCCCGCACCCGATGCTGGAGGTAGGCTGACAGAGAGGGCCAGGCGTCCATCCAGGGCGTGTTGCGCGCCTCTCCATCAGGGTTGATGTGCGGCACGGTCACGAAGCGGACCCGCTGCAGAAGATCCATCAGGGGCGCTTCCGGGTCGCAGGCTGCAAGGATGAGGGTGCGCAGTGTCTCCGGGCCGACCGGTTCGTCGGCGTGCGCGCCTGCGATGAGACTCACCGTGAGCGGCCCGTCGCCAAGGACGACCCCGCCCAGCGGCCGTCCCTCCCGGCTCGTGCCGATCTCATAAAACGTCACCGGCGCCGTCGCATGGTCGCACGCCGTGCGTATCTGTTCGAGACTTTCTTCATGGGTACGAAACGTTGGCGTCGCCGTAGCAGCAAGGGTTGAGAGCATAGCAGAGGCTGTTGGTTATTCCGGATATGTAGTTAACAAAAAAGCCGGTCGGATGCATGATAGCTGCATCCGACCGGCCTGTGGCACATCCCCGCAGCATGGGCGAGAGCTTACGCGTCGCCGTCGAGGATGTCGTTAACGCGTGCCAGTGCGTCCTGCAGGTGCAACTGCGTGGTGCGGTCGCTCGTGCGGCGCTCCGCGCGCTCGATGTCGGAGCGTAGCGTCGTCAGTTCACCGCGGACAAACGCCCGGATGTCGGACTGTGCTACATCCACCGGTGTAAAGCCCAGGAACGCACGGAACTGCGCCGGAGGCGAATCGACCTCCGCCGTCATCAGATCCCCAAGCCGGTCGATGTGCGTGCGCTGCAGGTTACGGCGGAAGGGATCGATGGCTTCTGAGCGGCTGAGCTCATACCAGATGCCCTCGCGCAGATCAGCCAGCATCGCCGGCGCACTGTACGCGTCGGCGCCCAGGCGCGCTTCGCCCTCAATCAAGCGGGCCAACCGCTGCGGTTGCATCACCAGACTGAGCACGCGGGCCTGCCGGGTGCGGATGCGCTCCATGAATCCTCCGTGCTCGAGGCGTTGAATCAGTTCCTCCTCCAGCATCCAGGTCGGCGTATCAAACACCTGGGTCTGGAGAAAGTCCATGGCCTCTCGCTGATACTCTGCATCGACCACCTCGTACACTACACCGTCCTGATCGTAAGTCTTGTGGTTCTCATAGACCCCACCAATGTACCGTCCGACATGGCCCATGTAGAGGTCCCATTGCCCAATCAGGCGGTTGAACAGCACGCCGGCTTGCTCGAAGTTTTCGCCTTCGCGGTACGTCCACTCAACGATGTTCGGCAAGATACGCTTCAGGTTTTCCACGCCCAGGCGGCTGGCTTCTACCGTATCATCCCCCAGGGCCTCGCGTTGCGCCCGCGGATCGATGGGGTTGCCAGTCTGCCGGCCGTAGAAGTACAGCGGATCATCTGCGCGCTCCTTGATCCATTCGTTGATGATGGGGCGCTCCTCGTCCGGTGTGGACGCCTCCGGGAGGGGGCGATACCCGAACTCTACGGACCACAGGTCATACGGGCCGAGGCGGGCCATGAAGTCCGTAACCCCATCTTCGGGCTGGGCCACGTAGTTGAAGCGCGCGTAGTCCATGATGGAAGCCGCCGTCCCGTTGTTTGCGGTGTAGCTCGGCGAGCGCAGTGAATCCACGGGGATAGCGACGGCAGAGCCCCAGTTGTGGGGCAGACCAAGGGTGTGGCCCACCTCGTGGGCAGAGACAAACCGGATCAGCTCGCCCATCACGTCCTCCTCAAACTCGACGCCCCGCGCCTCGGGGTTCGCCGCAGCCGTTTGGACGAAGTACCAGTCGCGCAGCAGATTCATGACGTTGTGGTACCACCCGATGTCGGAGCCCAGGATCTCTCCTGTGCGCGGGTCTACGGTGCGCGGACCGTAGGCGTTCTGCGTCTCTGACGCAAAGTAGCGGATCGTGGAGTAGCGGATGTCCTCCGGGCTAAACTCCGGGTCTTCCTCAGCCGTGGGTGGGTCTTTGGCCATGATAGCGTTTTTGAAACCGGCGGCCTCGAAGGCTTCATTCCAGTCTTCCACCCCTTGCTTCAGGTAGGGCCGCCACTGCTCGGGCGTGGCCGGGTCGATGTAGTACACGATGGGCTCTACCGGCTCCACCAGCTCCCCGCGTTCAAAGGCCTCCATGTCGCTCGGCTCCAGGCGCCAGCGGGAGATGTACGTGCGTTCCACCGCCCGCTGTGCATCGCGGCCGAAATCCACCTGTTGTATACTGAAGAAGCCGACGCGCTGGTCGGCGAGACGGCGCTGCATGGGCTCAGCCGGGAGCAATACCATCGACTGATTCATCATCAGCGAGATCGCGTTGGTAGAGCTATTCGAGGGCGGATTTTGGGCTTCGTACGTGAGCAGATGCCGCACCTCAATGTTTTCGGGGAAGCTACGTACCGAGTCGAGGTACGTCCGGTCACTGTCCAGACGACGCACGCTGTATGCTGAACGGCGGCCTTGCTGCAGACCGAGGGCAGGCACATCGGAGGTGTACAGGCTCGTCGCGTCGATCACGACGCCAGTGCTATCTTCTGTCAACGCCTCAATATCGAACGACATGAGGATCGGCTCAAAGTTGGAATTGCGCACCGCCTGATAGATGGGCTTGTCCGGGTCGGCCACGTTGGAGTACTGCGCCACGCGCAGGAGCACTTTATCGAACTGGCGTTCCCAGCGGACCACCTGCTCGTTCGCCTTTTCACCGCCGAAGCCAATGTTGTCGGCTGTCTGGGCGATGCGCGTCACAAGCAGCATCTCTTTGCCGAGCAGCGAGTCAGGGATCTCATAGAACAGGTTATCGTCGATGCGATGACTCGTAAACAGGCCTTCGTCACTTTCGGCGTCTGCCGTGATCACCTCACTGTAGGGCTCATACGGCGTGTCTTCCGTTTCTTCTTCGGGTTCGGGTGGAGCGTCGGTTGTCGCTTCCTGCGTGCCCGCGCATCCTGCGAAAAGCAGGACGGTCGCAAGCAGAAGTGCGGGTAGACGCAGATGGGTACCAAGAGTCATGGGGTGTAGGATTAAATCAGTAGGAAAGGAACTGGTGCACGAGCGTGCATCTTGCCTGCAGGGTGCATCAAACCACATCGATGCTTCAAACGCAACCCGGCCCGGCCATGGATATGTTACGGACGGACGAGATCGTCGGTGAAGGCAATAAGGCGGTCGGTGTTGCGTTGGAGATCACGATAATAGATGAACGCGGTGACGTTTGAGCGTTGCGGGGGGAGGCCTTCGGCGAGGCTCCGGAGCTGACGATCGCCAGCTTGCACGTAACGGTATTCGTACTCTCCCTGCTTGAGTTGCGCTTCCCCCACATATCGGCCCAGTGCCGAGTCCCACGTCAGCACGGGTGCCTGCGCGTTTGCCGCCCAGTTGTTAAAGCTTCCAATCAGCACGACCTCGCCATTGACGGGCTCCTCCTCCGGTGGGACAAACTGGAACGTGGCCTGCACGTATGCGCCGTTGGTTTCAGGGCGGGGCACATCACGGACACGAGAGGTTACCGGCTGGCCGTTCAGCGGCACCTCGGTGCCTGGATTTGGGAAACGCGCCAGATCGGGCGCCAGGCGCACCCGAAAGGGCACGGGGGCGCGGTCAATGGCTTCAATCTGGCGCGTCGTCCGCAGCGCCCGCAGGTCCAGCCGGTAATCCCCCCCGACGGGTGCAAAGCCACGCCGCCGGTCCAGCTCAAACTGAAGGGTCGGTTGATCCATCAACTGCGGCCGGTCCGCACAGCGCGTACGGTCGACGCGCCCGTCGCGAACGAAGCACGCCGTGAAATCAAAGACCCGCCCTTGCAGGTCGCGAGGCGGGCGAACGCGCACCAACGGCTGGAGGGCAAGCCCGTTGAAGCCGGCTACTGGCACTCGGTCAAACCGGAGATCGATGCTGCCCTCCTGCTCGGAGATAAAAAAGGCGCGCTCGAAGAGCACAGCTTCCTCGTCCCCTTGCTCGGTGACGCGCACGATGTAATTGCCGCTCAGCGTAAAACCAATGCGCTCATTGGGAAAGGCATACGTGTAGTGCGTGTAGTTAACTTGCGTGGCCTCGGAGGGCTGGTACTCTGTGAGGTCATCTCGCTGAAACCCCTGCATGTACTCGCTTGG
>CAYFRR010000020.1:0-8777 GCA_964345505.1 uncultured Rhodothermales bacterium
TGGACGTCATCGAGATTGACCAGACGCGCGGGCAGGGCACCGTCATCACGGCGGGTAAGTTCGTCACCCGGCGCTTCTTTGTGGCCGTCACGCAACCCATCGGCCTGGGCAGCACCCGCACCAGCGAAAGCGTGCAGACGCAGTCGTACGAGCCCTCCGTCCAGCTGGAGTATGCCCTCTACGACTGGCTGCTGGCGCGGTTGGCCCGGGAAGAGACGGGGCTGCAGGTCAACTTCGTGTGGGAATATTCGTACTGACCTACGAACCGATGTACAGACGCGGTTGCATCCCGCGGTGTGGTCTCTTTCCCTTTTCTGTTCACACCCTGCCCTCCCCGTGGCTCGCGCACCACAAGAAGAGACGCCCCAGCCCAGCCGCCCGCCTGAAGCGGGTGCGCCGGACCGTTCTGCTGAGGCCGACGCATCAGTTATGACGTCGCAAGAAGCCCAGGAGGCCGGTATTTTCCAGCGGCTGACGGCGTTCGAAACAGCGTTGATCGCGGCCGGCGTGGTCGTTTTTCTCGTGCTGATGTACGAAGTGCGGGAGGTCTTGGCGCCGCCCCTACTGGCGGCTGCTGGCCTGTGCATGCTGTGGCCCCTCCGCTCCTACACCAGCGTCCGCTCCATCATGACCGCTGGCGCGCTGCTGTTGAGCGTCTGGTTACTGGACCGCTTGAGCATCGTGCTGCTGCCGTTTGTGATGGTGTACCTGCTGGCCTACCTGTTTGACCCAGCCGTGGGCTATCTGAAGGCCCGGCGGGGCGTCCCCCGCTGGGCCTCCTCGCTGGGCGTGACGGCCCTGATGGTGGGCGTTGTGTCGATGGTCATCCTGCTCCTGGTACCCACTATTGTGAACGAACTCGAAACCCTGGGCAGCCGCATCATGCGTAGCCTGGAGGGCCTCCGCCTCTGGGCCGAAACCTCCCCGCTGATCGACCGGCTGGAGGAAGCGGGCATGGTGGACCGGCAGGAGCTTGTGCAAGAGCTTGCCATCCTCATTCAGAACCAGACGACATGGCTTACCAGCAGCATCCCGGCGGCCGTCCAGGGGTTCCTACGCCAGCTCGGCTCCATCCTTGGGGCGGTAGTGACGGTGTCCATCACGCCGGTGCTGCTCTTCTACACGCTGAAGGACTACCCTCTCATTAAGCGATCGCTGGTCGGGCTCTTTCCTACGTTCGGCGGGCGACGCGACTACCTCGTGCAGACGGGCAGCATCGTGGGCCGGTACCTGCGCGGGCAGTTGCTCATTGGCGCCATCGCAGCTACCAACGTATCCATTTTGCTCACCCTCTTCGGCGTGCCCTTTGCCCTGCTCATCGGGCTGCTGGCCGGCATCCTCAACCTGATCCCCACGCTGGGTGCCATCCTGACGTTTATTGTGGGCATCTTCCTCACTGTCATCTTTGGAGACCCGTGGCTGAGCCAGACGGTCATCGTAGTGATCGTCCTACTCGGGCAAAACCTGTTAGAGCAGAGCATCCTCACGCCCAACATTCTAAGCTATCAGGTGGGGTTGCATCCGGTGCTCATCTTGCTATCTCTCTTTGTGTTTGGGTTCTTTCTGGGTATCTTCGGCTTGCTGATTGCCGTGCCCACAACGGCGCTGCTCGCGACCTACTACAAGGCCTACCGGAAAGAGCTGCAGCTGGACCTCTTCAATGGCGCCACCTGAGCGACGATGGTGGGCCGGCCCGTGGGGTAGTCTGTAGGCAGTCCGTGAGGTTTTCCTGCGAAGCTGGCGTTGCGTAGCAGCTTGTTCTTGTATGTTTCCCCACCTGCATGACCTTCACCCTCCAGCACACCGACGCCACCTCCAACGCCCGGGCCGGCCGGTTGCTCACGGCCCATGGCCCCATCGACACGCCCGTGTTCATGCCCGTAGGGACGGTAGGCAGCGTCAAGGCGGTGCAGCCGCGCGAGCTGCTGGACGATATCGACGCTCCCATTATCCTCGGCAACACGTACCACCTGTACCTGCGGCCGGGCACTGACCTGCTGCAGGCGGCCGGCGGACTCCATCACTTTATGCACTGGCCGCGTCCCATTCTGACCGACTCGGGCGGCTACCAGGTGTTCTCCCTGTCTGATCTGCGTGACCTGAGCGAGGAAGGCGTCACCTTCCAGAGCCACATCGACGGCTCCTCGCATAGCTTTACGCCCGAATCGGTGGTCGATATTCAACGGGCGATCGGCTCGGACATCATGATGGTGCTGGATGAGTGCCCCCCGGGGGATGCGTCGGAAGCGTATGCGCGCGAGTCGAACGCGTTGACGCTGCGCTGGGCGGCTCGGGCGCGGACCCACTTCGACGCAACGGAGCCGTTGTACGGCTACGCGCAAGCCCTTTTTGGCATTGTGCAGGGCGTGGTGTATCCCGAGATCCGTCGAGAGTCGGCCGAGCGGCTCGTGGCACTGGACTTTCCTGGCTACGCCATCGGCGGCCTCTCGGTAGGCGAGCCGGCGGCGCAGATGTATGCCATGGTTGAGGTGGTGAACGAAATCTTGCCTGCCGACAAGCCCCGCTACCTGATGGGCGTGGGGACGCCAGTCAACCTGATCGAGAACGTCGCCCGGGGCGTGGATATGTTTGACTGCGTGATGCCCACCCGTAACGCGCGCAACGGCACCCTCTTCACCACACAGGGCCGGATGAACATTCTCAACGCGCGGTGGACGGAGGATCTCTCTCCGATCGATCCGGGGCTGGACGGCTACGCCTCACAGCGGTTCAGCAAGGCGTACCTGCGCCATCTCTTCAAAGCGAACGAGATCCTGGCGCTGCAGCTCGCCACGCTGCAAAACCTGGCGCTGTATCGCTGGGTGATGCGGGAAGCGCGTGCCGCCATCCAGGAGGACCGCTTCGAGGCTTGGCGCCGCGCGACCGTGCCGCAACTGCAGCACCGGTTGTAGGAGCTGTATGCCGGGCGCCGGCTCACTCCGACGGCACGTGGGCATCGCCTGAGCGCTCTTCTTCCCTTGCGGCATGGGCCGCACACCCGAGCGCCGGCGCATAGAGCGCCCGGTTGAAGGCCGGCGTATCGGTTGCCTGCGGCACGTCCAGAATAGGCAGCGGGTCCAACAGGCGCGGGGCATCCCCAAACGCAACCTTCAGCGTCTCGAAGGGCGTGGTGTCTTCTACTTGACCAAACAGGTACGTGCGTGCAACGGCTGCCGGCGCGAGGTCGAGGCGTTGCACCAGCGTGGAGGCAAGAAACCCTGCATCCGCAGGGGGCGCCGCGTCGGTATGGTGCGCAAAGTACCCGCCCTCTGGCCGCGACACCACGCAGGTCAGGTGCGTCGGATACCAGCCCACGGCCACCCATGGCTCGCCGGACGCCTCGGCGGCCTGCCGTGCCACCTGCAGCAGGTGCGCCACCCCAGAGCCGGCCTCGCGCACGTGGATAGGGGTCTCCAAGGTCGTTTCGATGGGAGCGAGCCGCTCGTACACGTGCTGGCGGATGGCCACCGCGTGGAGCCAGTCGAGGCTGGGGTCCTTCGTCTGCTGCACCGTACGGTAGGCCTGCGTAGCCTCCACGTGCACCGGACCGCGCCCACTGGAGGCCCCGAGCAGCAGGCCAGCTTCCTGCCGCAGATGCCGCTCGCGCGTGTCGGCCCGAGCAGAAGATGGCACAGGTACAAAAAATGAATGCGCCACCGGGGGATGTAGCAGGACCTGTACTGTACCCAGTGCAAGGTCGCCAAAGGCGGCAGCTACAGCTTCCGTAATGATGTCTGTGGAAGCGGCCGCTTCATCCCCCAGGAGCACCGTCTGGACGTCGAACGCGAAATCGAAGCTGCCAAGTCGTTCCAGCACTGGCCCCTCGGGAGCGTCCGCATACGCCACATAACGTAGCGCGTCCGCCTCCAATTCAATGACGGCATGGATAGAAGCCATAGCACTTTAGAGCCTTAAAAAGAGACAGGCACGAACTGCGCATGCCACGGCTGGCAGCAGCTCCGCACCCTTACGAAAACGACGACAGGCGTGTCACCTGCGGGGCCTACTCCCAACTGGTGGCGCCCCGTTCCGTGACATCCTGCATGAGCGTCCCGATGTGATCTCGGGTATTCGGGTCCTCCAGTAGATACGTAGGCACGCGAGCCGTGTCGTTCACCGCGTACATGAACCGTTCGCCCGACCGGGGCGAGAAGACCAACGAGTCCACGGTGTAGCCTTCCCGCAAGATGCTGTCTTTCTGCGCCTGAAATAGCGAATCGTTTGCTACCCAGCGCATGAGCGAATCGAGCGTGGGAGGGTACTGATCGTCGTGGCGCCGGGCGTAATTATCCAGCACCGTGCGCACATCAACGAGACGTTCGCGCGTCTCCTCCGTGAGCCGCTCGGCGCGCTCTACCGCCTCATAGGGCGCCGTGATGGACTGATAGAGCCACACGGAAAGCAGCACGATGATAACTAACAGGACAGACTGGATGGCGAGCTGCTTGTAATCGCTACTGGATGCCATGGAGGTGCACGTCAGGTAGGTTGTGGGAGAAGGGGTATGCGCCGAACGCCCCTATACAATCATGTAACGCATCGAAGGTACAGCGCGCCCCAGCGAATTGCAACTGTGCAGCAACACGAGCGAGCGCCGGAAGGCCGCGGCCCCACGGGCAAAACAAAGGCCGCAAGGTGCAGTAGGTCAGAGACTCCGCCTATTCATCTGATCCAGGCGGTGAACAGGCCCGTGCGTGGCACACGTTCTGGGCACATGTAGCTTAAGACACGCCGCATCTGCACGAGTTGCTCCTGCGTTCCGTACCCCTCGCCGTTACCCTTTCCCGACCACCTGCTGCCCGTTTTCGTCGTGACCAACCTGCTCATCAACATCGACCACGTCGCCACCCTCCGCAACGCCCGACGCGAGACCATGCCAGACCCTATTCAGGCGGCCGCGCTCTGCGAGCTGGCCGGCGCCGATGGTATCGTGTTTCACCTGCGGGAGGACCGCCGCCACATCACCGACCGCGACGTGCGGCTGCTGCACGAGACCGTGCAGTCGAAGCTCGACTTTGAGCTGTCGGTAAATCCGGAAATTGTGGCGCTCTGCTGCGAACTGCAGCCGCCCCTGGCCACGCTGGTGCCTGAACGGCGCGAGGAGGTTACGACCGAAGGCGGCATGGACGTGGTAGGGCAGGGCGACCGCATCCGGCCGGTTGTGGAGCAGCTGCTGGAGGCCGAGATTGAAGAGGTGGCGCTCTTCGTAGACCCAGATCCAGCGCAGATCACGGCTGCGGCGGAGGTCGGCGCGAACACACTCGAACTACATACCGGGGACTATGCGAACGCGCCCACCTACGCCGCGCGCCAACGCGAAGCGGCGCGCCTGGCCGAGGGCGCACTGATTGCCCACGATGCCGGCCTCAAAGTACACGCCGGCCACGGCCTTGATTATACCAACTATGCCCTGTTTCGCGAAACCGTCCCGCACGTAGCCGAAGTCTCTGTTGGCTTTGCCATCATAGCCCGGGCGATCCTCGTGGGGATGGAGCAAGCCGTACGCGACATGCACCGCCTCGTAAAAACTCCTGCTGCCCCCTCCACTCCTACCGCCCACTCATGACCTCCTCCACTCCCCTTCAGATTCCTGATGGCTACCGCAGTGGCTACGTCGCCCTCATTGGTAAGCCAAACGTGGGCAAAAGCACCCTCCTGAATGCCCTCATGGGGCGAAAGCTGTCGATCGTCACGCATAAGCCACAAACCACCCGGCACCGCGTGCTTGGCATCCTCTCCGATGAGGAGCGGCAGATCATTTTCCTCGACACGCCCGGCATTATCCGGCCCCGCTACAAGCTACAGGAGTCGATGATGCACGCCGTGCGCGGCGCCGTGCGCGATGCCGACGTGACCATCTTCATGGCCGATGCCACGCAGGGCGTGCCGGACACCCTGAGCCTGGAACAGATCGAGAACAAGGAGGCCATCCTGGCCATCAACAAGATGGACCTGATTGAGCAGGAGCAGGCCATCCCGCTGGTGAGTGCGTACTCGGAGACCCGCGCGTTTGAGGAGATCATTCCCATCTCGGCGCTGGAGGGCGACAACCTCGACCTGCTCATGCAAGAGATCGACAAGCGCCTACCGGAGGGCCCGCCCTTCTACCCGCCGGACATGATCAGTGAGCATCCGGAGCGCTTCTTTGTGGCCGAGATGGTGCGCGAGAAGATCCTGCAGCAATACCAGGAAGAGATTCCGTATTCGGTGCAAGTAAACGTGATTTCCCACGAAGCCCGCCCGGATAGCGACGACAAGGACTTGATCCATGCCGACATTGTGGTGTCCCGCAAGTCGCAGAAGGGCATCTTGATTGGGAAGGGCGGCCGCGCGCTGAAAGGGGTGGGCACCGCGGCGCGCAAGGACATTGAGGCGTTTCTGGGCCGCCCGGTGTTTCTCAAGCTGCACGTAAAGGTGCGCGAAAACTGGCGCGACCGCTCCTCTTTTCTGCGGTCGTATGGCTACCGGACGTAACTCCAAGACGTAAACTGCCGGACGTTACTGCCGGACGTAACCGGACGGCGCCTCGTCACTCCACCCGCACGCCCAAGCCCTCCGCCACGGCGGTGCGGTAGGCAGGCGGGACGGACGAAGCCGCTATCGTGTACCGCACGAAGCTGCGCCGCCGCCGGTACGTCTTGCGCAGGTTGGAAAAGTAGCTTCCTTGCTCGCTCGCCGGCAGCGCGGTCAGCTGGCGCAGCGCGGCATCGTCGGTTGTGATGTCGTACATCTGGCGTACGAGCGCGCGCAGGTACGCAGCCTCAGGCAGCGACGGATCCGGCGGTGTAAGGGTAAAGGCCTCGGGGTCTACCGCCAGTACCTCTTCCTTCGACCACACCGGGGCACGGTCCAGGTGGGCGCAGAGCGCATCGTGGAGCATCTGCGTGCCCCGCACTTTGCCATCGTAGGAATAGCCTGCGATGTGCGGCGTGGCGAGGTCGACCTGCGCAAGCAGCGACACGCGCGGCGTGGGCTCCTCCTCCCATACATCCAGTACGGCGCGGGCCGGTGGGCCATGGGCCAGAGCGGCATCCAAGGCGGCGTTTTCGACCACCGGCCCCCGTGCGCTGTTGATCAGCCACGCGCCAGGCTGCAGGGCAGCAAGGGTATCGGCATCGAACAGGTGGTGCGTAGGGTGCGGGCCGGCGGTAGTAAGCGGCACGTGCGTTGTCACGATGTCCGCCATGCGCAGCACCTCCTCCAGCCCCACGAAGCCCGCCGGCCCCTCGGCCGCTGCGCGGGGCGGGTCGTTGCGGAGCACACGGACGCCCAGCGCGGGGAGGCGATCGGCCAGGCGCTGCCCGATGTTGCCACACCCGACAATGCCGACCGTCCGGCCCCGTAGTGCCGTTTCGCTTTTGGTAGTGAGGTGCAACAGAGCAGCCAATACGTATTCTACGACCGATCGCGCGTTGGAGCCCGGTGCATGAGCAAACGCGATTCCGCGCCGCTGCAGGTACGCCTGGTCCACATGGTCCGTACCGATGGTTGCAGACCCTACAAACTGCACCTCGCTGCCGTCCAGCAGGGCCGGCCCGACGGGCGTTACGCTCCGGACCAGCAACACATCGACATCACGCACCGCCGCCGATGTAATATCTCGCCCGGGCATCGTACGTACCGTTCCCAGGGAACCAAAAGCATCCACTGCACACGGAATGTTTTCATCAATTAATAGGCGCATTGGGTAATTAGGTAGATGCTTATATGTGACGAGAATGGAATTGGGAGCGCCTTTCTAAGGTACGGTGAACTGAAAGCAAATGAGATACGAAGAAATGGTGTGTAAAGTAGCAAGTTGCAGTGCTTCTACAACTTCTATCACAATGTGCAGTAGTGCGGGCTAAATGACAAACGGACAAGATGCACACGTTATTTGCGTTTTGTCCACGGCGCATCCCCTGCTTCGGCAGAGCCGGTGAGCCGCTCACAAGTTGTCGAACAGATGGTATGTTGCATGAAGATCAACGCTACAACGAGCACGAAATTACGCATTGCAGGCGTCGGCCCTTTGGCCGCCCTCGTGCTCTCCGCCGGCTTGTTTCTGTATCAGTCTGATACCCCAACTGAGGCTGAGCGGGAAGCCGAGCGTGCGCTGCAAGAGCGCATGGCCTACGAACCAGATGCCCTCTCGAAGGCCGACTCCTCAGCGATCATGCGCGTCCTGATGCAAGACGCGCTGGCCAACCCGGAGCAAATCTCCTACATTCGTCCAGAGCATATTGATGAGGAGACGCTGTGGCTGGCCCGGGCCATCTACTCTGAATCGAAGCAGCCCGCCGAGCAGGAATTGGTGGCCTGGACGATTCGGAATCGTGTGGAAACCAATTACCGCGGGCGCAGCACTTATCGCGGGGCAGTGCTGGATCCCTACCAATTTAGCGGCTTCAATCCCAACCACCCCCGCCGCGCCTACTACCTCAACCTGTCCCCGTACGGAAAGGCCGACGGCTGGCGGCGTACGCTCAGCATCGCATTTCATGTACGCCATGCTCCAGACGACCTTCGCCCCTTTTCCAAGGAGACGCGTCACTTCTACAGCGAGCGCTCGATGATCGGACGCACGCACCCCCAGTGGGCCTACAACCTGGATCCGGTACAGCCGGATCGTCACCACATCGACGCTCGGCGCTTCCGCTTCCTGGCCGGTGTGGTGTAGCGGCGAGCAGGCCGGCACGCACCCTCTGCTCTCGACGTCACCCTGAGCAGGCCCCCATGCCCCGACCTCGTGCTCAGCGCAGGCAGGGGGGATCCTTCGCCTTGCGGCTCAGGATGAC
>CAYFRR010000020.1:8877-27667 GCA_964345505.1 uncultured Rhodothermales bacterium
GACCTCGTGCTCAGCGCAGGCAGGGGGGATCCTTCGCCTTGCGGCTCAGGATGACATTGGAGAGTAGTGCAAATCTCACGCGGAAGAACGGCTGGCAAGAGGTTTCACACACTACACTATCCGTTCGACGATTCAGCATTAGCGTTCCGCTGCCGGATGTGCCGCGTGTCGCCCCCTTTGTGCGTCAGCTCCAGATGGAGCGTATCGGGCGGCAGCAGATCGCCCAGGCGCTCGGGCCACTCGATGAGGCAGACGCCATCACCATACAGGTACTCCTCAACGCCCAGTGCCAGAAATTCCTCTGGCCGCCTCGTACGATACCCGTCCATATGGTAGACGGGCACTGTCCCCGCATATTCGTGAATGAGCGTGAACGTCGGGCTGCTTACCGCGGCCGGATCCACGCCCAACCCGGCGGCCAGACCCTTGGCGAGCTGCGTCTTGCCAGCCCCAAGGTCGCCATGCAGGGCAACGACGGCACCCGGCGTCAGCGTTGCGGCCAACCGCTGGCCCAGCGCGCGCGTCTCGGCCTCGGAGGCGGTGGTGACCGGTAACGACGGGAGAGGAGATTTGCTCATAGACAGGCAGCGGGGGCCGGTTAGCCTTTGGGCGTCATCGTGACGACGGGCAGAATCATCTCCTCCATCGACGCGCCGCCGTGCTGCAACGTGTCGTTGTAGAGGTCCACGTACTTGTGGTAGTTCGTCGGGTAAACGAAGTAGTAATCCTCCTTGGCGATGATGTAGTTCGTCATCATCGATGTTTTCGGCAAACCGAAGGATTCCGGATCTTCAACAAAAATGGCGTGGCGCTCGTCGGCCTTCAGGTTGCGGCCATACTTGTACCGGAGGGCAGTAGACGTGTGGCGATCGCCAATCACCTTGGTGGGATGCAAGCTGCGGATGATGCCATGGTCGGTCGTCAAAACGATCGTGCAGTCCTTCTCCGAAAGCTCCTTGAAAGCTTCCAGCAGCCAGGAGTGCTCAAACCAGGTACGGGTGAGGGCGCGGTAGGCGCGCTCGTCCGGCGCCAGTTCTTTGAGCACGTCCGACTCCGAGCGGCTGTGTGCAAGAATATCGACGAAGTTGATGACGACAGCGCTCAGGTCGTGCTGCAGCAGCGCCCCGACGTTGCCCGCAAACTCCTGCCCCTGTTCCTTACCAATCAGCTTGCTGTAGCGGGTCCGCACCTCACCCCGAAACTCGCGCTTCATGAGTTGCTCCAGAAACTCCGCCTCGTGGCGGTTGCGGCTGTGCTCGTCGTCTTCGCCTTCCTCCCAGATCCGCGGATGCCGCGCCGCAATGTCGCGAGGCAGCATCCCGCTGAAAATGGCATTGCGCGCGTACGGGGTGGCGGTTGGCAAAATCCCGTAGTGAAAGGTTTTCTCCATCGCGAAATACGGGAAGAGGATCTCCTCAAAGGCCAGCCACTGATCGTACCGCATGCAGTCGATCAGGAAGAAGATCACCGGGTGGTCCTTCTTCATCTGCGGCGCCACGTACGTCGGGATGATCTCGTGCGAAAGCACGGGCCGATCCTCCGTGTCCCCGTCGTCCGCGGCCTCAATCCAGTACGGGTATTCCCGTTCGATGTACGCCCCGAACGTGCGGTTGGCCTCCGCAAACTGGTCGTTCAGGATCTGCCGCGCCCCCTCGTCGCCTTCCAGCTCGATGTCGTAGCGCATCAGCTCAGTGTAGACGTCGATCCACTCCGTATGGGAGAGCGGCCGGTTGAGCTCTTGCGAGATCTGGGCGAAGCGCTGCATGTAGCGCTGCGAGGTCTTCTCCGACTGCAGCCGACTCCGCTCCAGGAGGCGCTTGCAGGTGAGCAGGATCTGGCTGGGATTGACCGGCTTGGTGAGGTAGTCGGAGATCTGCCCGCCGAGGGCTTCCTCCATGAGGTCCTCCTCTTCACTCTTGGTAACCATCACCACGGGCACCTCGGGCGAGGCATCTTTGATAGCGGCGAGCGTGTCCAGCCCACCCATCCCGGGCATCTGCTCATCCAGCAGGATGATGTCGTAGGCGCGGTCTTTCACCTTCTCCACGGCATCGGAGCCGTTCGACACGCTGTCGACGTCGTATCCTTTGGTTTCGAGGAGGAGGATATGCGGCTTCAGGAGGTCGATTTCATCATCAACCCAGAGGATGTGGGGAGCGGTGGCCATAAGAAGTAAAAGAAATCATTGGGAGACGCAGCAGCAGGTGTGGGGTGGTGGGTATCAACAGGTAAACAGTAACGAGTCTGTTTGGGCAAGCGTTGCACCTGCCATGAGGCTCCGTCAGACCCCGAAAGCCATCGTTACAAGCCTAATTGCAATGTACAGCACCGTCAACCGCCAGAGCCACCGATCCAACGACGCCGGGACGGCCGCGCGGTTGCCCTTGTATCGGCACTGTGCCGCGGCCAACCCGAACCACCCAGTCACCACGGTCCCCTCCGCGGCAAGCAGCCACTGCCCGTGCAGCAGCGCATGGGTGCCCACGACGAGCGCAACCAGTCCCAACACCAGGCAGCCGCCACCGACGACATACCACAAGATGGACTTCATACGGGCTGGCATCAGATCCGAAGGGCCAGGGTAGCTGCCACAAGCACCACCGAGAGCCCCGCAAAGACCCACACCCACCGTTGTAGCGCAGCCGGCACGGGCTCATCCGCTGCCTCGCGGCGCCGCTGCATGGCGAGCGTCATGAAGTAACCTGTCATGGCGCCCATCGTAGCCGCGCGCAGCAGCGTAGCCTGAAGCAGGGCAATGGTGCCCAGCACGAAGCAAGCAAAGGCAGCAGCAAACAGCAGTTTGTAGCGCATGGCAACGTAGGTAAAGAGGAGTTAGCGGGTCGGCTCCCAGACGTAGGTCCCATCCCGGTCGATGTAGCCGTAGCGGTCCTCCACCTGCACGAGCGCGAGGTCCCCGCGGAAGTCCCAGGCGCGGTCGAACTGCGGCTCGACCACCCAGGCGCCGCTGGTATCGATGTAGCCCCACTGGCCGTCGAGCCGCACCCGGGCGCGGTCGTCGCGGAAGTGCCAGGCCCGGTCAAATTGCGGCTCAATCACCATCTCGCCCGCTTCGTTTCTGTAGCCGTACTGGCCGTCGGCTCGCACCAGCCCAAACGGCTGCGGCCGCTGCTCCTGCTGCGCGTTCAGCACGCCCGGACTCAGCCGAAACGTCGTCTCTACAGCGGTTTCGCCACGCGGGTCGATGTATATCCACTGCCCGTCTCGCTGCACCGGCGCAAGCCCGCCCGAAAAGTGCCAGGCATCATCGAAGCGCGGCTCAATCACCATCTCGCCTTCCGTGTTGATGTAGCCGTACTGATCCCCCACCTGCACAAGCGCGAGGTTTTCCGAAAAGCTCCAGGCACCATCGAATTGGGGCGCTACCTGCACCGTCCCCTGCCGGTCGATGTAGCCCCACTGCCCGTCCTGCACTACCGGCAGCAAAGGAGACGCGGTGGCCTCCGCCGGCGTCTCCACAGAGGCGTCGTCTGTCCCGCATGCCGCGAGCAGCAGCAGGGGAAGCATTAGACCAAAAACGTAGATGCGTTGAAGCATAAGAGGGAAGGCTATGCGTGAGAGGAGCGAGAGACGTCCGGCGTATCGGCCGCACCATCGGCTGGCGCATCCGAAGGCGGGGTTGAGGGCGCACCATCACCTTCTGCTGGTGCGTCAGCCGGTACGTTAGCTGGTGCGTCGTTGCTTGCCGCTTCTGAGGCCGCCGTGGACGGCGCCCGCCCCTGCATACGGTCCTTCAGGTGCTCGCGGGCTGACTCCGGCAGCAGTTCCGCCATCTTGCCGGGTTTGTTGGCCGGCACAGGCGGGACGTTGTCGCCCAGCACGTCGTTCACGTAAATCATGCGGACGAGGATGACGCCGACCAGCGCCAGCGGGGTTGCTAAGATAACGCCCGGCAGCCCAAAGAGCACGCCGAAGATGACGGTGGCCGACAGGGTAAGGGCCGGTGGCAGCGAGACCATCTTTTTCATGATGACGGGCACCATCACGTTGCTCTCCAGCTGCTGCACGACCACGTACACGACGAGGGCATAGAGGGCCATCAACGGCCCGATGGTGAAGGCAATGAGCAGGCCTGGGACCGCCGCGGCCAGAGGGCCTACAATGGGGACAAACTCAAACAGGCCAGCGATGAGGGCCAGGCCGCCAGCCAGCGGCACACCGGCGATGGCCAGCCCGAGGCCCGTCAGCACACCCACCATCACCATCATCATAAATTGCCCCAGCAGCCACTGCCAGAGGTTGAAGGTAATAGCCCGAACAATTTCCTCTGCCCGGTCGCGCCGGCCCTTGGGCACCATCAGCACAATCCCCTGCTGGTATAGCCTCGGGTTGATGGCGAGGTAGACGCCCAGCACCAGCGCAAACACGGTATAGGCGATGCCCCCGATAGCCGTGGAGAACGCCCCAAAGAAGTTCGCAGACAGATCCGCTGCCCGATCTACAAGCTGCTCCGGGCTGGGCGTTTGCTCAATAATCCACGGCCCCCAGGGCTGCGCCTGAATGGTCTCAATGGCCCGTTCGGTGGCCCCGGGCAGGCGGGCGGCCATTTCGTCTATTTGCGGCCCCACACTGGGCGCAATGAGCGCCCACAGTCCACCAAACAACCCGAAGATACCCACAAGCACCAACGTGACGGATATCCCATCCCTAAGGTGAAACCGCGACCGAAGCGGGCGGGCAACGCCGCGTAGAAAGATCGCAAACAGCAGGCCCGCAAACACCACAAGCAGCACCTGCATCAGCTGCCAGAGCAGAATCAGCAGGAGCACCACTGATACCACGGTAGCCACCACAATCCACGTCCGACGCGTGAAGCCAGAGAAAGGACTCTCCTCGGTCGAAGCGCTCTCCTCGGAAGAGCTGTCCTCGGTCGAGGACGCGTCGAGCGCGGGGTCAGCAGATGTGTCAGCCGAAGAAGGCATACGGCAGCAGAAGCAGGAAGAACTGAAGGCGGCACAGGAGTGCTCAGGCGCGTTCGTGTCTACGCTGCGGTGCGGGCGGCGTTGCATGGCGAACCGCCGGCTGTGGCGCGAGCCATGCGTCACGCTCGCCTCGGCATCAAGCCGTCGCTACCGGACGTCTTCGTAGAGCCGTGCCACATCCAGGCGGAGCCCCGCGGTCACAGTATACATCGTGTACGAGCGGCGCGTACGCCGCGCCACGTTTTCCACGTTCGAGAACCGCTGGTCCGTTTCCATGGCAGCGATAAGATGCAGGTAGGGCTGCACCTCGTGCGCTACCTCCAGGTCAACGTCTACGTAGGTGTACCGCAGCGGCTCGTCGGGGGCCGACGCAGACTTTTCGTCGTAGACGTAATGCCGCCACTTAGCATCGGCTTCAATCGTCGTAGACGGAAGGATCTGCCACGCGATTCCCGTTCCGAGCCGGGCATACCGGTAGTTGTAGTAGCCCTCGAACGCATCGACGCGGCGGCGGAGCAAGACGCCGGCCTGCCACGACAGCTTATCGGTTGCGTCCAGGTTGTACTTGGCGCGCAGGCTGGCGTAGCGCAGCGTATTGGTCGGATAGGCCTCGTCTTGCCGACCGTCCAGGTCGCGAGCCAGGTAGTCCCGGTACTGTTTGCTGCGCACGCTGGCCCGGAGGTACACCCACTGCGGACGAGCGGCATCCCGAAAGCGCAACCAACTGATGAGCCGGACGCGGTCGCCGTCATAACTGAGCGGGAGCAGGCCGTCCTGGGTATCATAGGTCCGCCACCGGCGGCGATAATCAATCGAGAGGCTGGCGACGTCAGATACCTCCCATGCAAGCTCGGGCGTTACCTCCCAGTGTCGATACGAGAAGAGGCGGTTGAGCTCATCGCCCAGGACGTTCGTGCCCACCGAGCGCCGCCAGCTCCGGTCCAAGGTCATGTTGAAGGTCAGCCGACCCGGAGCGTCGTAGCCGTAGTCCAACTCAGCATCATAGGACCGCTCGTTCTGATTGGGAAAGGTGGCATAGCGTTGCCGCGTGGCGTCGAGGTCCAACGCCAGTTCATGCCGATTTCCAAGGCTCCGTTCGAGGGCGACGGCGCCTCCAAACTGGTAGATGGCGTCCCGCTTGATGAGGCTGTCGCGGCGTAGCATCGTGCCCCCTTGCTGGAGGGCAGATGGACTTTTGAATACGTTATTCTCGACACCAATACGCGTGAAAACTGTCGCGTCTGCGTCCCACTGGGCGTGGACCGTCGGCGCTGTGCTCCCCCACAGCAGGCCAACAAGCAGCAGGATAAGGAGCCCTGCGTGCCGTGGCAGCGACACCTGAAAGTCGATCGGAGCCTCACGGCCTTGGGGAGCATGATCGGCCGACCGGCCCGTACGGGCACGGGCGCTGTTGCCGGTAGCGGGTTGTAGAGGGAAAGATCGCATGGTACGGGGGGTCCTTAAAAACATCATGGAGAACGTAAGGGCAGAATGCAGAAGGCGTAGGGGGAAGCGAGATGGGGGAAGCAAGACCGCATCAGGGGAGGGGCAACGCAGGGTGTGCGGCCAGCGGCTGACACGTGCCGTCGGCGCCGGCTGTCGGCTGCTGAGGCCGCATAAACCCACCAGCAGAAGCAGGACGCATTCCGGGTCCCCAGAGGTGGAGCCGGTGAGGTTCGCAGAACTGGGATAGGAGGCCTGCTTGAGCGGCCGTCGGCATCGGTACACCAGGGGCGCTCCCCGACGTATCTGCGCGGGCCAGCGGCCTATCTGGTGGCGTAAGGCCCGGGGTGGAAGCGTTGGCCTCAATGTGTACCGTAAGGGGCACCTCGCTGCGGGCCTCGACGAACTGCTCGGCCACGGCAAGGCCCACGGTCAACACCGCAGCGCATAATATGAGCGGGATACAGCTATCATAGATCGTGTTCTTCATGGGTGTAAGGCGGTCAGTTGTTCGCGGAGTCCTTGTTGGTTAACGTTTTGAATTTCGAGGCCGGGCCGGGCGTTAATTTCCATCACCAGCGGGCCCTGCGTTTCGTCCAAGACGATGTCGATGCCCAGGTAGTCCAGCGGTACCAGATCGCACACGTCCAGGCTGATGGCTCGGACGGCATCCCACGAAGGCATCGTGCGCCCGGCGAAGCGCACGCCGGAGTCGGGGTGCGCCGGATGGTACTGCGCGTAGTTGTAGCCCTGACCCAGGCGGCCCGTCTCCAGATCGATGCGCACCCCCAGCGCCCCCTGGTGCAGGTTGGCCTTCCCATCGGAAGCCGCTGTAGGAATCCGGCACATGGCCTGCACAAGCGTGCCCTGATAGGCAATCACGCGCACGTCAGGTAGTCCTGCCTCATAAATGGCCCGAAAGAACGGATGCGCCACCACGCGGCTCTCGACGATGGCACGATCCCAGGCACCGGAGGCGTGGGTTCCGTAGATGATATCGGCAATATGCCGCTGAATGGCGCCGGCGCTGTAGTGGGTGCCGCCGGGCGTCTCCCATCCATCGGCTGTGCGCTTTAGGACCAAGATCTTCTGGCCCGCGCGCCCATTGGCGGGCTTGATCACGAGATCTGAGAGCTGTGCAATTCGCTCCCACGCCTCCTGTAGTTCTCGAATTTCGTGTAGGATGGCATACGTCTGGGGGACGGGGATGCCCGCAGGCTCCAGCAGTTGTTTGGTGACGACCTTGTCATCGGCTACGGTAAAATCTTTGC
This sequence comes from uncultured Rhodothermales bacterium, assembly GCA_964345505.1. Taxonomy (GTDB): domain Bacteria; phylum Bacteroidota; class Rhodothermia; order Rhodothermales; family Salinibacteraceae; genus Tc-Br11-B2g6-7. Next base: position 16,532 of record CAYFRR010000020.1, read on the forward strand.
GCGTGTGGTTGCGGTAGATGACATCGGCATTCCGTCGATTCATTCCGAGGACCTGCCGGTGGAAGACGTCAGCGAGTTTCTGTAGCATAGGAGGTATTCTGATGGCGATTGATGAGCCAGCGAAAGCGCGTGTACTCGGTTAGCCGGATGCCTACCCAGCGCCCGAGCCACACGTTGAAGGAGATGATCAGCAGGAGGACTTCCGGAAAGGCCAGCAGGGTAAGCCCGACCACTGAAAAGTTCATGATGAGGTAGCTGCACGCGATGACGAAGGCCGTCATGAGCGTGACCTTTGCGGCTTTGGCCGGGCCATCTTCTGTCAGGTGCGCGGCGAACCGCTCGGCGGTGCTCGTGAGGATGACGACCGGGAAAAGAATGAAGTAGGACAGGTCAACCCATTCAAACTGAACGCTCAGCGCGGTCAGGAGGAGAATCTGGACGATTACGCACACCATGAGGATGGCAAGCCGGGGTGTGTGCATGAGGCCTGCGCGCTCCAGCGGAAGGTGTAGGACCGCGACGGTCAGCGTCACGATGAGGAAGGCCAGCAAGCCCCAGAGCAGCCCCGTGGCCAGGCACGCTACGGCCAGCAGGGCGGGCAAGAAGGTGCCGTAGGTTTCCAGTCCTACGACGTTGCGGAAGAACACCACAATCGATCCGCCGACGGGCAGGAGCAGCAACAGCATCAGCAGATCCAGCGAGAGCCCTGCCTCCGTCAGCGGCTTCCACAGACCGTGGGTAGCAGTAGCGGCAGCCGTCGTAGCCGTTTCCATCTCTTGCCGGGCCGTCCACGATTGGTCTACATCGACCGTGTATTTCAGTCCGGTACCTGCAGAAGACTGAGCAAGGGATGTTTGCCCCCGGCACAGGGTGAGGTAGGAAGCCGGCAACGCAGCGAAGTGGCCGTGCGCCGCATCGAAGGGCACCCAGTGCCCGTTGATGTGTAGCTCGGCCCACTGGTGCACACGGGAGGCTTGGCCGTCGTGCAGCATCAACCCTCCGACGAGGCGGCTGGGGATGTGCGCCTGCCGGGCCAGGGTAACGAGCCACCGGTTGCCCTCGGCGGCTGGTACGGGGCCCTGTAGTGCTTCGGTCAGGCTTCCCTCCACGTCTTGGGCACTGGTCCCTTCAGGTGTAGCAGCGTTCTCGGTGCCCTCTGATACCGTCGCGGCATGATCGAATAGCGCCTGCAGCAGCGGCACCAACCGGTCGGTATCGTGAGGCACTACGCGTTCGTACCGGGCCCGGGTGGCTGCCGTGCCGACCGGGTGCGCGGACGTGGCTTGGAGGTATCCTTGTAGCGCTGGAGGCGCGGCGCCAGGCGCGGGTCGCGTCAGCTTATCGTCCAGCTGATACGCGATGGACTGCGGCCAGACGCGGAAAGTATACGAAACCTGCTGGGTACCGCTTGCTGCCTCAGCGCTCCACACGGCCTGCCGCCCGGTAGCGTCGGACGTTACCTCGAAGCTCAAAGGGCCCGTCTGGTGGGTCAGTGGATCCACCCGTTGCCGCTCATTGGATGCTGGCAGATAGGTGGATACCTGCATCGGCGCTCCGGTAGACGCTTCCGCAGGGGTCATCTCCATTCGCAGCGTTACCTCGTAGGACGGTTCCGGCGTGAGGGCCTCCAGCCCTATCTCCTGCACGAGGATGCGATACCCGACAATGACCAGGAAAAGGCTCAGCAGAAGAACCTGAAGTACACGGATAAAACGAGAAGACGTGGGCATGACGCGGAAGCTGGTACGGGTGGGTGTTGCAGTGCACCCTCTTTGAATTACAAACCCGGTACCAGGAAAGGCCCCGTGCGTCCGGTTTGCCGCTCAACCCGGGTCTGCGCCCGTTAAACAGCGATTCCGAGCTACGCATTTACGTTTAGTTCATTTTCAGATGATAGAGCTGCTGCCGTATGACACAGCGCATCTGTCTCACCACTGTGCCACGGCTGTTGCATCTGAGACAGGCCGTGCGCCCCTGCCAGGCAACGCGCGACGCTGCTCGTGTCCGCCCGATGGGTGCAGGAATTACCAGACGCCTTCGAAGTCCAACGAAGTGGTGACATCCGGCTCGAGACGAGGAGCAGAGGCGTCGCGCGGCGTGGCTGCGCGTAGACGGTATACATAACACGGCCCAGGTTAGGCAGCACCCACCGCTTCGCGTCAACCCTGGACAACGCAGTTCAGGGTGGGACACGGGGGCGTCATGCCCACTGATGCCCTGTGTATATATCGCGCTTTCATTACTTCCAGAGCTCTTCCATGCGCACTGCTCGCTACATGACCGCCGCCGTTGGGCTCGCGCTCTGCATGAGCCTATTGCCCGCCATGGGCTCTTTCTCACCGACATCCACACCAACCGCATCCGACATTATGACGACGCCCTCCGATTCGCTTCCCACCCCCTCCCCCGAGTGGTCGCCGCGCGAGGTGGTGCAGGTACAGGTGGAGGCACTCGCGGCCAACGACGAGCCCTTCGAAGACGCCGGCATTGAGGCCGCGTTTACCTTTGCCTCGCCGGCCAACAAGCGCGCCACCGGCCCACTGGAACGCTTCCGGACGTTGTTTGACACGGCAGCCTACGGCCCGATGATCGACCATGAGGGGGCTACGTACAGTACCATGCAGACGGAAGGCCGTGTCGCCCAGATGGGGGTGCTGCTCACCACCGCCGACGGCGACAGGGTAGGCTATCTGTTTCGCCTCTCGAAGCAAACAGAAGCGCCGTATGCAGACTGCTGGATGACCGATGCCGTGACGCGTGTAGCGGTAGGGGACGTCCGCACCCAAACGACGAACGGGCAGAAGACGTAGCACCGAGAGGACGTACGGAGACGAGGATACCCCAGAGCACATCAGCAGCCACAGACCCTGCTCCGTAACAGACCTCCGTGCGCGGCAACGCAGGATTCCTTCACGTTTCCTCCTGCCTCCAAACGCACTGTCGTCCTATGTACGAATGCTGTCCCCTTCACACGGTCGAACTCGAGACCCCCAACGCCCTTCTTGACCACATCGAAACCGTCGCACATCTGCGTGATGCGGTAGTGCAGGGGCTCGATCTCCGCACCGATGGCCTTGGGGAGGCCGTGCGTTCCGTCTCTGCCGAAGACGCCTGCTTCCTCGGGTGCAAGCTTGCACCCGCCGTAGAGCATCACATCCAGACCACCGGAGGGGTTATCTTTCCTGCCTTTGTGGGCATCCCCTTTAACGCGTATCGGGCCTCGCTCTACACCCCCGACGAACTGATGGAGGGCTACACACGGGGGCAGCGGAGCAGCTTCTCGGAAACCACTGACGGGCGCATTTACGCCTATTACACGGACCGTAAGCAGTCGGCCCGAACAACACCGGTCATGGATGCGCTGGCCTTTCGCATTCATGACCATGCCATCGATGATGCCTTAAACGAGTTGCTCCATCCCACCAATGGCGTTTCCAAGCAGGTGGTGGGCGTTATGGGCGGCCATCAAATGCGGCGCGATGAGGAAGCGTACCTGCATGTCGCGCGCATGGCGTGGCAACTTACCCAAAAGGGATACTTTATTGCCACCGGCGGGGGGCCGGGTGCCATGGAGGCGGCCAACCTGGGAGCCTACCTGAGCTCCTATCCCGCCGAGGCGATCGGCAAGGCCGTCGGCAGGCTGGCTCCTGCGCCTACCTACCAGGACGATCAGTACTTCGACACGGCTTATGCTGTACGCACGGCGTACCCTGACGGAGCCGACAGCCTTGCGGTGCCCACGTGGTTTTACGGGCACGAACCCAGCAACCTCTTTGCCCGACACGTCGCCAAGTATTTTGCCAACAGCATCCGCGAGGATGGGCTGCTGGCGATTGCCACCCATGGTGTGATCTTCGCCCCGGGTAGTGCTGGCACCATCCAGGAGATCTTCATGGACGCCGCGCAGAACCACTACGCCTCACTCGGCACCATCAGCCCGATGGTATTTTTTGGCGAAGACTACTGGACGGAAGAAAAGCCCGTCTACCCGCTCCTACAGCGGCTGGCGGCGGGCCATGCCTATGCTGAGCTGTTGACCATCGGCGACGACGCTCCGTCGATCGTGGACTTCATCGCTTCTCACGAGCCGCTGGAGGCGGATGCGCTGGGGGGCTAACCGGACGCTGTACCCGCGCTGGCGGAATGCGCTACAGAGGCGCCGAGGCTTCCCGCGGGAGTGGCCCAAAGTCCTCACGCCGCAACTGGTGTGCGCATGCTGCGGGCGGCCTGCACCATGTTGGCCAGGGCGGGCTTCACCTCTACCCAGCGGCGGGTCTTGAGGCCACAGTCGGGGTTCACCCAGAGCTGCTCAGCCTCCAGCACGTCGAGGGCCTTCTGGAGGAGCGTCTCGATTTCCTCCACAGAAGGCACGCGCGGCGAGTGGATGTCGTAGACGCCCGGCCCGATTTCATTTGGATAATCGAACGCATCGAACGCGTCCAGCAGCTCCATGTCAGAGCGGGAGGCTTCGATGGAGATCACGTCGGCATCCATCGCTGCAATCGAGTCGATGATGTCGTTGAAGGCCGAGTAGCACATGTGCGTATGGATCTGCGTGGCGTCATCGGCGCCTGCCGAGGCCAGTCGGAAGCACTCCACCGCCCAGTCGAGGTACGCGCCTGCGTCGGCCTCACGCAGCGGCAGCCCTTCTCGGAAGGCGGGTTCGTCAATCTGAATAGCCCGGATGCCGGCGGCTTCGAGATCGGCCACTTCGTCGCGGATGGCAAGCGCAATCTGGCGGCAGGTGGCGGCCCTGGGCTGATCGTCCCGCACAAACGACCACTGCAGAATCGTAACCGGACCCGTCAGCATGCCCTTCACCGGCTGCTCGGTGCACGACTGCGCATACGCCAGCCACCGCACCGTCATGGGCTCGGGGCGCGCTACGTCGCCGTAGATCACGGGCGGACGCACGCAGCGGGTACCGTAGCTCTGCACCCAGCCGTGCTCCGTGAACAGGATGCCCGTCATCTGCTGGCCGAAGTACTCCACCATGTCGCTCCGCTCCGGCTCGCCGTGCACCAGCAGGTCCAGCCCGATCTCTTCTTGTACCGCCAGCGTGTCAGCGATGGTCTCCTCCAGAAACGCCTCGTACTCCGCCGTGGCCAGGTCGCCACGTTTGTGGGCGCCGCGCTTCTTCCGGACCTCGCTCGTCTGCGGAAACGACCCGATGGTGGTGGTCGGCAGCAGCGGCAGCTCCAGATGCTCCTGTTGCAGCACCCGCCGCTTCGCGTGCGGCTGGTCGCGACGCTTCATGGCGGGTGTGACGTTGGCCATCCGCTGCTGCACCGCTGAGTTGTGGATGCGGTCGGAGGCGGCGCGGTGATCCCGCGCGGCACGGCTGGCCGACACCATCTCCTGCGCTGTATCTGCTTCGCCATTCCCCAGCGCTGCCAGCGCGGCGATCTCATCGAGCTTTTGCACCGCAAATGCCAGCCACGGGCGCACATCGTCGTCCAGGTTCGACTCCGTGTCGAGGTCCACCGGCACGTGCAGAAGCGCGCACGAGGGCCCCACCTGCACGCGGTCCGCGCCCAGCGCTGCCACGGCCTGCTGCACCGTGGCATGCAGCGCATCAAGGTCAGCGCGCCACACGTTGCGGCCGTCAATCAGCCCAAGGGAGAGCTGCATGGTCTCGGGAATGTGGTCCAGTGCGTCCGGCAGCTGCTCCGGCGCACGCACGAGATCCAGATGCACCGACTCTACCGGCAGGTCGAATACCGTCTCCATGTTTTTTCCCAGCCGCCCAAAATAAGTCGTCAGCGCAAGGTCTACCTCGGCGGCATCAGCAAGCACAGCGTAGGCTTTATGAAATGCTGCACGCGCCGCATCCGACAGATCCATGACAAGGTGCGGCTCATCCACCTGAACGGCCGTGGCCCCTGCGTGCGCCAATTGCTGCAGCACTTCAGCGTAGACGGGCAGCAGCCCATCCAGCAGATCCAGCACCTCAGCTTCGGGGCTTTGCATCTTGCCCAGCAGCAGAAAGGACACGGGCCCCAGCAGCACCGGGCGCGTCTCGATGCCGGCATCGCGCGCTTCCGTGTACGCATCTACCACCTGCGTTGAGGCCAGCGCAAACGGCTGCGCCGCGTCAAACTCGGGTACAATGTAGTGATAGTTTGTGTCGTACCACTTGGTCATCTCCATCGCCGGGACGCCCGTGCCTTCCGCGCCCTCGGCATCAACCTCCCGCTCCTGCAGGCCGCGGGCCATGGCGAAGTAGGTGTCGAGGTCCACCGTATCGCCATCCCACCCAAACCGTGGCGGCACCGCGCCAACCATGGCGATGGTATCGAGCACCTGGTCGTAGAACGAAAAGTCGTTGGAGGGGATGTGATCGATCCCGGCTTGCTGCTGTTGCTTCCAGTGGCGCAGACGCAGCGTGCGTGCCGTGTCGTGCAGGTCAGCCAGCGTACTATCGCCAGCCCAGTAGGCCTCGACGGCCTTCTTCAGCTCGCGGTGGGCACCGATGCGTGGGAAACCAAGGGTTGAGGTCGTAATCATAGGACGGGGAGATAAAGCGTTGGGTGAAGGACGAAAAGAAGATAGGTCGGATTTGCGTCAGCCTGCTGCGGGCGGCGTCGGTGCCGAGGGAGTAGAGCGCTCCGGGCCATCGTGCAAGGGGGGCACCGCGACCGGGGCGCCGTCAGGCCCAAGGGCTACCAGGGTGAAGGTGCCCGTGCAGGCCAAGACGCGTTCATAGGCATCCATCGGCTCGATGAACATCTCCGTGTGCACCTCCATCGATGAGGTCCCCGTGGCAACGACACGGGCTACAAGCTCTACGATCGTGCCTTCGGGCACCGGCTGCTGAAAATCGATGGCGCCGGTGTGTACCGTGACTGCTTTGGTACGGCACCAGCGCGTGGCGCAAATAAAGGCCGCCTGATCCATCCAGGCCATCGCTGATCCCCCAAACAGCGTATGGTAGTGGTTGGTATCCCCTGGGAAAACAGCGCGTACGTGGCGCGTCTCAGCGGCGTGAGGGACGGACGGTGCAGGAGCGGTGGCCATAAGCATGCGCATCAGTCGGTGAGAAGGCATCCGTGCGCCGACGGTGCGCAGGAGACTGACACGCGAGGGGACAGACAGTCATGGCAGAGCCGGCAAGGCGTGGCGGCCGCCAGCAAGCGACTATGGCATGTCTATTCCCGATCGTGCGTCCCAGGGGCGCGTGGGGCGCGGTGAACAGCCAGGGGCTGTCCGTGGGTGATCGCTCGCTAAGCAGGCATGCGGACTATTACCGTTGCGCGACAGTGCCGGAGTTCCACCGGGCTTCCCCCGAGACGCCGGGTGCGCGAACAGTTTCGCTCGCAACGCCGGCCGCTATACTACGACGGTATAGCCTCAGCAAGTGTACAATGTGTAGATTCATCATACTGCACGGGCTGAGGGGTGTCAACTGCCCGAGGCCCCATTGCTCCGTGGTTACACAGTCATTGCATTCGATACCGGCAGCCGGTCCCGTTCCCCCATCCACAAGTCCACAGTACGAATAAAAGCGCACAGCCCGCACGACCTAAAACAGCGTCGCGATATCCAGATTGAAGCCCTCCATCACCGCCGACGCTACGACTCCTGTCTCCACCACACGGGCACGCTGCTGAAAGCCTGTGTCCGTATTTACATGCACTTCCACCGCCTGCGTCTCAGGGTCGATCGTCCAGTACTCCCGCACCCCGTGCTGCTCGTACAACCGTTTTTTGATGCCGACGTCCCGATGGCCGGTGGACGGCGAGAAAATCTCCGCTACTACGTCCGGCGCGCCGTTGATGCGCTGCGCCCCGATGATCTCCCGCCGCGCCTCCGCAATATAGAGAACGTCGGGCTGCACGGTGGTGGCTTCCGAGAGGTACACATCCATCGGTGCAATAAACACCTCCCCGTTGTTCTCTTGGTCGATATGGTGCTGCATTGACACAGCCAGGCGCAGCAAGATTCGTTGGTGACGAATAGAGGAGGTAGGGACCCTGTTAAGGTCACCCACGATCAGTTCGTAGGGCGCGCCCTCCGGGAGCTGGGCGTAGTCGGCGTACGTGTAGGATTCCTTTTCTGGAATGGGCAGCGCCGTGGCCTCAGGTGAGGATGTCGTCTGCATAGTAACAAGCGAATGGCAGGAAGGCGATGAACCGGTACCGTGCAGTAGAACATATCACGTGCATCGTATACGCCAGAGGGGCCATGTATATCCTGAGGATGGGGAAGGGGGCCTCACGCTTCTGGATCCTGAAACCTCGCTGCGGCCTCGCGTACAAGCCCCTGCCTGTTTATCGTACAGACTCGATTAGTCTATGCCTACCAAGGCTCGCCTGTTTGACCCCGCCCTTGCCCGGCTTGCCGATCAGCTAAAGGCGCTGTCCCACCCGGCGCGCCTGTCCATTCTGCAGATCCTGGCCGAACGCGCCTCATGCATCTGCGGCGAGGTTGTCGACGATCTGCCGCTGGCCCAGGCCACGGTATCGCGCCACCTGAAGGTGCTAAAGGAAGCCGGGCTGGTCGAGGGCACCGTGGAAGGGCCGCGGGTGTGTTATTGCCTCAATACGGAGGCTGTCGCGGCCCTCTCGGATCACCTTGGTGACTTCTTCGACGACGTGCTGGCACAGGCCCCCACTTCCATCGACTGCTGACCCCATTGCCATGAGCACCTCCACTTCGCCTACCTCGCAGGAAAAGCCCTCGGTGCTGTTCGTCTGCACCCACAACTCGGCCCGGTCGCAGATGGCTGAAGGTCTGCTGCGCGACCGCTGGGGCGACCAGTACCAGGTCTACAGCGCGGGCACCGAGCGCACCCACGTCCGGCCCCACGCCATCGCTGCGCTGAAGGAACAGGGCATTGACATCTCGGACCACACGTCCAAGACAGTAGAAGACCTGGATGCAAAGGCGTTCGACTATGTCGTCACCGTCTGCGATAACGCCCGCGATAACTGTCCGTATGTGCCAGCGCGGCGCGCCAACGTCCATCACAGCTTCGACGACCCCTCGCGCGTGGAGGGCTCGGACGACGAAAAAATGGATGCCTTCCGGCGCGTGCGAAACGAAATCGACGACTGGATTGAGCGCCAGTTCAATCCCAATGTGCAGCCCGCCGGGTAGTTGAACTCCCCTTATCGTATACATGCGATGAATAGAAGATGAAGTGAGCCGGTGGCAGGAACGCACTCCACTTCAGCGGTAGAAGAGGTTGTCTTATCGCAAATACGCGATAAGTAGAAAATCATCTCACCAACCTCCTATGCTCATGCCTGCTCTTCAGGTTTTCGATCCCGCGATGTGCTGCTCCACGGGCGTCTGTGGCGAAGACATCGATCCAGCCCTCACCCGCTTAGCTACCGACCTCAAGTTCTTGAAATCGCAAGGCGTGGCGGTGCGGCGCTTCAACCTGAGCCAGGAGCCGCAGATGTTCGTGGATACGCCCGCGGTTTACAAGCTCATCAACGAAGAAGGCGCGGATGTGCTGCCGGCCTTTGTGGTAGAGGGTGAGGTGGTTCATGCTGGAAGCTACCCCTCCCGCGAGCAGCTGATGGCATGGGTTGGGCTCTCCGGCGACGGCGCCAACCAGGCCGCTGCACCGGCCGATCCCGCCCAGTTTGCGGATCAGACCGCGGTACTCGTAGGCATCGGTGCAGCCCTCGCCGCGGGCAATACCGCCGCGTACACGCGCTTCCGCCAGAAGGCCGAAGCGCTTGGTCTGCCGAAAGAAGCGCTCCTCAAGGCAGCCAACACCGGCCTGGGCGTACGTCAGCAAAGCACGCAGGACATCGCCGGCCATGTGCAGCAGGATCTCCTGCCCGAGCAGGCCGACTGTGCGCCCGACTCCGGCTGCTGCTGATGTGCCCCGACCTCCTGAGCGCAGGCCGCCCTACACCTCAATCCTCCCTCCACTTTGAGCGCAGATCCGCGGCAGCGGACTGAAGACGAAGAGGGGCCGAAGATGAAGGGATCATGCTTCGTCTTCGTTCGCTACGCTCAGCGTGGCGCTCAAGCAACAGAAATGCACAATTATGCATCCCTTCTCCCCCGGCGAGAGAAGGACAGGATGAGGGGGCTCCTGAAAGCGTTATATCGATTTGACAACACCACCCTCGCCGCAGCATCCCACACGACCTTTACGTCGCTTTATCAGATACCGCAACCGTATGCTATCCTATCTCAACACCCCCAACCGCCACCTCTTCTTTACCGGCAAGGGCGGCGTGGGCAAAACCTCACTGGCGTGCGCCTCTGCCGTCGCCCTGGCCGATGAAGGCAAGCGCGTGCTGCTCGTCAGCACCGACCCCGCCTCCAACCTGTCGCAAGTGCTGGACGCCCCGATCGGCGACGACGTAGCCTCCGTGGCCTCGGTCGACAACCTCTCGGCCATCAACATCGACCCCGAAGCAGCAGCGGATGCCTACCGCAAGCGCGTCCTCGATCCGATGATGGACGTGCTGCCCGACGATGCCATCGAGCGCATTGAAGAGCAGCTCTCCGGGGCCTGCACCACGGAAATCGCGGCCTTTGACAAGTTCACGCAGCTGCTGACCGACCCCGAGCGCATCGGCGCGTTTGATCACGTCGTGTTCGACACGGCGCCCACGGGTCACACGTTGCGCCTGCTGGAGCTACCGGCCGCCTGGAGCTCCTTCATCGAGGAAAACCCCGAAGGCGCCTCCTGCCTCGGCCCGGTCTCCGGACTGGAAGCGCAGCAAGAACGGTACACTGAAGCGGTAGCCGCCCTGAACGACGAGGACCGGACGACGCTCGTCCTGGTCACCCGCCCCGAGCGCTCCACCTTCAAGGAGGCTGCGCGGTCGAGCCAGGAGCTGCGGGAGTTGGGGATCACGAATCAGCAGCTCGTGGTGAACGGCGTCTTTGAAGCACAGGATGCGTCCGATCCGCTGGCAGCAGCCATGGAGGAGCGCGCAGACGAAGCACTGCAGCACATGCCTGCCGGGCTGCAGGACCTTCCACGCGACATCGTCCCCTTGCAGCGCCACAACCTCGTAGGCCTCGATGCCTTGCGGGCCCTCCTGCAGGATACGGCCGACGCGCCCAGCAACGGCGCCACCGCCCCGCCCCGCGTCGACCTGCCCCACCTGAACGATCTGGTCGATGACCTTGAAGCCGATGGTAAGGGGCTCGTCATGGTGA
>CAYFRR010000021.1:0-1100 GCA_964345505.1 uncultured Rhodothermales bacterium
CTGGAGAAGGTCTTCCACAAGATGCTGCTCAACTTCACCTGGTGGGTCAACCGCAAGGACCGCGACGGCAACAACATCTTTCAGGGCGGCTTCTTGGGCCTCGACAACATCGGCGTATTCGACCGTAGCCAGCCGCTACCCACGGGCGGGTACCTGGAGCAAGCCGACGGTACCGCCTGGATGGGCATGTTCTGCCTCAACATGCTGGCGATGGCGCTGGAGCTCGCCAAGACAAAGCCCGCTTACGAGGACGTAGCCACCAAATTCTTCGAGCACTTCGTCTATATCGCCCACTCCATCAACGAGCAGTGCGGCGGTACGGGCCTCTGGGATGAAGCTGACGGGTTCTACTACGACTCCGTCCACTGCCCGAGTGGCGATCTCATTCCCCTCAAGATTCGCTCGCTGGTGGGCCTCATCCCGCTCTTTGCCGTTGAGACGCTGGAAAAAGAACTGTTGGATCAATTGCCCGACTTCACGCGACGCATGAACTGGTTCATGGAGGAGCGGCCCGATCTCATGCGGCACCTCACCCTTGACGTAGGCGACGCCGAGAAGCCCCGGTGCCTGCTCTCGCTCGTCAACCACGAGCAGCTGGAGCGCGTCCTGGAGCGCATGCTCGACCCCGACCAGTTCCTCTCTGACTATGGACTACGCTCGCTCTCGAAGGAGCACGAGACCAACCCGTTCACCTTTGAGGCCGACGGCACGCCCCTCTCGGTCCGGTACCAGCCGGCGGAGTCGCGCACCGGCCTGTTCGGCGGCAACTCGAATTGGCGCGGCCCGGTGTGGTTTCCGGTAAACTACCTGATGATCGAGTCGCTGCAAAAGTTCGACCACTACTACGGGGAGGACCTGACCGCCCAAATGCCCGAGTCCGACGGACCGGAGCCCCTGTGGGACGTTGCCGGGCACCTCTCCCGCCGCCTCATCCGGCTCTTCAGCCGCAACAGCGAAGGCAAACGCCCCGTGTTTGGTGGCGAGGACCTCTTTCAAGAGGATCCGCACTGGCGCGATTATCCGCTCTTCTACGAATACTTCCACGGCGATAACGGCGCCGGCATTGGGGCAAGCCATCAGACCGGCTGGACCGCCCTCGT
>CAYFRR010000021.1:1200-20466 GCA_964345505.1 uncultured Rhodothermales bacterium
GCGATAACGGCGCCGGCATTGGGGCAAGCCATCAGACCGGCTGGACCGCCCTCGTCGCCAAGCTCATCCAACAGAGCGGCGGGGTTGCTGGGGGGTAGCAGATGGCCGTTAGAGGATGGCGTGCGGCTTTCCGCGTGGCTTCTTTCTTTTTGACACCCTCACCCTGTCCCTCTCCCGTCGAGGGAGAGGGGAGTCATTGTCCGTCGCATGTCGCTCGGCGCGTGCGCAAGGGCAAGAGCACGTGCCATGAGAGCTCTCTTCTCTTTCCTGCAGAAATCCCACGTTGTCTCGTTCCAAGATGATTCTTCCTATGCCGTTTTGCGGCCTGACGCGCCTGTGGTATCACGGGTCCACCTCCTAACCAAACCCAAGCCTATGCCGGACGAGGATCACGACATCCCCACACTCACGACCGATCAGATGCGCGAAGTCGACCGGCTGATGGTGGACGAATACGGCATCGCGCTGCTGCAGATGATGGAGCACGCGGGGCGGCATCTCGCCCACCTGGCACGCCGAACGGTACTGAACGGCGATCCGCGGGATCGGATGGCGGTGGTGCTGGCCGGCACCGGCGGCAACGGGGGCGGCGGACTCGTCGCGGCGCGACGCCTCCACACCTGGGGCGCCGATGTGCGGGTCATCACCACAAAGCCGCCGGCTGCATACGAAGGTGTACCCGCCCATCAGCTTTCGATCCTCCAGGCTATGGACGTACCGGTTCTTGCTGCACAGGACGATACAACCCTTCCCGATGCCGATGTGCTGATCGACGCCCTCATCGGCTATAGCTTGTCCGGCGCCCCGCGCGGTCCGGCCGCCGCTCTGATCCGTGCCGCCAACGATCACGCGGCCCCGGTGCTCAGCCTCGACGTGCCCTCCGGGCTTGAGGCCACCACCGGTACCGTGCACGACCCAACGGTGCACGCCGCGGCGACGCTAACGCTTGCCCTCCCCAAGACCGGATTGCACGTTAAGGCCGCCCGCCCTGCCGTGGGACAGCTGTACTTGGCCGACATCAGCGTTCCGCCCCAGCTCTACGCGGCGCCATCGCTGGATCTGGACATCCCCCCACTCTTTGCCACCGCTGATCTTCTTCACCTCACCCCCACGACCGATGACCGATTTCGGGCGCGCCCTCTGTAGTGACCCCCACGTATCCACCCAGCGCGAATGGCTGGTGACCAACGGCCTCGGCGGCTACGCCATGGGCACCATCAGCGGCGTGCGTGCGCGCTGCTACCACGGCCTTCTCGTGGCTGCCCTCGACCCGCCCCTCGGGCGCACACTGCTGGTGGCGGGGACGGATGAGACCGTCACAGTGGATGACACGACGTATCCGCTGGCAGCACATCAGTGGGCGGATGGCACGACCGATCCGCGCGGGTTTGTCCATCTCGACCGCTTCCACCTGGAGCGCGGGGTGCCGGTATGGACGTACGCGCTTGGTGATGCGCTCATAGAAAAGCGCCTCTGGATGGCCCACGGAGCAAACACGACGTACGTCCGCTACACGCTGGTCCGCGGGCGTTCGCCCGTAGAGCTTCGGGTAAAGACGCTCGTCAACCACCGCGACCATCACGCCACGACGCAGGCAGGCGACTGGACGATGGACGTCTCACCTGTGGACGACGGGATGCAGGTGCAGGCGTTCGACGGCGCTGCGCCCCTCTTTCTGAAGTGTACCGCCGCAGATGCCACACCGGCGCACGACTGGTACCACGAGTTCTACCTCGCCACTGAAGCATACCGCGGGCTCAACGCCCAGGAAGACCACCTCCACGCGGCCACGTTTCGGGCCGAGCTGACGCCGGGGACCTCCGTCACGCTGGTATTAAGCACTGAGGCTAACGCTCCCCTCGATGGCGCGGCAACCCTGCAGCAAACGCACACCCGCGACGAGGAGCTGCTGCAACAGGCCAACCTTGGCGATGCGCCTGCAGACATCCAGCAGCTTATCCGCGCCGCCGATCAGTTTGTCGTGGCCCGCTCGACGGACGACGTGCCGGACGGACGGTCTATCATTGCCGGTTACCCCTGGTTTGGGGACTGGGGTCGCGACACGATGATTGCCCTCCCGGGCCTCACGCTCGCCACCGGACGCCCCGACGTCGCGGCTACCATCCTGCGCACGTATGGACAGTACGTAGATCAGGGCATGATCCCGAACCGCTTTCCCGACCAGAGCGAAACCCCGGAGTACAACACCGTCGATGCGACCCTCTGGTACGTGGAAGCGATCCGCGCCTATGTGGAAGCGACCGGTGACCACGACCTGCTGCGCGATCTGTATCCGGTACTGCGGGACATCATTGATTGGCACGAGCAGGGGACGCGGTACAGCATCCAGGTCGACCCCGACGATGGCCTGCTTCGTGCCGGCGAGCCGGGGGTGCAACTGACGTGGATGGACGCGAAGGTGGGCGACTGGGTCGTCACCCCGCGCATTGGCAAGCCCGTGGAGGTCAACGCCCTCTGGTACAACGCCCTCCGCAGCCTCGAAGCCTTTGCCGAAGCACTCGACGAACCGGCGGATTACTTCACCGAGCAAGCCGCGCAGGTCGAAGCGCACTTCAACCGCTTCTGGGACGCGGATCGCGGCTACTGCACCGATGTGATCGACGGGCCAGACGGCGACGATCCGGCCCTGCGCCCGAACCAGCTCCTCGCGGTGGCGCTGCCGCACAGCCCGCTCGACGCCGAGCAGCAGCGCGCGGTGGTCGAGGCGTGCGGGGCCGCGCTGTTTACGCCCCATGGCCTCCGCAGCCTGGCCCCAGATGATCCGGACTACCTTGGCACCTACGGCGGCTCCCCCCACGACCGCGACGCAGCCTATCACCAGGGCACCGTCTGGAGCTGGCTGCTCGGTCCGTTTGTGCAAGCCCACCTGCGGGTATACGATGATCCGGCAACCGCCCGGTCGTTCCTCATGCCCCTGCTGCGACACCTCGGCGGCGGTAGCATAGGCAACATCAGCGAGATTTTCGACGGCGACGCACCTTTTGCCTCACGCGGCGCCCCCGTCCAGGCCTGGGGCGTGGCGCAACTGCTGGAAGCCTGGCAGTTACTGCACTTGAGCCGCACGCCAGCAGATACGGAGGCGTAACACCCACGCGCGCTTCGCCACCAAGAATCGCCATGTTTCGCTTGCGCTCGCACATTCTGGATACCCATGTTACGCTACTTTACGGAGCTGCTCGCCTCCGTCCTACTTGTCGCCGTTCTTCTTCCACTCCCGACCTACGGGCAGGCACCACCCCGCCCGGCAGCCGTCGAGGCACTGAGCGCCACGAGTGAAGGGCTCCAGGCCTTGTCGCGTCAGGTGCGGGGTGCCATCGTCGAAATCGAGGTCAGCAAGGTGGGGGGCCTACGGCAATCGCCCTACGGCAGGGCCGAGCTTGACGAGCAGCGCAGCGGCGGCTCTGGCTTCATCGTAGACGCCGACGGCTATATCATCACGAATGCCCATGTGGTGGCGGGTGCGAATCAGGTGCGGGTCCAGCTCGCCACCCCTCCGCCCCCGCCCCCCGGCGAGGAATCCATCCTTCGCAAGCGTGGTGAACGATTAGAAGCCACGGTGGTCGGGATCGACACCGAAACCGACGTCGCGGTATTGAAAGTCCCGGGGGCTGACTATCCCACACTCCCGTTTGGCGACTCTGATGCGCTGCGGAGTGGCCAGCTCGTGGTCGCCTTTGGCGCGCCGATGGGCCTCAGTAACTCTGCAAGCCTCGGCGTCGTCAGCGCAACAGCGCGACAAATGCAGGCCGGGGATCCCATGATTTACGTGCAAACCGACGCCTCCATCAACCCTGGAAGTAGCGGCGGACCGCTCGTCAATACCAGAGGCGAGGTCGTAGGCATCAACACCTTTATCGTGTCAAACTCAGGCGCCAGCAGCGGCGTGGGGTTTGCCGGCCCGAGCAATATCGTGAATGCGGTCTACGAGCAAATTCGTGCGCACGGGCGCGTGCGCCGCGGCATCATCGGCGTCAACGCCCAGACGCTCACGCGCGAGCTGACGGACGCTATGGACATTGACGGACCGTACCGGGTCATTCTCGCCGATGTCCTTCCCGGGAGTCCGGCTGAACGCGCCGGGTTGCGGGCCGGCGATATCATCACCCGCCTGAATGGCAAGCCTATGCGTAACGGGCGCCAGTTCCACGTGAACATCTACGGCGCTCTCGGCTCGCTGGCACAGCTGGAGGTCGTCAGAGGCGACACCGTGTTTGAGACCGGCGTTCGGGTCGTTCAGCGGGATGATCAGCGCGCCCAGTTTGCCGCGTTGGCTGACCCTCAAGACCATCTCGTGCGCCCCCTGGGCATTCTTGCCCTGCCCCTCACCGACCGCATCTCCAGCGTGCTGACGAACCGCCGGCTCTCAACGGGCGCCGTCGTTGCGGCGAGCAACCAGCCCCCTACGCCATGGGGCGACCGGCTCCAGGTGGGCGACGTCATCTACACCGTCGATGGCCAGTCCATCGATGGCCCCGAACGGCTCCGCACGGCACTGGAGGCCACAGGCAGCGGCACCACCATCGTAGCCCACGTCCTCCGTGAAGGCACCATGCGGTATCTGGTACTCCGGGTATAAGTCAGACCTGCCTCAGAGAAGCGCTCCTATTACCCTGAAGACCGTAGGGCGCCAGGACAACGGTCAACCGGCTGTCCTTGGCCTTGGTAAGAGGTACATTCGGCGCCTGATTCCCGCATCTAATCCGGCGGCCCCGCTGCTTTAGCGCCGGGTGGCTGCAGCTACTGCTGCCAAGTCGAGCCCCTCATACGTGTAGGTCTGCGGCTGAAAAAGCGGCGTCCCGTAGGCCTCGCGCCAACTCCGATGGAAGGCTACCGTGGTTTCGCTTGGCGGGCGCACGTCAAACGAGATGGTGTACACATCATCCGGAGCTCCAGGGAGCGAGATGTTGCGCGCGTAGTGCATGGCATCGCCCAACGTAAGGTGCGGAATAAAATCCACCTTGGTCTCTTGCCCGGTCCGCTCGTTTGTAACGGTGGCAAAAAACTCCAGATATCCGACAAAGCCTCCCCGGGTCACGCCCTCCGGCACGTCCACCTCCGCATCCTGCGACCAGCCTACAAGCACTTCCAGGTGGATGTCGGTGGCTTCTTCTGAAAGGTTCTGATCGTAAGGAGTGACGTCATCTGCTGGGGCAGCTTCAAAGACAAATTGAATACCTGGCTCAACCAGCTCTTCGCCGAGCACGCGTTCCTGGGCTGTGGCTTCCGCGGTAAACTGCATGCCCCAGGCGCCAAGGCTCAGGAGCGTGCAAAGGAGTATGTGGGACAAGATCTTCATCGTAGGACGTGGAATTTGATTAATCCGTTCAGAGCGGCGTGCTGCCTCTTTTGCGTGGTGGTAACGAGTTGCAGGGTAAAGACGAGATGGGGATATCTTTGTTTGAGCGGGGCAAGCTCGTTTGAACAAGGCAAGACAGAAAGCCCACAGGGCGAAGCGAGCCTGAACGGTGGAAGGCGCATCACAGGGGAGGCCTGTGATGATTGCAGGGCCCCCGTTCGGGTGTAGCGGCTGCCGCATCTGCTAAGAGGTCGAGGACCTGTCGCTGGTCGGCGATGGACCGCACCACAATCCTACTGCCGCTTCACCGGATACCCGTGCGTCAGCAGCACCCGCTGCGCCTGCTCCACATGCCGCATCTGATGGAGCGGCGTAGCTTCGAACCACGTCCCCACGCTGAGGCGCACCAGAGGCGCAGCCTCGGAGGCCGCCTTAAGCTGGCGCAGATCAATGCCCGCTGCCTCGTCCACCGACCCCGCCCAGCGTTCCTGCAGGGTACGAAAGGCCTGTAGCGTGGCGTCCCGATCAAGCAAGGAGGACCCTGGCCGGTACGCTCCGGGCGCGGGCAGGCGCGGCGATGACGGTCGTACGGACCAAATAAAGAGGCGGCTCAACGGACCGTAGGTAAACGGACCCGTGCCGAGCGGGCCGTACGTCTGCGCATGCCGCAACGCCTTCTCCACATTCGGCAGCAGCGCTTGGCTGGCCTTGTTCAGATGCACCAGTCCCTGTCCCACAGACCATACGTCAGGCGCAGGCGCCCAGTTGAACTGCTCCTCCGAAAGGCCGAGCGTCAGTGATTCCACGTTGGCCGTAACCTGCTCAAATGCTGTCCGGTAAGCACGAAGATACGATGGGAGCATAGGAGCAACGGTAAACCAAGAGGTTCGCGTACGCCCCGCGGACGCTACGGCGCACGACCCCCCCGCCAGGTACTACGCTCTGGCGCGCATGTGCGGGGGGCGCTCGAACGCGGGGGCGTCGGGCAGCAGCGTATCGAGCACCCGCGCCGATGAAATCACACCCGGCATGCCCGCGCCGGGATGGGTACCTGCACCGGCAAAGTACAGCCCGTCGATGTCCTCACTCTTGTTGTGCGGGCGGAAGTAGGCGCTTTGCGTCAGCACCGGCTCGATGCTGAAGGCTGAGCCCTTGAAGGCGAGGTAATCATCGAGGAACCCCTGTGGCGTCAGCACCCGAGAGGTCACGAGATGCTCGCCCAGGCCCGGGAGAATCGTGCGTGCAAGGTAGTCCTCTACTGACTGCCGGTAAGACTCCGCCTGTGCGTGCCAGTCGGTGCCGCTGTCGAGATGGGGAACGGGCGAGAGTACGTAGAAGGCGTCGTGGCCTTCAGGCGCCATCGAAGGATCGGTAGCATTCGGCCGGTGCAGGTAGAGCGAGAAGTCGTCGGCCAGGTGCTTGTGCTCGAAAATATCGTCGAGCAGCTTCTTGTAGCGCGGCCCGAGGAGGATGGTGTGGTGCTTCACCTCATCGTAGTGGCGGTCGGTGCCGAAGTACCACACGAAGAGGCTCATGGAGTACCGGGCGTTCTCTACGCGCTTATTCGTCCACCGGCTGCGGGCGTACTCCGGCAGCAGGTACCGGTAGGTCCATCCGACATCCGCGTTGGACACCACCAGGTCGGCATCGATCACCTCGCCAGACGCCAGGCGCACCCCGCTTGCCTGCTGACCTTCCAGCGTGATCTCTTTCACTTCGGCACCAAGACGCATCGTGCCGCCCAGCCCCTCAATCAGATCTACCAGCCCGTGGACGAGCGATGTGGTGCCCCCCATGGCGTAATGCACACCCCACTTGCGTTCCAGAAAGGCAATGAGCGTGTAGATGGAGGTCGTGTTGAACGGGTTGCCACCCACCAGCAGCGGGTGAAACGAAAGCACCTGCCGGATCTTGGGATGCTTCACGTACTTCGACACCAGGCCATACACCGTGCGGAAACTCTCCAGCTTCATCATGGCAGGAGCGATTTTCGCCATGTGCGACGGCTTGTTGAAGGGCACGTGCGCAAGCTCTTCAAAACCGACCTTGAAAATGTCTTGGCTCTTGTCGAAGAAGCGCTCGTATCCCGCCACGTCCTCCGGGGCAAACTTGGCGATTTCCCGCTTCATCTGCTCGGGATCACCATTGTAGTCGAAGTGCGTCCCATCATCGAACCGGATGCGGTAGAAGGGATCCACGGGCCGTAGTTCGACATCGTCCGTCATCTCCCGGCCGGCCAGGCGCCACAGCTCTTCAAACAGGAACGGCGCTGTGACCACCGTCGGCCCCGCGTCAAAGCGAAAGCCATCTTGCTCAAACACGCGAGCCCGGCCGCCAGGCTGCTCCAGCTTGTCGACCACCGTAACGCGGTACCCACGAGCGGCCAGCCGCACCGCAGCCGACAGGCCGCCGAAGCCCGCGCCAATGACCACGGCATGCGGCGCATCTTCCGTTACCGGGATGGGTTCGGAGCGCGTGTTGAGTGTGGCGTCTTTGCGGGGAACGAGCGCATCAATCCAACCCATAGAACAACGGGGAATTAGTGTCTGAAATGAAACCGCAGATGCAACGACCGGCTTTCTGCCATAGTTCGTGACGAGCCTGTAAGCGTTTAACCGCTGCGCAAATGAGACGTCGGCAGTGACGGGACCACGCAGTGCCTACCATTTTGGATAGGAGCCTGGCAACACGCTTAGGCCAACGCTGAAGCCCGGGAGGTTACAGCAGCATGAAGAGCCTCCTGCAGTTTCTCTGCAGTGAACGGCTTGGCAAGGTACGCATCGGCACCTTCCTCCATGACAGTGTCGGTTTCCACATCCGCTACGCCGCTCATGGCCACAATCGGGAGATGGGGATGCGTCGCCCGGAGCTTGCGGATAAGGGTGCGGCCATCCATCTCAGGCATCATCAGGTCGGTCAGCATCACATCAACCCCCTCGCCATCCTGCCCGATGCGCGTGAGCGCACGCGCCCCGTCTTCCGCCGTCTGTACGCGAAACCCGGCCTCCTCCAGAATTTCCTGGCCTGTTTCGCGGATGAACGGTTCGTCGTCGACGAGCAATACCAGACGGCCCTCGCCGTCAAGCATATCCACGTCGGTCGTTTCCTCTTCCGTGGATTCCTCTTGCTCTGCCGCGGCCGGGAGGCAAACACGGAACGTCGTACCTTTCCCCACGGTGGAGTCCACATCGATGAAGCCGCCGTGGCCCTTTACGATACTGTACACGGTGGAGAGCCCCAGCCCGGTGCCTTTGTCCGAGTCCTTGGTGGTGAAAAAGGGTTCGAATATTTTGTCCAGCACCTTGGGGGGGATGCCTTCGCCCGTATCGCAGACGGTGATCTGGACGTACTGCCCGGGCTCCGCGTCGATGTTGCGGCGCGCCTCCTCCTCTGATATAGTGCTGTTGCCGGCGTAGAGCCCGAGCGTACCGACCCCGTCCATGGCGTCGCGGGCGTTTACACACAGGTTCATGAGCACCTGCTGCAGCTGTGTCGCATCGCCCCGCACCTGCCAGAGGTCATTGGCCGTGTCCATGACCACGGCGATATCGTCGGGGAAGGTTTCCTCGATGATGCGCTCGACCTCCTCTACCACCCGCAACGGTTGCACCGCCACGCGTTCGCCCTCGACGCCGCGCGCGAAGGAGAGCACCTGCTCGACCATGTTGGAGCCGCGCTCTGCGCTCTGCTCGATCATGCTGAGTGTGCGCTGCGCCTTCTCGTCGTCAATGCGCTGGCTTAGGATGCGCACGCCCAGCGAGATGGGCACCAGCAGATTGCCCAGATCGTGGGCAATGCCACTTACCAGACGGCCGACGCTCTCCATACGTTGCGACCGCAGGAACTGCGCCTCCAGCTCTTTGCGCTCGGTGATGTCGGTGTTGATGATAAGAATGGACTGCGGCTCTCCACTGTTGTCGCGGACAAGCGTCCACCGGCTCTCCACGATAATCTCCTCGTCCTCCTTTGTGCGCTGCTTCAGCTCGCCCGTCCACTCGTCTTTCTCCCGGACCACACGCCTCGCCTCTTCAACGGTCTGCCCCGATTCATCGGTGCACAGCAGATCATGCGCTACTTTGTTAATCATCTCGCTGGCCGCGTAGCCGGTAAGCCGCTGCGCGCTTTTATTCCAGTACACGACGCGCCCGTCCAGGTCCGTCGCAATGATGGCGTCGCGGGCCTTGTCCAGCAGCGCCGCCTGCTCCCGGATGCGCTGTTCGGCACGCTCACGCTCTCGGGCATACCGGATGGAACGCTCCAGCAATGGCGCGTCAAACTCCCACTTGACGAGGTAATCCGAGGCCCCGGCCCGCATGGCCTTCACATCAACCTTGCGGTCGCCCTGACCGGTGAGCAAGATCATGGGGATGCGCGCGCCCTGTTCCGTGGCCTGCTCCATCAGTTCGAGGCCATTTTCGGCGCCCAGCCGGTAGTCGATCAGGGCGATGTCGAATGTGTTGCTGAGTATCGCCTCCAGCCCATCCTCATAGGTGCGGCACCACTCCAGCTCGGCCTCGATTTCAGTGGCTTTAGATACCAGCCGCCGGGCAATGAAGAAATCATCTTCATCGTCTTCCACAATAAGAATGGCGAGCGACTTCGTGTCGACCGGGTAGTCCGGATCGCGGGGAGGATACATTAGGCTTCCTGAGGGGGCAATTTGACAATCTCAAACCAGAAATTCCCCAGCACGGTGACCGCCGTGCTGAGGTCGTCGAATGTCACGGGTTTCGTGACAAAGGCGTTGACGCCGAGGTCGTAGCTCCGGAGGATGTCCTGCTCGGCCTGCGAGGTCGTAAGCACGACCACGGGAATGCGGCGGAGCGAGGGATCGGTTTTGATTTCCTCCAGGGCCTCACGCCCATCTTTTCGGGGCATGTTGAGGTCGAGCAGGATCAGGCCCGGCCGCGGCGCAACACCCGGCGCGGTGTAGGCTCCCTCCTGGCGAAGGTAGTCCATAAGTTCTTCGCCGTCTTCCACGCAATGCAGCTCATTGGCCAGGCGGCTCTTATCGAGCGCCCGCATGGTGAGCAGCCGATCGTCTGGATCGTCTTCGGCGAGCAAGATAACAACAGGATCTCCCGTGCGGTTCATGTGATCGGCGCTGGTTCGGAGGGTTCGTCTTGGTCTTGCTGCGGTTCGCTCGGTTCAGATTCGTCCGGTTCAGATTCGTCCGGTTGAGGCCGGGGCTGCTGCTTGGGGAGCGTGATGGTAAAGGTCGACCCTTCGCCTGGCACGCTCTCGGCCGTCATCTGTCCGTCGTGCCGTTCAACGATGCGGCGGCAAATTGCCAGGCCCATCCCCGTGCCTGCGTACGCGGACCGGTTATGCAGGCGTTGGAACGGCGTAAAGATGCGATCGAGGTATTTTTCTTCAAAGCCGATACCATTGTCGATGACCTGAATGCGCACGGACCGCCCCTGTGCATCCCCGGATACCATCGCGGGAGCTACCTCCTCAGCCTCAACGCGCACCACGGGGCGGGCCTCCTCACGGTAGAACTTCAGAGCATTACCCACAAGGTTTTGAAGCAGTTGGCGAATCTGAGTTTGGTCGCCCTCAATCGTCGGCAGGTCATCAACTTCAATGCTTGCCTCCACATCGGAGATACGCAACTCGAGATCCGATATCACGTGGCGTATCACTTCATTGAGGTCTACGGACTCAAACGGCTGCGCACGCGTCGTGATGCGGGAATAGTCCAGCAGGTCGGAAATGAGCTGCGACATACGCTTCGCGCCGTCTTGCATACGCTCCAGGTAATACCGACCGGTGTCGTCCAGCGCGTCATTGAAGTCCTCAATCAACAGGTCGGCAAACGCGCGAATCTTGCGGAGCGGTTCCTGCAGGTCATGCGAGGCCACATAGGCAAAGTCTTGCAGCTCCCGATTGCGCTGCTCCAGAGCGCGATTGGTCCGGCTCATGGCCCGCTCGGCGCGCACACGGTCCGATACCTCGCGCGAGCTGGTTAGCAGTTTGTCGACGGCGCCATCCGTACCGCTGATCACTTTCGTGCTGGTTTCAAGCCAGATATAAGTGTCTTCGGAGGTGCGCATGCGATAGGTCACCTTCTCCGTAGGGCTCACGGAGAACAGCTCATCCCCGTCGTCGCCTTGAAGGCGCTCGGCATCGTCCGGGTGTATGAAGGGATACGGCGTGCGGCCTTCCAGCGCCTGTGGCGTGTAGCCAAGGATACGCTTCACCGAAGCGCTGACGTACTCGTAATGGCCTTGCGGATCGTGCAGGCAGACGAGGTCCATCATGTTTTCGCCCAGCATCCGGTAGCGAGCTTCGCTTTCGCGCAGCCTGCGCTCGGCTTCCTTGCTCTCCGAGATGTCGCGGTATGTGACGGCCAAGCCATCACCCACCTGGACCGCCGTGATGTGGAACCACCGCGCAGCGCCACCATCACGCTCCACGCGGACTTCCTGCGAGAGGGGTTCGCCCGTTTCGGCGACGGCTTCGAGCCTGTCGAACAACGAAAGGAGGGTTTGATCTCCCACCTCTTTTTTTAGCCGCTTGCCGACGACCTCTTCGGCCAGGTAGCCCAGCATTTCTTCCGCCCGTGGGTTGACGAGCACCCATTCCAGATCCTGTAGGCGGTGGGCTTCATCGCGCACGGCCTGAAAAACCATGATGCCGTCCAGTGAGCTAACAAGCACGCTGGAGAGCAGATTCTTGGAGACCTGGAGGGCTTCCTCCGCTTCTTTGCGCGCGGTTTTGTCTTCCAGAAAGACGATGCTGCCGCCACGCTCACCGTTGGCCCGGTACCACGGACGAACTTCCCACCGCACCCAGTAGCGCTGCCCTGTGGTGCGGACGAGCCGGGCCTCTTCGCCCTGCTCTACTCGCTCTTCTTTCACCGTCTTCAGCACCCGCTGCCAGTGCCCGTCCGGGTCCTCAAAGTAGTCAAAATGCGAGGCGCCGGTGAGCTCCTCCCCCCGCAGGTTGAAGTCGGTGATCCATCGGCTACTCACCATGACGTAGCGGTTTTCCGCGTCGACCATGGCGACGGCCGCGGGCATGTGCTGCACGAAGAGGCTCAGCAAGAGCTCACTCTCGGGAATGTCCTGCCCCGGACTGCTCCCGGCGTCACCGGTGGTAGCACGGGGGGGCGCCGAATCTTCGGTTGAGGGAGAGGGAGAAAAGGAGGACATGCAGGGGCAGGCGATTGACACAGGAAGCTGGGGCGCCAGCAGGTGGGCGTGGCGCCATAGAACGATTCGTACGGCGGTGTAACAAAGCTGTTCACACGTACCGTCCGGAAAAGGCAACCGGTCAGCTCTCTGCTGTCTCGCGCGCGAAGCGGTCGCTGAGTTCAGCAAAGCTATCGCCGCCGTACTTCCGGAGCACGGCATTGGCGATGGTGAGCGCTACGGTCGCCTCGGCAACGGTAGATGCGGCGGGCACGCTGGTCACGTCGCTCCGTTCGTAGCGTGTAGGCTGCGGCTCGCGACTGGCGATGTCCACCGTGCCCAGGGGCTTAATAAGCGTAGGGATGGGTTTCATGAACCCGCGCACGATGATCGGCATGCCGTTCGACGTCCCTCCTTCGATGCCGCCGGCGTTGTTGCTTGTCCGGCGCAGGCGGCCGGCCTCGTCTTCGGTGATGGGGTCATGAATGCGTGAGCCGGGGCGGTAGGCTCCGGCGATGCCATTGCCTACCTCTACTGCCTTCTGTGCCTGAATGGACATGATGGCGTGCCCGAGTTGCCCGTCCAGGCGATGCTCCCAATGCACGTACGAGCCCAAGCCCGGGGGTACGCCGGTCACCACCACTTCGTACTGCCCGCCCAGGGAGTCGCCGGCCTTTTTCGTAGCTTCGATGTGCGCGATGCATTCCTCCGTGAGGTCGTCCCGCAGCATACGCGTCTCGCTCGCGTCGGCCGCTTTGTAGAGTGCTCGCGCCCCACCTGCGTCGATGAGCTCCTGCACAGCATCAGCCCAGTCTTCTGGAGCCTCGTATCCCACTTCCCCCAGCCGTACCACGTGGCTTCCTACCTCAATACCCAGCTCCCGCAACAGGTGCCGGGCTACCGAGCAGCAGGCCACGCGCATGGCCGTTTCGCGAGCGGAGGAGCGTTCGATGACCGGCCGAATATCGTCGAATCCGTATTTCTGAGTGCCTACCAGATCCGCGTGGCCGGGGCGTGGCAGCGTTACTTTTTCGATGCCCTCACCTGTGCCTTCAACCGCCATGGTTTCCGGCCAGCCCGCCTTGTCCTTCTTGTGTGAGGCGTTCGGGAGGTGGAGCGCGATCGGGCTGCCCATGGTTTTGGAGAAGCGTACGCCCGCGTCAATCCGCACCTTGTCGCGCTCAATCTTGGACCGGCCCCCGCGGCCATAACCGAGCCACCGGCGGGCCAGATGCTCATTGAGGTCGTCAGCGGTGAGAGGTACGCCAGCGGGGACGCCCTCTACAATACCAGTAAGCGCGGGGCCGTGCGACTCGCCGGCCGTGAGAAATCGGATCATGGAATAGGGTTTCCTGCGAAAAAACGAAGCGAACAGACGATAGGGAGTAGCGGCACGCACAAACGCGCCGTAGGGACACCGAGGGGTAACTGCACGACAAACATAGACCTTCGGGCGAAGAGTTGCGCCCGATCAGTCACCCTCCACAGGAGATTCAATATCGTAGAAGGCGCTGATGCCGCCGGACCGCTTCACGCGCAGCAGGACGCGCTCCTCCTCCCCGGTAACCGCACGGAGCACGCGCTGCGCCTCTTCAGCGGACCCTACGGATTGGTCGTCGACGGCTGTAATCACCCCACCGCGCGGGAGCCCGCCGCGGGAGGCGCGCCCGCCCCGCTCAACGAACGCCACGTACGCGCCACTCGGGGCGAGTTCGGCCTGCTCGCGCTCCGTCAGATCACGGAGGCCCAGCCCCCAGGCCGGTAAGTCGATGATACGGGCATCCGGGACCTCGGCCTCTGGCTCAGAGGGCTCCCGCTCGGCGTCGTCCTGCCCATTTGAAGGACCGTCGAACCAACTGGCGTACGCCGGACTGTCACTTCCCTGGAGCGTAAGCGTAAGGCGGCGCATCTCTCCATCGCGGCGCACCGTCACCGGTACGGCATCCCCTGGACGAAACTGTGCGATGGCGCTCTGCAACTCGTTGGGCTCCGCCACCTGACGCTCGCCAATGGCCATCACGACGTCCCCCGAGCGGATGCCAGCCATATCGGCTGCCCCGTTGCGGGTGACTCGCTGAATGTATACGCCTGCCACTTCGTCCAAGCCAAGCTCACGGGCGGTCCGGCCGTTCACCGGAGCAATCTCAACCCCCATAAAGCCTCGGCGCACCTCTCCATAATCGATCAAATCCTGGGCTACGCGCGCCATGAGATTAGCCGGGACTGCAAAGCCATAGCCTTCATACGAGCCGCTCTCGGTGGCAATGGCGGTGCTAATGCCGACCAGCTGTCCATCGAGGTTGACGAGAGCGCCGCCCGAGTTTCCCGGGTTGATGGCCGCATCGGTTTGGATGAAGTCTTCGATCCGGAAGGCATCGTCAATGATGTTTACCTGCCGCCCGAGGGCGCTCACGATGCCCGCAGTAACGGTGGAGGTCAAGCGGAACGGATTGCCGACTGCGAGCACCCACTCGCCCACCTCCACATCAGACGAATTGCCGATCGCTGCGACGGGCAAAGGCTCGTCGGCGTCAACTTTAATGACTGCAAGATCAGTAGACGCATCGGTGCCGATTACGTCCGCAGTGTACTGCCGCTTGTCGGCCAGCGTCACGCGAATGGCCTGCGCGCGCCCCACCACATGCTGATTTGTAATGATGTGCCCCTCGGCGCTGATGACGACCCCGCTGCCCACGCTCTGCCGCCGGAACTCACGGAAGAAGCGATCGGGCGATTCCCGGCCGTCAAACCGGAAGACTTCGTCGGAGGAGCCCCCGCGGGGGGCATTTTCGACCTCGATAAAGACCACCGCGGGCGTTACGTGATTGGCAACTTCCTTGAACATCTGGTTCAAGGTCATGATGTCGGTCAGCACGGGTGCACGCGCCGAGTCCGCTATGGGTGCGGCTTGCCGGGGCGCATCGGTGGCCGGGGCACCCAGTTCGACCCGTTCCACAACCTGCGGCGTCTGTGGGGCCTGATCAAAGTACAGTAACATCACCAAAATGCCGATAAACAACCCCACCAGCAGCAGGCCCAGTCGGAGAAGCACAGTGTAACGGCGATCGGACATGGCAGGCACGGAAAAACGGGGACAAACCAAAAAGGGCACACCGCATGAGCAGTTAGCAACGGTGATCAGCGCAGCGCTTCAGAAGTTCGTAGATGAAGCACCGGCATGCGTTTCAAAAAGCGCGCGGACGGTAGCGTAGGCGCGTTGTGCTAACGCTTTACGACCCATGGAGTTAGTAGGTAAGGGCCTACCCACGCGCACCTTCATGGTTGCATGGCGGAGGCCGAGGACCGTCCATCCGTACGCTGCAAAGGATCGCTCGCCACCGGCCCACGCAGCGACCGATGAGCTTTCGGATGCGTCGCCACCTACCGCGTCCGCGAGCCATAGGTAGACCGGCAGGACGTGCGCGTCTTCGCGGTCTGCAACGGATAGAAACACGCCCGTCTTGAACGGGCGTACGGTCTCGCCATGCGTGGTTGTGCCCTCTGGGAAAGCCACCACGGGGACGCCAGCTGCCATGCGTTCGTGCATGGCGTCGATGAGCGCTCCTACGTTGCGGGCGCGACCTCGCTCAACGAAAAGCACTCCCATCTGCCGTGCCACCCAGCCGACGACAGGCCACGTGCGGAGTCCAGCGTTGGCCACAAGGGTTACGGGGCGGGTGGCGCTGAGAATGAGGGGATCCAGCGCCCCGATGTGGTTGCTGACGATGAGATCGGCTCGTGCCTCTGCGATGGCCGGGTCGACAGATCGCCGGATACCCATCACCAAACAGAGCCAGCGGCTACCGTATTGTTGACACCGGGCGCGGAAGCGAATACGGGCCTCCGACGACAGAACCCACGCCACCACCTGCACGCCTGCACAATAGACCACACTGGATATCACCAGAACAAGCAGACGACAGACGCGCCGAAGCGTACGCATGAAAGATGGGTGCTCAGCGGGTGGAATCGCTATCGAGGATGGCTGGCGCGTTGGCCTCCTGAGACGATTGTTCGGCTGTCGGCTCATGCGATACGTCCGCCTGTGTGCTCGTCGTCGACGTACGAACGGAGTCCTCTGCCCGGGGAAAAGCCACCGTAAACGTCGTCCCCTCTCCCTTCTCGCTTTCCACCTCGATGGTACCTTCCATCATATCCACCAAGCGCGCCGTGATGGACAGCCCCAAGCCGCTTCCTTCGTGCGAGCGATCCAGCCCAGAGGACTCTTGCTTGAACTCCTCAAACAGATGGGGCAGAAACGCTTCGTCAATCCCTACGCCCGTATCGGATACCTGTAGCATGACCGTACGGGCCTGCGCAACCACATCAACCTCGACGCACCCCTCAGTCGTAAACTTGATGGCATTGCCGACCAGGTTAAACAGGATCTGCTCCAGGTAACGCCGGTCCACGAACGCTTCGGCAGCGTCAGCATCGGGCACGACGCACATCGTTAACCCTTTCTGCTCGGCCAGCGGCTGTAGCATCCGCGCAATGCGCTCGGACACGGCGCGCATCGCTACCGGTTCGCGCTCCATGTCCACCATCCCCGCACGCAGCTTGGCAATATCGAGCAGCGAGTTGACGGTGTTCAAGAGGCGCTGACCGTTCATCTCGATGAGCTCCAGGAATTCGCTGCGGTGGTCATCGGTCTCTTCCTGCAATACC
Organism: uncultured Rhodothermales bacterium; assembly: GCA_964345505.1. Classification (GTDB taxonomy): domain Bacteria; phylum Bacteroidota; class Rhodothermia; order Rhodothermales; family Salinibacteraceae; genus Tc-Br11-B2g6-7. The sequence goes on from CAYFRR010000021.1 coordinate 18,322, forward strand.
GAGGTAAACCCAAGGATTGCCGTGAGCGGGGTGCGGAGTTCGTGCGAGGTGTTGGCCAGAAACTCATCTTTCAGCTTGTTGGCCTGCTTGAGCCCCTCGTTGGCTTGCTGAAGGCGGCGGTTGGCCTGCTGAAGCCGCTCATTCACGACCCGCTCGCGCGCGAGCTCCCGAGCCTGCCGCTCTGCCCGCTTGCGCTCCTGCACGGCTTGCCGGTAGTTATACCCAAGCAGCAGCAGGATACCGACACCACCCGCGTAGAGCGCAAACGCCCACCAGGTGCGATACCAGGGCGGCAGCATTTCAAACGAAAACGCCGCCGCTTCACCGACTACGCCCTGGGCGTTCCGGGCCTCTACGCGCAGCGTATATTCGCCCTCCCATAAATTGGACAGGTGCACAGCACCCCGCTGGGTCCAGTCCGACCACTCATCGTCCAGCCCTGCCAGGCGGTAGCGGAAGACGGTTTCTTCAGGCTGATTAAACGTGGGGGCTGCAAACTCGAACCGTATGCCCGTATCGGAATACGCGATGGCGGGCATGTCCTCCAGCGTCCTTGCACCACCGTAGTGTATGCGCTGCCCATCGCCAGTGCTGACTTTCCGCACCAGCGTGCGAAACGGCCGATCGTACCGCTTTTGCACGTGCGGGTCGTACCGCAGGACGCTATCTCCAGAACCCATCCAGAGGATGCCGCTTTCCTCCGCGTAAAAATTGATCGGTGTGCTTTTGCCAAAGCGCAGGGCGTGGGGCGCACTTCGGGTGTAACTCTGATTGCCATCAGGGATCAGGTGCTCTACCGTTCCATCGCTGTAGGCCAGCCAGGCATCTTCGGCCGGCCCTTCCACAAGCGCCAACACGCTATCGGTGACGGCCTTCCTTCCTTCTGTTAGCGATTTGTCTTGCACAAAACGCTCAGCGTCCACGTCGTATTTGAAGAAGCCCTCGGCAATAGACAGCGCGTACAGCTCATCCCGCAACTCCACAAGCACAGCATTATCTTGCGGGAGACCATGCGACGCATCAAACGGGCGTCTTTCGCGCACGCGGATTACGGGTTCGCCAGGCCTGGTCAAGGATAGGCGTTCGATCTGCCCCCCATCACCTTCCAACCACACGGTCACGGCGTCGGTCTCTCGCACCGAGCGTACGCTACCTATCGTCGCTGCAATAGGGCGGTCCAGCGTCCACCCTTGTTCGGCTGATTCTTTGAAGATGGCCAGGCCCTCTCTATGCCCTACGTAGACGGTACCTTCGCGCATTTCCGCGCGCTTCAGTGCATACACATTACCTCGCATCCGCTCTACCACGTCAACCGCATCAGAACTTTCTTGCAGCGTAAACAGCCCATTATCTGTGGCGACCCACAATAAATCATCTGTGGCGATCAAGCTCCAAACAGCGACACTCGGTATGTCATCAACTCGCCGGAACGAAAGCGGTGCATCTGGGCCGGCCGTGGACGGTTGTTGCATGACGAAAAGGCCCGTGCTGGTCCCCACGTATAGCTTCCCGGCGAATCGGTGCACGCGATTGACCGTTCCTCGAAGGCCATCATTGGCCGTAAACTCAGTTACTTGCGCCGGGAGATCCACGCGCACAAGCCCGCGATTGTTAAGGGCCAGCCACAGTCCCCCCTGCTGATCTTGAAAGACAAAGTTAATCCAGTTATCCGGCAGCCCATTACCCTCGTGTAGCTGGTACAGCAGATTCCCTTCGTTATCGATGAGCCCAACCCCACCCCCAAGCGTGGCCAGGGCGTATAGCCCGCCATCGATTTGTGTGCCGTGATACAGGCGGCTTTCGCCGAGGAACGAATCGGCGGAAGAGGACAGGGCCTCCACGTCGGTGCCATCGTGGACGTATAGCCCCTGACGCGTGGCAATCATGAGTTCGTCCGTACCTTCCACTGCGTCGATCATGTGGATCCCCGTTGAGGCAAATTGGGCGCCCCCGGGAAGGAGCTCCAATTGACCGTTACGCACTTCCTGCAACCCAACCCCCTGCTCGTTCACAAGTACGCGTCCATTTACGCTGAACGACGTATGAAAGATAGTCTCCGTGGTAAGCACCTGCATCTCCTGCCCATCCCAGCGAAACAGGCGGTGCCGGCCTTGGAAATACGTAGCATCATCAACGACGTGTGTT
>CAYFRR010000021.1:20566-27219 GCA_964345505.1 uncultured Rhodothermales bacterium
CTCTATCACCCAAGCCACCATCGCTCCCATGGCCAAAGTTTTTACGTCCGTAGCATCTGTACTCGCGCTCGTCTTTATGCTGGGTCTGACCGGCTGCTCCTCCGATGTAATGGGGCCCGACCTTGACCCTGCCGCTAACGAAATCACCATCGAAACGCAGGATGCCTCTGCTATCACAGCCGATAGCGATAATGGCAGTGGCAGCACGCAGCGCGGCGGTAGCCACAATGAAGTTGACGGCATGGACTGATACAGCTCCTACGCTTGCTTCATAGCCCCGATCGGCCTTGTGCCGGTCGGGGCTTTTTCTTTTATGCGGCGTCTTTCTCGGTTTTCGCTGGCGTGCGAAACCTATCGGTTAGCCGGGGCATCTATCCCTCCTGCGTGCCTGCTTCATAACCAGCCCCTGCCTGTGCATCGCGTTATCGGATTTGCATCCACACTGCTGCTGCTTTTTGTACTCGCATCTCCTGTGCAAGGGCAGGCCTTTTCCGATCCAGACCTTTCCGCCCCTGTGTGGCAGGCCTTTGAGGAAGCACAGGCGCAGGCTGCGGAAGACAACCAATTCTTCTTGGTCGATGTCTATGCCGACTGGTGCGGATGGTGTCGTCGGTTGGAGCGTGAGGTGTATGCTGACGACGAGGTGCAGGCCTATCTTGCCCAGCACTTTGCTGCCACTCGCCTCAATTTTGACGCCACAGACCGTACCGTGATGTTTGCGGGCGAGCGTTTTACCATGCAGCACATGGCCTATCTGCTGGGCGCACAGGGCGTCCCCACCGTCGCCTTCCTCACCCCCGAGGGCGACTACATTACCCACGTGCCCGGATTTGTCGAGCGCGATGACTTTCTGGATGTACTGCGCTACATCGCAACGGAAGCGTATAAGGAGCAGTCGTGGGAAGAATTTGTGGCGACCGAGGAGTAGCCGTGTGGTAAGCAAGAGGTTCTTAACGAATTGCAGGTAGGGGATGCGCGTCAGTTATGCTGAGGGATATGTAGTGCCTCTTCCGGAGCGTCATCCGTTCCCGATGACCAAGTTTTCCCTATTGCACGACTTGCTGCTGCGTGAGGAGCTCTTGCGACCCTCCGACGTCATCGCTCCACGGCAGGCCGACTGGTCGGACCTGCTGTATGTACACACGCCGGACTATCTTTCGCGTCTGGCAGCAGGCACCCTGGACCGGCAGGAGGTTCGCAAGATGGGCTTTCCATGGTCGAAGAAGCTGGTGGTCCGCTCGCGGCTGGCTGTGCAAGGCACCATCAACGCGGCGCTGATGGCGCTGGAGGATGGCGTCGCAGGCAACCTGGCTGGGGGCACGCATCACGCCTTTCCGGGGCATGGCGAGGGGTTCTGCGTGCTGAACGACGTGGCGGTAGCCATCCGCGTGCTGGAGCGCGCCCGGTGGATTCGACGGGCGCTCGTCATTGACCTGGACGTGCATCAAGGCAACGGCACCGCGGCAATCTTTGACGGCGACGATGTAGCCTATACGCTCTCGATGCACGGCGCCAAAAACTATCCGTATCGGAAGCCTCCATCTACGGTCGATATCGGATTGCCCGATGCAACAGAGGACGCAGCCTACCTTGCGAAGCTCAACGAGCGGTTGCCGGGCATTATCGCTGATGCCATGCCGGACATTGTGTTTTACCTGGCGGGCATCGACGTCGTGAGTGGGGATCGGTTTGGCCGCCTGGCGTTGTCAGAGCAGGGGTTGTATGCCCGCGACCGCTGCGTGGTACAGGCTGTTCGTGATGCCGGCCTTCCCCTCACCATGCTGCTTTCCGGGGGATACGCCCACTCCCCGGCCGAAACGGCCCGGCTGCACGCCATGAGTCATCGTGCAGTGGCGGATGTGTACGGTTGAGAGGCGCTCACCCTGGGCGCCGTGCGCCAACGAACCGGTCGCGCCCCGTGTAATCCTGGTGCAGCATCACGTCGGATAGGCCGTGATCCTGAAAACAAGCCACTACTGCTGCCCCGTACGCCTCGTTGATCTCCACCAGCAGCTGTCCTGCCGGCCGGAGCAGGCGATCGGCCTGCTCCGCCAACGCCCGATAATACTGCAGGGGCTCATCTTCAGCAAAGAGCGCCACCGCAGGCTCATGCGCCCGCACCCGATCTGGCAGGGTCGGCGCCTCATCCATCGTCACGTACGGAGGGTTGGAAATCATCATATCAAACGGCCCGTTCGTACGCTCGTGCACGTCGGGCTTGCGCATGTCGGCTTGCACAAACGCGACTGGGAGGCCGCACTGCTCAGCGTTCGACCGCGCCACACGGAGGGCCGCCTCACTGACATCGCAGCCGGCGACAATGGCCTCTGGCCGCTCGTGCTTCAGTGCCAGCGCAATGCAGCCGCTGCCGGTGCCGACGTCAAGCACGCGCACGGTCTGCCTCGCCGGTAATCGCTCCAGCGCCTGCCCGACCAGCTGCTCCGTCTCGGGGCGCGGAATGAGCACATCGGGGGTCACCGAAAGGCGCAAACCGCGAAAGTGCGCATAGCCAACCACGTACTGCAACGGCTCGCCGCATAGGGTGCGCTGGAGCATCGCCTCGAGCTGGGCTCGCTCCGGTGCCCGAATGGGGCGTTTGGGGCGCGTGATGCGCTGAATGCGCGAAATACCGGTGGCCTCTTCAAACAGCCACTGTGCCATGAGGCGTGCCTCGTCGGGATAGACGCGGCGCAGCGCTTGCACCAGTTGCTTCCAGAGCACGTCCACGGTCTCCGCGCCGCGCACACCGGTATCATGTTTATGATGGGTCATGGCGTACGATGCCTGAGCGAAAAGATGAGCGAAGGCGGCGAGTGCACGACCTTTCCCGCAAATACTGTATTGAATGTATTGAGGGGTGCATCCGAAGGCCCTCTATCGATCACAGGAGCACAGACGCTCTACGCTACCCCTGACGCATTCGTTCAGCTTACCTCTGTTTATGAATACCCTAAAGCACCAGACCATCCTGTTAACGGGCGCCTCAAGTGGCATCGGAGCTGCCATGGCCGAGCAGCTCGCGGGCCCTACCGTCACCCTTTTGCTTACGGCGCGCTCTGAGGACCGTCTGCAGGACGTGGCGCAGGCCGCCGCTGCGCAGGGGGCTCGCACGGCCATTTACCCGCAAGACCTCGCCCAACCCGGCGCGGCCACTGTGTTATTTGACCAGGTGCAGGCCGATGGCTTCGTGCCTACCGTGCTCATCAACAATGCGGGGTTTGGAAAGAAGGGTGCCTTTGAGGCCGAGGACGTGGCCACCTACGAAGGGATGCTGACGCTCAACATCACCAACCTGGTGAGCCTTACCCGGCTCTGCCTGCCAGCCATGTTGGACGCCGGCCGGGGCGGCATTCTCAACGTGGCCTCTACGGCAGCGTACCAGCCCGTGGCGTTCTTTGCTGTGTATGGTGCAAGCAAGTCGTTCGTCCTCAGCTTTTCCGAAGCCCTGCATGAGGAGTATGCCCCCCGAGGCATTACGGTCACCTGCCTCTCACCTGGTAGTACGCAAACCCCGTTTCACGAGCGCTCGGGGACCCCAACGGATGTACTCGGCCCACAGTCTACCCCGGAAGACGTCGCGCGGGACGGACTGCGCGCATTGCGTCGCGGCAAGCGAAGTCACATCAGTGGGTGGCGTAACGCCGTCGGCGGTGTCATCGGGCGCATTGCGCCCCGGGCCGCTGCATTGAAGGTGAGCCGCTTACTGTTCGGGCCCAAACAGTAAGACATGGTGTAAATGAAAATTTCATAGAAGCGCTACCACCAAGCTCAGATCGGCGCAATGCCAGCTATCACGACAGCTCAGGATCGACTTCTGGCCCAATGCTTGCTTCTGACGCATAGGTACACGAAATTTCCGTGCTATATGTCATCCTTTTTCTTTATCCGGACGCCCCGCAATGACGACCCGCACCAAACTTGAAGCTCTGGCCGCCAACCTCTGGTGGAGCTGGAATCCGGAAGCACAAGACCTCTTCCGGCGGCTCAATGCTGACGTCTTTACCGCCCACCGCCGCAATCCCAAAGCTGCCCTGAGCGCTGCCGACGAGGCGGTTCTCGCGGATCCCGCCTTCGTGCGTGACGTGGATGAAGTGTATGATACGTTCGCACAGTACATGGAAGGCACCCCGGAGGCTGAGGACGCTCCCCGTACCAGCTATTTCTGCATGGAGTTTGGCTTGCACGAAAGCCTGCCGCTGTATTCCGGCGGCCTCGGCATCCTGGCGGGCGACCACGCCAAGACCGCATCCGATCTCGGTATTCCCTTTACCGCTGTGGGTCTGTTTCTCCGGGATGGCTACTTCCGGCAGTATTTCGACGATGAGGGGTGGCAACAGGACGAACACGTAGCCATCGATCCCGACGAGCACCCGCTGACACTGACTACTGATGCAGAGGGCGATCCCCTAACAGTTACGGTGCACCTGGGCGAGCAGCCGCTCGAGCTACGAGCCTGGCATCTCCCCCTCGGCCGCACCAACCTCTACCTGCTCGATTCAGATCTCGAGGCGAACCCGAAAGAGTTGCGCGGCCTGACGCGTAAACTGTACCAGGGCGGCAACTTCGTGCGCTTGCAGCAAGAGATTATCCTCGGCATCGGGGGACTCCGGCTCCTCCGGGCGCTGGGTGTGGAAACGGACGTGTACCATCTGAACGAAGGCCACTGTGCGTTCCTGACCCTCGAGTTGCTGCGCGAACAGCTCTCGCAGGGTCGGACGCGTACCGAAGCAGAGGCGTGGGTACGGGAGCAGTGCGTATTTACCACCCACACCCCGGTCCCGGCCGGGCACGACCGTTTCAAAGTCCAGCCCTTCAACCAGCAGATGCGGCACTTTCGCCAGCAACTGGGCCTTTCAACGGACGACCTTCTGGCATACGGCCGCGCCAATCCCGATAAATCCGACAGCCCGTTTACCATGACGGTGCTGGGGCTGAAGCTGGCGCGCGAGGCCAACGGGGTCTCCAAGCTCAACGGCCATGTAGCCCGGCAGCAGTGGCACGAGATGTATCCCGAACGGTCGCTGGATGAAGTCCCCATCGGACATGTCACCAACGGCGTTCACCTCCCAACATGGACGGCCCCGCACGCGCGGGCCTTTCTTTCGCAGCGCCTTGGCAACTGGCTGGCCCGACGGGACGACCCAGCGTTCTGGGCACAGCTTGAGGACATCTCGGATGAGGGGCTGTGGCACTACCGCAGCACCCTGCGCGGGCTGTTGCTCGACTTCGCCGCGAAGCACAACGCCTCACAATCGCTTACCCAGCCCTTTACGCCAGACCCAGACGCGCTCACGATTGGGTTTGCCCGTCGCTTTGCCACGTACAAGCGGGCGCCCCTCCTCTTTACCGATATAGACCGCGCGGCCAAACTCTTCGCCGACAGCGACCGGCCGCTGCAAATCTTTTACGCCGGCAAAGCCCACCCGGAGGACGAGGGCGGCAAGCGCTTTATCCAACAGATCATCGAGATGACCGAGCACCCAGACATCCAAGGCCACCTGCTCTTTTTGGAAAACTATAACATGGAGATTGGACGCATGCTCGTCTCCGGTTGCGACGTTTGGCTGAACAACCCCCGCCGGCCGTACGAGGCCAGCGGCACCAGCGGTCAAAAGATTTCTGCGCACGGCGGATTGAATCTATCCATCGCTGATGGATGGTGGCCAGAGGGCTACAACGGGGACAACGGCTGGGTGATTGGTCCTGAGGCGACGGGCGACCTAAAGGATGCGCGGCCTCCTGAGGAGCAAGATCGGGCAGACGCCGAAGCCCTGTACACGACACTGGAAGAGCACGTCATCCCCGAGTTCTACGACCGCGACGCCGAGGGCTTTCCTCGGGCCTGGATCGCACGCATGCGGGAGGCTATGATGACGCTCCCCCATGCCTTCAGCGCCAAGCGTATGGTGAAAGACTACCTGCGGGACGTGTACCGGGTGAAGACGGAGGCATAGCGCAGCATCGTGTTTACGCATGGGCGCTGTGGCTCACGACGTGATCTGCCCACTGCAGTGCCGAAAACGAAAGGCCCCAACCACTACTGGTCGGGGCCTTCGTTACGTTCGAGAGGGTCCACCGCGGACCGATGCGGTTAGCTTTGGGAGTAAGGACTCCCACCGCCCTCCGCTTAGCTATGGTAGCGGACGCGAAAGGCCTCGGTGGAGCCGGTGGGGTTGCGCGCATCGGTGTCCACCTCATCCACCCGCGCTGCTGGGGGCCCTTCGTGGACGGCCTCCAGCAGCTGTTCAACGGCATCGGGCGGACCCTCTGCCTCAAGGCGCACGGAGCCGTCTGGTTCGTTGCGTACCCACCCGCTGAGGTCCAGGCGACGGGCCGTTTGGCGCGTGAAATGCCGAAACCCCACCCCCTGCACGCGTCCCGTGATGCGGGCAGCCTGGCGGGTACGATTGGTCGTAGAATCATTCATGAACTATGCGGTAGGCTAATGGATGGTAGATGCAGTACGCAAAAAGTGTGTTTAGAACCGTAGGGGTCCTTGGATGCAACAGGTCCTGTGTGGTGCCCCTCATCGACACGATGTTGTGGTGTTGGTTAGTGGTAGTAGCGTCGACCGGCCGGCGCTATGGTGACCCAATACAGCATCAATACAGCAGGCGATACCGACGACGCCATACGACCCGGTGCGTTTTCGT
>CAYFRR010000022.1:0-16732 GCA_964345505.1 uncultured Rhodothermales bacterium
CCGTGATGCGTCATGGGGACGAAAGGTTTGGTGGATTAAGGGTACGGGTCCGCGCGCATCAGCCCCGTCGCTTTCTCGATGCCTCACACTTGAGACACGCTACCGAGGAAGAGACGCAGGTCCAACGGCGGTTAGTGGCAGCAACGCCTGGCGCCATGAGGCTTCAGTCGCTTGCTGCACCGTACGGGACACCAATCTGGCCCAACAGAAAATGAAGCAATAGCAGGGGGCCAACCCCGTAGCGAAAGCAACCCGCGCACGCTTGTATGTAAGCGGCGTGAATTGATTTAAGATTCAAACAGCACTACTTAGCGGCTACTTGCAAGCCGGTGTGTATATCCCCCTTTGCCTTTGCAAAATATCATTGCAAAGTTCACCACAAGGAGCGAAACCTATGCGTCCCATACTCCGGGGCTCTCTATTGAATGCGTTAATGGATGAAGCCTTGACGGCCGTACTGCCTCGGCGGTGTGTAATCCCTCCGGTTGACCAGCGGTAAGGCAATGCGCACATCGCGCCAACATGGGGGAAGGTTGGCGTTAAGGGGTATACGTTCGTTTGTGAGGTAACCAGCAGTCTTATCCTCGTATATCCGGCCCATCAGATCGTACGCGGCCGGCGGCACCTCACGCGCCCGCGATCTCGGCGCACGAGATGCCCCTCGCCAGCGACTACAAAGCAGCTTCGTCTTCCGTGGCCGCCACCCAGCGCCCCTTGTTGTAGATGCCCTGGGCGCGACCAACCATCGGGGCGCCCACAAACGGCGTATTTTTGCTTTTTGAGTGGATGTGGGTCTCGGCAAAGGTCCACGCTGAGGTGGCGTCAAACACCGTCAGGTTCGCGGGCGCGCCCTGGGTCAGGGTAGGAGCAGGAAGCCCGAGAATCGCCCGGGGCGCAACGGTCAGCTTGCGCACAGCCTCCATCACCGAGAGGTGGCCGGGGGCGATCAGTTCACGCCCGATGAGGCCCCAGGCCGTCTCCAGCCCCAGGATGCCAAACGGGGCGGCGATGAACTCGACCTCCTTCTCAAACGCCGCGTGCGGCGCGTGGTCGGTGCAGAGCGCATCGATGGTGCCGTCGGCCACGCCCGCGATGAGCGCCTGCCGGTCGGCTTCCGGGCGGAGGGGCGGGTGCATCTTCGTGTGCGTATCGTAGTCGGTGGCCTCCACGGCCTGGTCGGTGAGGGCCAGATGATGGGCGCAGACCTCGGCGGTTACGCGCACGCCGCGGGCTTTGGCCCGCCGGACGAGGTCCACGGCCCGTCCGGTAGAGATGTGGGCGACGTGCACATGGCCGCCCGTGACCTCCGCCAGCAGCAGGTCGCGGGCGATCATGACCTCTTCGGCTAATGCGGGAATGCCGGGCACGCCCAATCGCGTGGCAACGGCCCCTTCATGCATGTGGCCGTGCGGGTTCAGCGTGAGGTCTTCCATGTGGTTGATGATGGGGCGGTCCAGCATCGCGCTGTATTCCAGGGCGCGCCGCATGAGGCCGCTGTGCTGCACGGGCGAGCCATCGTCGCTAAAAGCTACCGCACCGCTTTCCACGAGCATAGCCATCTCTGTGAGTTCCTCTCCTTCCCGCTGCTTCGACACACAGGCGATGGGATGCACATCCACCGGCGTGCGCGCGGCCTGCTCGATGATGAACTCCACTACATCGCGCGTATGGATCGGGGGCTCGGTGTTGGGCATACACGCCACCGCCGTAAACCCGCCGAACGCCGCGGCCCGGCAGCCGGTCGCAATCGTTTCCTTATGCTCGAACCCCGGTTCGCGCAGGTGCACGTGCATGTCCATCCAGCCGGGCGAGATATACGCGCCGTCCACGTCCACGACCGGCGCCCCTTCGACGTCGAGGTCCGGCCCTACTGCGGCAATCGCGCCATCGCGGATGCGCACGTCGGCGCGTGTCTCGGTGTCAGCGACAGGGTCGAGCACGGTGCCACCGCGCAGCAGGAGGTTGGGGGTCATGGCAGAGGAGATCCGGTGAGAAATACGCGCATCTGAAGGTACTACCTCAAAGGTAGGCGCCGCAGCCGACCGATGCGAGCGCGGTCGCCTGGGTTCGTTGTTCCTTCACTTTGCGGCGTGCTGTTGGAACGATAGGCGGCGGTGACACGCTCAGTCACGTGGGAGGGAGCAGGGGACAGGCCCGGAAACTGTTACGCCGTCGGAATGCTCTCCGTCTGCGGCCCCACGCATGAAGCACGGAGGCGTGGGTAGTGTATGGGTACGTGCGAATTGTATCATTAACTGCTAAATCATCCCATGACTGACCAACCCCCGCATGACGATGAATCGCTCATGAGCGTAGACGATGAGACGCTCGTTGGGCTCGACGTCGTAGATATTAATGGTGAAAAGCTGGGCGTGGTGGCTGAAGTTGAGGAGGCCCGCGGCACGCGCCGGGTCGTCCTAAACCGAGGCACTGCCTATCCGCTGTACGCCATGACCGTGGGCCCAGACGCGCTGATCGTAGACACGGCGGCAATGAAGGAAGCCAACGAGGGCGTCGTTGATACTGGCGACCCTGACGCGCAGCCTCCGGAGGAAATCGCCGCAGGCCCCGAGGGCTACGTGCGGGATTTCCGCGCGCACTTCGATGCCACCTATGCCAATGCGGAATCGCAGTTTACGAGCTACGAGCCCGCGTACAAGTTTGGCTATGGCCTCGGCGGTACGGAGCGCAATCAGCAGCGCTCGTTTGAGGACGTCGAAGACGAGATCCGCGCCAAGTTTGAGGAAGTGGAGCCCCACGTTAACTACGCACACGTGCGCGAGGCCGTGCGGTATGGGTACGAGCGCATGCAGGAAGACCGCCGGTAGCCCACCCTGCGCCAAATAACGGGCGCCTGGCATCGCGCGAACACGCAGGATTCGTTCGTCGTCGTACAGGCCGTCGGTTGTTTGCTCCCTCATTGCTTCCCTTCCATGGCCTCCTCTCGCCCTCCACTTACCGTGGGTGTCGCTTTCGGCGGCGTTTCGCCCGAGCACGAAGTGTCGGTGATCTCCTCGTTGCAAGCCGCCGCCGCGCTGGACCGCGACCGCTACCGGCCCGTGCCGCTCTACATCGCAAAGGATGGCGCCTGGTATACGGGGGCGCACCTGCTCGACCCGGACACGTTCACGGATCTGGATGCCGCCCTCGAGGCGGCGACGCCCGTGGTGCTTGATCCGCGCTCGTATCGTACGCTTCGGCTGCGTACCGACCCGGCGGGTGGCTGGTTTGGGCCCGCGCCCGCCCTCATCGAACTGGACGTGGTGCTGCCGGGCCTGCATGGTGGCGATGGAGAGAATGGCGGGCTGCAGGGGCTGCTGGAGCTCTTCAATGTGCCCTACACCGGCAGCGGTGTGCTGGGCTCGGCCGTGGGCATGGACAAGGTGCAGGCTAAGCGGCTGTGTCAGCAGCTTGGGATCCCGGTGGTGGACTATCTTGCGTTTCAGGAAACCGACTGGGGCCATCAAGAAGAGGTTTGGCTCGACCGCATCGTGGACACGCTGGGCCTGCCCGTGGTGGTGAAACCGGCGCGGCTGGGCTCGTCCATCGGGATTACCTTTGCCGACGACCGCGCCGCGCTGGATGCGGCGATTGAAGAAGCGCTCCGGTACGACGATAAGATGTTGGTGGAGCAGGCCGTGCAGCCACTCCGCGAGATCAACTGCTCCGTCCTCGGGTCGCCACAGGCAGCGGAGGCCAGCGTGCTCGAGGAACCGGTGCGTACCGAGGACGAGGCCCTGCTCACGTATGCAGAAAAGTATATGCGCGGCGATGCTGCGTCAGGGAAGCATGGCAGCTCCCCGAGCGGCGCGAAACGGGGCAGCGGAAGCGAAGGGATGGCGTCCCTCGACCGCCAGATCCCAGCCGATCTCCCGGCGGATCAGACGAAGCGTGTCCAGGACCTGGCCGTCCGCACCTTTCAGAGCCTCGACTGCAGCGGCGTGGCCCGCATCGACTTCCTGCTGCACGGCGATACGGGGGCCGTCTTCTTCAATGAGATCAACACCATTCCCGGCTCTTTCTCGTTCTATCTGTGGGAGCCGTCCGGCGTCCCGTTTGATGAGTTGCTGGACCGGATGATTACGCTGGCTCTCGATCGCCACCGTGACAAGAATGGCCGCGTGCGATCATACGATGTCAACCTGCTTTCCGAGCGCAGCCTGCAGGGGGTAAAAGGCCAAAAGCAGTAGCAACGGTTGTCCAGGGTAAAGGGGCGATCGTAACGGGATTGAACAATTCTCTGACGGAACCGCTTTTTGCACGCCATGGAATCAGATTACTTGGCCGTTACAGAATCTGAAATGGCAGAGTGCACGTTGGGATGATTTGTGCTCATAACCAATCACTTGACACGCCATAGCTATGTCTTCCCCTTCAGTGCAACACACCCATGCGGTTGTCTCGGAGCCTGGCAGCGACCGGGATCACGTCGTCGTTATCGGGGCCGGGTTTGCGGGGCTGGAGGCGGTGAAAGAACTGGCAGACGCCCCAGTCGACATCACCCTCATCGATCGCAACAACTACCACAAGTTTCAGCCGCTGCTGTACGAGGTCGCCATGGCCGGGCTGGAGGCCGATGACATTGCTCACAACGTGCGCGACATCTTCCGAAAGCAGCCAAACGTGCAGTTTCGGATGGGCACCGTCGCGACGGTTGATCGGGAGCAGCAGTGCGTGCAGATGGCCGATGGGGCGGCCGTGGCCTACGACTACCTGGTGGTCTGTGTCGGCGCCGTGACCCACTACTTTGGCGTCCCGGGCGCGGAAGAGCACGCCTTTCCGCTGAAAAACATCCCCGATGCCATCAAGCTGCGCAATCACGCCTTGCGGCAGTTCGAGCGGTTTGATCGGGACCCGATGGAGGCCGGAGAAGGAGCGCTCACGTTTGTGTTGGTTGGTGGTGGCCCCACGGGCGTGGAGATGGCAGGAGCGCTCGTGGAGCTCTTTAGCACCCTGGAGGGCGACTTCGCCCACCTCGACATTCAAGAGCACGCGCGGGTGGTGCTCATCGAGATGCAAGACGCGCTGCTGCCGCCCTACGAGCCCTCGCTACAGCAATACACACGCGAGACGCTGGAGCAACGGGGGGTGGAAGTGCGCACCGGCACGGTGGTGGATCACGTGGAGGGTACGGGCGTGCAGCTCGCCTCCGGTGACCGGGTGCCCACGCAGACGCTCATCTGGGCCGCGGGCGTCCGTGCGCATCCGCTTGCCGATACGCTGGACACCCAGCAGAAAGGTAACGGCTCGGTGGTAGTGGAGCGTACGCTGTCGCTGCCAGACGATGACCGGGTGTACGTGGTAGGCGACATGGCCGCAGCGGAGGACGCTGACGGCACGCCGTACCCTGGGGTCGCGCAGGTGGCCATGCAGCAGGGGCGCCACGCGGCGCATCAAATCCTGGCGCTGCGTGACGGCAAAGAGCGGACGGCCTTCACGTATCGCAACCTCGGGCAGATGGCCACCATCGGCCGCAACGCTGCGGTGGGCGAGTTGCCCGGCGGCATCAAGCTGAAGGGCTTCACCGCCTGGATCCTGTGGGTGTTTATCCACATTGCCAAGATCGTCGGCTTCCGCAACCGCGCCAGCGCATTTGTGAACTGGATGTACAACTACTTTACGTATCAGCGCAGTGCCCGCCTCATCCTGGACATGCCCTCCGCGTCTGCTCCCCGCGCATCGGCACTGGTGAACGGAACGGCCGAGGCCACGCCGCAAGACGACGGACAGGAGGCCACCGACGCCGCTCCCGAACCGGCCCAAACAGCGCAGGCCGCGTGACGGTGGCGGCAGGGCCACCGGCTGAACCTTCGCGCGGAGGCGGTCGTTTGGTACCGGCTATTTCTTGCCTCCCTGCTCAACCGCTACCGCATGTCTGATTCTGTTCGCCGGATGCTGCTCGACAGCACATCTGTTGTTATCTGTACTCACATCCGCCCGGATGGCGATGCCATCGGCTCCCAGCTGGCCCTCGCACATTTTCTGGAAGCCCAGGGCGTCACGGTCCACTGCATCAACACGGACCCCGCGGCGCCCAACCTCACGTGGATGCCCGGCGCCGAGGCCCTGCAGACGTTCGACGGATCGTTGGCCCAGCGGCAGCTCATCGACGCAGCCGATGTGGTTGCGGTCGTGGATACCAACAAGCTAAGCCGCATCGGGGAAGTGCACACTGCCGTGGAAGCCAGCCAGGCCCGGCGCGTGCTCATCGACCACCACCTGGAGCCCGAGCCCGGCTTCGACGCCACCTTCTCCCGCGATACGGCCTCGTCCACTGGCGAGCTTATCTACGAGCTCATTGCCGCGCACGACGCCTCGGCGATCGACGAGGCCATCGCCACGAATCTGTACGTGGCCATCATGACCGACACCGGCTCGTTTCGCTACAGCAGCGTCACGCCGCGCGTCCACGACATCATCGCCGATCTGCTGCGGCGGGGCAACCTTTCGCCCGAGCCTATCCATTCAGCCATTTACGACACCCGCACGTTTGCCGGGCTGCGGCTGCTCTCGCGTTCGCTCGATACCCTCCGCGTGCGCTACGACGGCTTCGTCAGTTACATGCTCATCACCCGGCAGATGCTGGACGCCGCCGAGGCCAGCACCGACGATGCCGAGGGGTTTGTCAACTACCCGCTGTCGATGCGCGGCGTTCAGGCCGCACTGCTCTTCACTGAGACGGCTAAGGGCGTCAAAATTAGCTTTCGCTCCAAAGGCACCGTGGCCGTCAATGGCTGGGCGAAAGCGTTTGGTGGGGGCGGCCATCGCAATGCCTCTGGCGTGTTCATTGAACGGGCGCTGGACGACGTGGTAGACGCCGTCATTGCCGCAGCGCCTACCCATCTCGACCTCCCCGCCGGAGCCACCGCCGAGGCCTCTGCCCCGGATGAGGCGCCGGACCCGGACCTCACCGCCGATGATGAAGCCTACCTCTCCCAGCTCCTCAATCTTGAGTCCGACTCCCCCCAATGAAAGCATCCATCCAATGAAAGTATCCGTCACGACCCTTCCGCTGCGCGAGCTTGACGTAGACCTGCTCATCGTTCCGGTGGCCGAAGACGCCCCAGAGGCGCACACGTCGCACCTCATAGACGTACTTGGTTCGGAGGTCGAGCGTGCCCTCGCAGACGTGGGCGGCAAGAAAGACGACGACGCGCTGGTGTACCCGGCCGAGGCGCGCGCGAAGCGGGTGCTGCTTGTGGGGCTGGGCAAAGCCGCGGACGCCGACGCCGAACGCGTCCGGCAAGCTGCGGCCACCGGCGCCTCCGTGGCGCAAAAGCGAGAAACCACCACCGTGGGCTTCGTGGTGCCGGATCTGCCGCTGGATGGCGAGGCGACGGGGCAGGCGCTGGTCGAGGGCTTCAGCCTGGGCGGCTACCGCTTCCGGCAGTACAAGACCGATGCGCAAGGGGCGTTCGATGGACCGCAGCGCCTCGTCCTGCACGCCGATGCCAAGGAGCGCGGCGCCCGGCGTGGCGCGGAGCGGGGGCGCGTGGTGGCCGAAGCCGTGAATGCGGCGCGCGACCTGGTCAACCTCTCGCCCGACGATAAAACGCCGACGCTCTTTGCCAAAGCGGTGGAGAAGTCGGGGAAGCGCTACGGGTACGAGGCCTCCGTCTGGAATAAGACGCTCATCGAGGAAGAGAAAATGGGCGGCCTGCTGGCGGTAAACCGGGGCAGTCAGGATCCGCCTGTGTTTATCGAGATGACGTGGAAGCCGGAGCACGCGGTCAATGAGAAGCCTATCGTGCTGGTAGGCAAGGGCGTGATGTTCGACACGGGCGGCCTCTCGCTCAAGCCGACCAAGAACTCGATGGACTTAATGAAGGCCGACATGGCCGGCGCAGCCGCAGTGGTGGGGGCGTTTGAGGCCATTGCCAAGCTGAACCTGCAGCTGCACGTGATAGGCCTCATCCCCGCCACCGACAACCGCCCCGGCGAGAACGCGTACGTCCCGGGCGATGTGCTGCACATGCACTCGGGCGCCACTGTGGAGGTGCTCAACACCGACGCTGAGGGCCGTCTGATTCTGGCCGATGCCCTCTCGTATGCCAAGACGTACCGCCCGGAGCTGGTCCTCGACCTGGCCACGCTGACGGGCGCGCAGGTGGTGGCGCTGGGCTCCAACGTCGCGGCGCTCATGACGAACCGTCGCAACGACCCGGAGGCCCGGCTGGAGGCCCTCCGCGAGGCCGGGCAGCGCAGCGGCGACCGCGTGCACCCGCTGCCGCTGGACGACGACTTTAAGGAGCAACTCGAGAGCGACGTGGCCGATCTCAAAAACGTTGGGGGCAAGGAGGCAGGCTGCATCACCGCGGGCAAGTTTCTGGAGCACTTCGTGTCCTATCCCTGGGCGCACCTCGACATCGCCGGGCCAGCCTTCCTGCAATCTGCGAAGCCTTACCGTCCCAAAGGCGGCACCGGTTTTGGCGTGCGGCTGCTCGTGGAGTTTCTGCGGGACCGGGCCGATCCCCGCACGCGGTCGTGACCGGTCCTCCTCGTTTTCTGCTTACCTGCCCTTTGTGATCTGATGGCTTCCGAACGCACGCCTACGGCTCCGCTCGATGTGTCAGCGTCGCCGCGCCAGCGGTACCTGCCCCGCGTGGGCATCTCGCTGGGCGATCCTAATGGCATCGGCCCCGAGGTGGTGCTGAAGGCCCTCGCCGATACGCGCCTCTACCGCTTCGTGCGGCCGTTTGCGATTGGGTCGGCGCATGTGCTGCATCATCATGCCAGCCACCTCGGCTTCTCCAGCGTCAAGATCCGCACCGTCGATACGCCGCCCGAGTCCTGCTCTGAGGATGTCCTCTACGTGCTGGATCCCGACCCCGACGCCACGCCCCGGGTACAGTTCGGGAAAGCGACGAAGGCGGGAGGGAAGGTGGCGATGCAGGCCGTAGAGCGGGCGACGGACCTGTGCCGTGAGGGGGCTATCGATGCGATGGTGACGGCGCCGATCTCCAAAGAGGCCATCTCGAAGGCTGGCTACGACTATCCCGGCCACACCGAGTTTATCTCGGAGCGGGTAGGCGCCGACGACCATCACACCATGATGCTCGTGTCTGATGAGCTGCGCGTCGGCCTGGTGACGGGCCACATGCCGGTGTGGGACATCCCCAAGCACGTCACGTGCGACCGTATCCTGCAGAAGATCGCCATCATTGACGAGGCGCTGCGGGAAGACTTCGGGATTCAGCGACCAAAGATTGCGCTGCTCGGGCTCAACCCGCATGCAGGTGATGGTGGCGTGCTGGGACGGGAGGAGATTGAGTCTATCGTGCCGGCCATCAAGAAGGCACGCGAGGGCGGGTACCTGGTCTACGGCCCGTTTCCGGCTGACAGTTTCTTCGGGATCGGAGGGTATCAGCTGCATGACGCTGTGTTGGCCATGTACCACGATCAGGGCCTGGTGCCGTTTAAGACGCTGGCCTTCGAGAGCGGCATCAACTACACGGCCGGGCTCCCCATCGTCCGCATGTCGCCCGACCACGGCACGGCGTACAACATCGCGGGGGAGGGGCAGGCCTCACCGGGGAGCCTTCGGGCGGCGCTGTACCTCGCCATCGACGTGGTGCATCAGCGCCGCAAGCGCGCCTCAACTCCGGCCTAACCGATCACGCTGTTCATGGCTTTGCCTGCTTCCTCCACATCTGAGTCGCCGCCCTATAGTGCGCTGGCCGTCGGGTACGACCTGGTGATGGCCCACGTAGACTACGCCGGCTGGGCGGACTATGTGGAGCGCCTGTTCGCCGTCCATGACGTGGCGCCGTCGCGCATCCTGGAGCTGGGCTGCGGGACGGGCTCGCTGGCCCTGGAGCTCCAGCCGCGCGGCCCCTACGCCTACCGCGCCACCGATCGCGCCCCGGTTATGATTGCCGTAGCCCGCCGCAAGGCGCAGGCGGCTGATGCCGCCGTTACCTTTGCTGAAGCCGACTTCACGAACTTCCGCGCCCCCTCGCCGGTCGATGCGGTGGTGCTGCTGTACGACGGCTTGAACTATGTGACCGACCCTGCCCACCTGGATGCTCTCTTCCACGGGGTGGCGGAGGCGCTGCGTCCGGGCGGCGTGTTCATCGTAGACCAGAGCACGCCCGCCAACTCCGAAAACAACGCCGCGCACTTCGACGACGCCGGCAGTGCGGACGGCTTTGCCTACGAGCGCCGCAGCACTTACGACCCGGCCGAACGGCTGCACACGACCACGTTTACGCTTTCCGTCAACGGCCGCACCTTTACCGAAACCCATGTGCAGCGGGCCTATACCCGAGCTGAGGTGCTCGACCGACTGGCTACGACGCCGCTACAGGTGGAGGGGGCGTACGACGGCTTCTCGCTGGCACCTGCCACCGACACATCCGAGCGTATTCACTGGATGCTGCGCTTGCCGATCGCGTAGCGCGCCTCCGCCGTTCCCTCTCTGTTTCTGCCTGCCATGATTGACATTCGCAACGCCAGCCTCTCGTATGAGCTTCCCGACGGCAGCCGCCGATCGGTGCTCGAGAGCGTCTCGCTGGAGATACAGCAGGGCGAGCTCGTGTACCTGATCGGGCCGACGGGCAGCGGCAAGAGCTCGCTGCTGCGCATGTTGTATATGGACCTGATCCCGGAGGAGGGCCGGGTGCGCATCGGGGATTACCGTAGCGACACCATCACCAAAAAAGAGATCCCCTACCTGCGGCGGTCGCTGGGGGTGGTGTTTCAGGACTTTCAGCTGTTGCCCGACCGGAGCGTGTACGAGAACGTGGCCTTCACCCTATACGTAACGGGCAAGTCGGGCGCGGCCGTGAAGAGCCGCGTGCTGCAGCTCCTGGCGCGGGTGGGGCTGAGCCACAAGCACCGGCAGTTTCCGCATGAGCTCTCCGGTGGGGAGCAGCAGCGTGTGGTGATTGCCCGCGCCATTGCCAACGAGCCGTGGATCCTCCTGGCCGATGAGCCAACCGGCAACCTCGACCCGCGCGTGGCCGACGAGATCCACAGCGTCCTGCTCGGTCTGCATCGGCAAGGCATGACGGTGCTAATGGCTACGCACGACTACCGCATCGTCAAGAACCACCCCTCACGTACCCTCGCCCTCATGGGCGGGCAAGTCGTAGAAGTCGATCCCAAGACATTGTAAATCTTACCCGTTGGAGCGTGTGTAATGGCCCATCTGCAACTCTTCCGAGCAACGAGTACGATCTACGATGTCCTCGAGGCAAAATGGGAGCAGCTCAACCGGCAAGGGGTGACCGGTGGATCTTTGATCGGCATCTTCATCGTAGCGCTGCTGCTGGTCGAAGCGAACCGACAGGGCATCGTCCCGGACCCGATTGCCCTCTACCTGCCGGTCAACCACTTTTACGCGGTCAGTTTAGCGTTCTCGGCCTTCCTCATCTTTGAGGTGATCGGGCTGGCATTTGGGTTGGCGGACTCCGTAGCCAACGCCGCGGGCAAGCAGCTCGAGATTTTCTCGCTGGTGCTGCTGCGGAAGTCCTTCATCGAACTGCGCGAGCTGGACGAGCCTATCTCATGGACCTCGATGGAGGGGCCGGTGGCGGTTATCTTGTCAGACGCCGCCGGGGCGCTCGTTATCTTTGGGCTGGTCGGGGTGTTTTACGCGATGCAGCGGCACGCGCCCATTACCCAATCGCCAGCCGATCAGCAGCAGTTCATGCAGGCCAAAAAGGCCGTAGCGCTCCTCCTCCTTACCGGGATCATGGTCATCGGCGTAACGGGGTCGTGGCGCTTTTTCACTGATGGCATACCGATTGCGTTTTTCGACGTTGTGTTTACGCTCTTCATCTTTACCGACGTGCTCATCGTGTTCGTCTCGCTGCAGTACAACCTCAACTACGGGGTCGTCTTCCGGAATTCTGGCTTTGCTGTGTCCACCGTCCTGATTCGGCTGGCGCTGGCGGGGCCTCCGTTTCTGAACGCGCTCGTGGCGGTCGCCGCCGGGGTGCTTGCTATCGGCGTCACGTGGATCTACAACCGGTTCGACGATGAGCTGAACCATCCCTCGGAAGTGCCCAAGCGCTATGCGTCTGAAGCGTCGGCAGAGGGCCCGCCCGACCGCTCCTGACGGCGATCGATGGGCAAAAGGGGGACGGCGACTGCATCAAGGGATGCGCCCGCGTTGACTCGATTTTACTTCTTGGTTGCGACCCTGACCCCTGCGCGTTATATTTTGCCCGGTTCGCCTCCGGGTAGCGCACGTTACCCAGAGGCCGCTCCTCCTCTCACCACTCTGCCGTCGCCCGGTATCGCCCGTCGCTGGCGTGCGCTGCTGTTTCTTCCATTTTGATGTCGTTTGCCTTTTATGGAGCTTCTTGACCAGATTATCAGCGCCTTCAACTCCTACCTGACGCCGGTGCTGGTGATCGCGTTGCTGGGGACCGGGGTGTACCTTACGCTACGGCTGGGGTTTGTGCAGTTTCGCCGGTTTTGGCATGGCATACTCGTGACCAGCGGCCGGTACGACGATCCCGACGAGCCGGGCGATGTCTCCCATTTCGAAGCGCTCAACACCGCACTCTCGGCCACCGTGGGTATCGGCAACATTGCCGGCGT
The DNA here is from genome assembly GCA_964345505.1 of uncultured Rhodothermales bacterium. Classification (GTDB taxonomy): domain Bacteria; phylum Bacteroidota; class Rhodothermia; order Rhodothermales; family Salinibacteraceae; genus Tc-Br11-B2g6-7. Next base: position 12,550 of record CAYFRR010000022.1, read on the forward strand.
CGCGCTGGCCATCCACATCGGGGGGCCGGGCGCGGTATTCTGGATGTGGGTGACGGCCCTGCTGGGCATGGCCACCAAGTACAGCGAGGTGACCCTGGCGCAGCACTATCGGGTGTCGGTGAAACCGGAGGTTGGGAAGCGGGTCTGGGCGGGGACGGTGGCCGGCGGCCCCATGTACTACATCGAGAAGGGCCTGGGCAAGCGCTGGAAGCCCATTGCCATGTTCTTTGCCTTCATGCTGATGCTTACGTCGCTCATGACGGGCAACGCGATACAGGCCAACACGGTAGCGACAGAGATGAACGATATGTTCGGAATTGCCACGTGGATCACCGGACTCGTCACGGCCTCCATCGTAGGCGTTGTCATCATTGGGGGTATCAAGCGCATCGGGCGGGTGGCGAGCCTGCTGGTACCCGTGATGGCGGCGATCTACATTCTTGCGGCTCTCGTCGTCCTTGGGCTACACCTGGGCGATATTGGCCCCAGCTTTGCGCGCATCGTTACCGAGGCGTTCAATCCGACCGCCGGGGTGGCGGGCACCGGGGTAGGCGTATTCCTGACTACCATGACGTACGGCGTGCAGCGTGGCCTCTTCTCCAACGAAGCCGGGCAGGGCTCGGCGCCCATCGCGCACTCGGCCGCCAGAACGGATGAGCCGGTGTCGGAAGGCTCCGTGGCGCTGCTGGAGCCGTTCATCGACACCATCGTGGTGTGCACCATGACAGCCCTCGTCATCGTCGTGACGGGCTCCTATGACGCACGCGTGGATACGACACTCGACCTCAACAACCCAAACATTGGCTATGTCGAGGGTAGCGATGCGGAAGGCTACACTTCGGTAGATGCTCCAGAAGCTCTGGACTTTCGCGAGGGGTTTCCGGTGGATGAGAGCGAGGTCTTCCTGGCCTATCACAGCGTAGCCGTCCCGCAGCTTTTTACGGATCCAGAGCAGACGGAATCCTTCACGGGCACCCTCTTCCCGGTAGAAGAAGCAGCCGAAACCGACGCGGGGCAGCGTATTCAGACCCTCTACGGGAACGCCGTACGCACGAGCTCTCCCCTTACGTCGCTGGGCTTTCAGCGGGGTCTGGAACCCATCGGGCTGGGCGACTTCGGGCGGTACATGGTGCTGATTAGCGTCTTTCTCTTTGCGATCTCTACCTCCATCTCGTGGAGCTATTACGGCGACCGCTGCGCCAATTATCTCTTCGGCATCAACGCCATCGTGCCCTACAAGGCCGTTTTCCTGATCTTCCACTTCATCGGGGCGGTGCTTGCGGTGACGACGATCTGGAGTATCGGGGATGTGGCGCTCTCCTTAGTGACGATCCCGAACGTGATCGCGCTGGTGCTCCTGTCGCCGGTGCTGGCGAAGATCACCAAGTCGTACTTTAACCGCGCGCCCTGGCTGGAGAATGAAGCGGTGCAACAACGCGTGCGTGAGGAAAAGAAAGGCAAGAAGGGCGGCTCGGCTGACGCCTCCTAACTGCTCACTCAACTCCCCACTTGTTGGTGCCCCGGCTCATGGAAAACGTCACGATTATCGATCACCCCTTGCTCAAGCGCGACCTGACGCGCCTGCGTCGGGACGAGACGCCGCACGGGGTCTTTCGCGACACGCTCTCTGACGCGGCCGCCATCTTGGGCTACGAGGCCCTGAGCGACCTTGCGCTGCGCGAGCACACGATCGAAACCCCGCTGGAGGCCACCACCGGCTACGCCATTGCCGACGAGGTGGTTGTGGTGCCCATCCTGCGGGCCGGCCTGGGCATGGTGGACGGCGTGGTGCGGTTCGTCCCGGAGGCCCGCGTGGGGCACCTGGGCATGCAGCGTGACGAGGAGACCAAGCAGCCGGTAGACTACTACAGCAACATCCCTGGCGGCATTGCGTCGGCCCGTGTCATCATCGTGGACCCTATGCTGGCTACCGGTGGCAGCGCGATCTCGGCGGTCGATCATCTGAAAGACCGCGGGGCCCAGCGCTTCACGTTTGTGTGCCTGGTGGCGGCCCCCGAAGGTATTGAGGCCCTCACCGAGGCCCATCCGGACGTCCATATCATTACCGCAGCCATCGACCGCGAGCTGGACGCCAACGCGTTCATCCGCCCCGGCCTGGGTGATGCAGGCGACCGCATCTTTGGCACCCGTTCGTAGCCTCTTTCTCGATTGCTCCTGCTGCCCATGCCCCGCCGCATCGCGTGTTCGTTGCTCGGCGTTGGACTGTTCCTCCTCTGTACGGGCGGGGCGATGCCCCTGTGGGCAGCTGATGCGGTGCAGATCGAGACCCCGGCCGGCATGCTTCCGGGCTGGCTCTCCATCGTCCCGCCGCTCCTTGCGATTGGCATGGCGCTGATCTTCAAACGCGTGATCCCGGCGCTCTTTCTGGGCGTGTGGGTGGGCGCATGGGTTGCGGCTGGGCTTACCGCAAGCGGCCTGTGGACGGGGCTGCTGGCGTCGTTTGAGGTGTACGTGCTGGGGGCCCTTGCCGACAGCGGGCACGCCGCCATCATCCTGTTCTCCCTGATGATTGGTGGCATGGTGGGCATCATCTCCAGGAACGGCGGGATGCAGGGCGTGGTGAACTACATCGTCACCTGGGCCAGCGATGCCCAGCGCGGGCAGCTGGCCACCGGAGGGCTCGGCCTGGCCATTTTCTTCGACGACTACGCCAACACCCTCGTGGTGGGCAACACCATGCGCTCGGTGACGGACAAGCTCCGCATCTCGCGCGAGAAGCTGGCCTACCTGGTCGATTCCACCGCTGCTCCCATCGCGACGCTGGCATTCGTCACCACCTGGATCGGCTATCAGGTAGGCCTCATAGGCACGGCGGTAGAAAGCATCGACGGCTACTCGGAAGCGGCCTACAGCATCTTCCTCAACTCGCTGGCCTACAGCTTTTACCCGATGCTTGCCATCGTCTTCGTATTTGCGGTAGCGTATTTGAAGCGCGATTTCGGTCCGATGTACGAAGCCGAGCGCCGGGCACGCACGACCGGCGAGGTGCTGCGCGCCGGGGCCACGGTAGATGAGGCGGCGGCTGATGGCGAGGAGATGATGTCCAAGCCAGGCAAGCCGCAACGAGCGCTCAACGCGGTGGTGCCCATCGTGGTGCTGGTGGGCGCGGTGCTGGGCGGCCTCTATGTGACGGGCCTGCAGGAGGCCGGCCCGGGGGCGACGCTGCAAGACATCATCGGCAATGCCGACTCCTACAAGGCGCTGATGTGGGGCTCGCTGCTCGGCGTGGTGGTCGCGGCCGCGCTTTCGGTGGGGCAGCGGATCCTGACACTCGAGGAGACGGTGGAGGCCTGGTATGCGGGCCTGAAGTCGATGCTCTTTGCTATGATCATCCTGGTGCTGGCGTGGGCCCTCTCCGAAATCACCGCCGTGCTCAACACGGCCGAGTACCTGATGACGGTGCTGGGGGAGACGCTCACCCCCGGCATTGTGCCGGCCCTCATCTTTGTGCTGGCGGCAGCTACGGCCTTTGCAACAGGCTCCAGCTGGGGCACCATGGGCATCCTGATGCCGCTCATCATTCCGCTGGTGTGGGCGGTGTTGCAGCTGAACGAGATGGCGGACCCCACCCACTACCATATTATTTACTCGTCGGTCTCTGCCGTACTGGCGGGGAGCGTCTGGGGGGACCACTGCTCGCCGATCTCGGACACCACCATTCTGTCCTCCATGGCTTCGGGCTGCGATCACATCGACCACGTCAACACGCAGCTGCCGTACGCGCTGACGGTAGGCGTCGTGGCCATCCTGGTTGGCACCATTCCCACGGGGTTTGGCTTCCCGTGGTGGGCTTCGCTCCTGATGGCCGCGCCGCTGCTCATCGGTATCTTGCTTTACTTCGGAAAGGATGCGGAGGCGGGGGTGGCAGCCGAGGATGCGGCGCCGGTGGCGGTAGCGGCCTCTGGGCAGGGTGGGGACGCATCATGATATGATGCATCCTGCGATGGGGGCATAGTTTGGGTTTTGGGGTTGTGGTGGGGGTTGATGGTGGGGTGTACGGACGCATCATGATGCGTCCCTACGGGTTCGTTCGGTTGAACCAATGGTGTCGTTTCCAATTCTTGCTTCCGACCTGACCCTCTATCCCTATGCCCCCAATCACCTGGGACGACTTTCAGAAGATAGACCTGCGCGTGGGCACGGTCGTGTCGGTGGAAGACTT
>CAYFRR010000022.1:16832-24717 GCA_964345505.1 uncultured Rhodothermales bacterium
GGGCACGGTCGTGTCGGTGGAAGACTTCCCGGAAGCGCGGACGCCAGCCTATATCCTGCACATCGACTTTGGGGATGACCTGGGTGTGCTCAAGTCCAGTGCGCAGATTACGGACCGGTATACCAAAACCGCCCTTACCGGGAAGCAGGTGTTGGCCGTGGTGAATTTCCCTCCGAAGCAGATCGGGCCACACCTGTCGGAGTGCCTCGTGACCGGCCTGTATCGCCCCGACGGCAGCGTTGTCCTGGCCGTGCCGGACGCGCCCGTGCCGAACGGGGCACGGGTGGCGTAATTGATCGCGACATGCCGCGAGAGGCAGGTTGAGGGGGGACGATAGCCCCCCGTTGTCGCGCTCTACTCCGGGTCTTGCGCCTCTTCCTCGGCTTCCTCTTGCGCTTCAAGCTGCTCGATACGCTCCTGCGTAGCGGGGTCCTCCGCCACCCGTACCAGATACTGGGCAAACAGGAACGTGCCGCCCAGGATCACGATAGCCGCGACAATGACCAGAATGCGCGTAGCGGTCCGTCCCAGAGGCCGCGTGCTATGTTGTTCGGGAGGGTCGTTGCTGGGAGCATTCATGATGGAAAGCCTGAGGGAAAGGGGGCGAGCGTGACGAAAGCGGGTTACGCTGTAGGGCTGCGATAGGCCCACGTGGCAACGAGTGCCTGCGTGTAGCGTAGCGCATGCATTAGGTTCTGGACGGTGTTCCACTCGAAGCAGCTGTGGTAGTCGTGGCCGCCGTTGAAGACGTTGGGCGTAGGCAACCCCATCTCCGAAAGGCGCGCGCCGTCCGTACCACCACGGATGATGGACTCGCGGAGGTCGATGCCGATACTGTCCGCGGCCTCATGGGCCAGCGTAATCACCCGTGGGTCCGACGCCTGAATGTAATGCCCCATGTTGCGGTACTGGTCCTCAATGGCGAGGTCGATGGTCGCCTGCGGGTGCTGCGACCGTAGGGCCGCTACCAGATGCTGGAGCAACGCTTTGCGGCGGGCCATACCTTCGTCCGTGAAGTCGCGCAGCAGGATGCGCACGGACGCCTGTTGAGCCGTCCCCTTACCCGTGGTATGCGGATGGAAGTAGCCTTCCCGGCCGGCCGTCGTTTCGGGCGCCTCATCGGGCGGCAGCTGCGCCACCAGCTGGCTCACAATCCGGGCCGCGTTCACCATCACGTCCTTCGCATAGCCCGGGTGGACCGCTACGCCTTCCACCGTCACGGTGGCTTCCGCTGCGTTGAACGTCTCGGTGTAGAGCGTGTCGCGCCCACTGCCATCCAGCGTGTATGCGACATCCGCCCCGAGGCCTTCCAGGTCCAGCTTGTCCACGCCCCGGCCAATCTCTTCGTCCACGGTAAAGCAGAGGCGGACGGTGGGGCAGGGGAGCGACGGGTTGGCGACGAGTTCAGCTGCCAGCTGCATCAGGATGGCCACGCCGGCTTTATCGTCGCTGCCCAGCAGGGTGGTGCCGTCGCTGGTGATGAGGTCGTGCCCGGTATGATCGCGAAGGGCGGGCTGCCGCTCCGGGTCCAATACCACCGAGGGGTCGCCCGGCAGTGGTACGGCTGCACCATCGTATTCTCGGTGCAACACAGGGGTGACGCCGGCCCCTGGGGCGTCGGGTGAGGTATCGAGGTGCGCCAGTAGGGCCATCACCGGGCCAGGGGTGCGGGTGGTAGCCGACAGGGTGGCATAGACGTATCCATGGTCATCCATCACGGGATCTGAGGCGCCCATCGCCTCCAACTCATCCACGAGCAATTGGCCCAGCACCTTTTGCCGCTCGGTAGAAGGCGTCGATGCGGCATCGGGATCGGAGGTAGTATCGATTTGCACATAGCGCCAGAACCTGCGGGCTACAGGCGGTAGCGAGGCCGGTGGATCGACCGGAATATCAGGGGTACTCATGCAGACGTGGGAAAAGATACGTTCTTAAAAAGGCGTTTCAGGCCGCGCTCCAACACCCGCTTGCGGGCGTCCTTCACGCTCATCCAGCGGCGGCGGCGCTCGTCAGCTTCCGGGTAGTCGTCCAGCTGCTCCTTCACCTGCATCAGGAAGACGGTGACCTGCTTCGTGCCGGGTCGCACGATGTGTTTGTAGGTGCCCACGGCTTTCTTGCCTATCTTCCCGCGTACCCCGGCTTCTTCGAACGCCTCCATCCGAGCTGAAGCGCGGGCGGTGAGGTCCGGCTCAATGTTGCCCTTGGGGATGATCCACCGCTTGCTCTTGCGAGAGGTGATCAGCAGGATGCGCGGGCGGCCTTTGACGAAGCGATAGGGAATGACGCCGGCCTGGGTGGGAGCGGATGCCATACGTGGCAGATGGGACAGAGGAAAAGACCAGTGGGCGCAGCGATCAGGACGTGGGGGCGGCGGCGCTGAGACGGTGGCGCTGATCGTCCACGCGCTGGATCAGCAGCGGTACCATCCGCCGGCGCAGCTCACCTTCATGCGCCAGAAAGAAGGCGAACTCTTCCCGCGTGAACAGGCCTGCAATCATCCCAAAGAGGAGGCGTTTCAGCTTGCTATCTTGCTTCAGCAGATTGCGCAGAATGGCTCGTCGATCGGTGTCGGAGCGCCGCTCGTAGTCGGTATGATATTTCTGCACAAACTGGTCTACCAGCTGGAGGATGACGTCGTTCTGCAGTTTGAGGATGGGCCGCAGGACCTCGTGCTGAAAGCGTTCCACCGGCTGGGCCTCGTCGGTGTCGACCGGGACGTCGGGGCGCAGCACACGCAGGTTGGTATCGCGGTCGAGGGCGTCTAACGGCATCGCGGGTGAGGCATAGGACGTAGGTAAAGAGTGGCCGATGAACCCGCTACTCCGGCTGCCGTTTCGAGGCGCGCGCTGCTTATTCCTTGCTCCAATCGTTACCCACTGCGCTGATGCGTATCCTTTCGGCGTGCCTTCTCGTCTGCTGGTGCTTGCTTCCACTCTCAGCCGAAGCACAGCAGCGCATAGCAGCCGAGCGCGTCGACCTGTTGGCCTACATGGCAGGGCAGGGGGCCGGGCCCTCATCGTACTGACGGCGCATTACAATCCCCTTGGGGGCAGGGTGGGGAGATCTACCACGGGGCCGACGGGCATACTTCTGGCACGGCGCCGCTGCTGTTACGCTTCCTGGAGGCCGAGGCGCGCGACCCTCACCTGCCGCCTGTAGCACCGAATCGAACGAAGTAGCAACGGCTTGGCGCCTTCCGGCCGGTATTCATGAAGTTGCCACAGCAGCGCGTGCAGGCGACTTGCAGCTACGGGAGGAATCGGCGAACCTATGGCAGGCTGTTGAAGCGCCTGTCTCGATGTCCTTTGCATGAACCGCATCCGGTATGTCTCGCATCGCTACGCTGCTCGCCTTTTTTCTCTGCGCGTTGCTATGGCCGCAGGTCTCGTCCACGGCCACGGCACAGGCGCCCGATGACGGCACGGTAGTCGCCCTTAACGACGACGTGCAGTTTCGCTTTGGCAGTCTCCTGCAGCCGCGGTTCAGCTACCTCCGGGATGAGCGCACGGATGCGGAGACGGCAGGGTTTGGCGTGCGGCGGTACCGGCTCTTTACGGTGGTCGACCTTGGCGATCGGGTGAATCTTTTTGCGCAGTTGGAAGGCGGGGCAGGCCTGGGGCCGGCTTCCTTTATTGATCTGCAGGCCAACCTGCGGGTCAGCGATACCTGGACGGTATATGCTGGCCGCGTCATCGGCGCGCAGCCCCGGGCCTATGCGCTGACGTTGCTGCCGCTGCTCGACAGCATTGACCGCCCGACCATCTCTGTAGCCTGGGCCACGCGGACGCTGGGTGCGGACGGCCGCACCTATGGCGCCGGGCTCCGGTACCAGTCCGACGCGCTCACGGCGCACCTTACCGCGTTCAATGGCACAAATGAGCGCAACCTGATGGCCGAGATTGCCAGTGATGCGCCTGTGGCAGAGGACGACCTTTCCCTGGCCGGTGCCGCCTTTGCCACCTACCGTGTGCCTACCGTCAGCGGGTTGGAGGTGGGCGGCCACGCGAGCTACAACGCCTCGCGCAACCGCTTCACCGAGGTCGACGGGACCGGGCGGCGCTATACGGATGCCAGCGCGCACCTGTACTATGGCGCAGATCCGGGCAGCCAGCCGGTGCGCTTGAAGGCGGAGGCGATCGGCATCTGGTATGAGGACGTGCCCGCTGCCACAGACGACACGTTTTGGGGAGTGGCGGCGATGGGGGCGGTGCGCGTGCACCGGGCGGTGGAGCTGTTGACGCGTGCGGAACGAATGAACGAGGCAAGCCCCGGACCTCAAGACACGCAAACCGTCGTGACGGTAGGCGGTATCCTCAGCCAGAGCGCCCTTAGCGGCGGGCCGTTTAACCGGCATCGCCTCACCGCAGGATACAGCCTGCGCCAAACAGGGGCCGATGCAGATACGCGCCGCCATCAGGCCGCGCTGCAACTGCAACTTGTGTTTTAAACTGGGGCGCCTGGGTTGCCGGGTTTTGCACGTGCCCTCGATCGCTCTGTCAGCGAGGGCACGAGGCGTCTGGCGCGCTGGGTTGAACGCTACCTTCCCAAGGCTACCTTCACAGAGGGTGACGGCAGTGTATTAAATCCTGTGGATCAGAAAACCTCCTGCATTTACACGAGTTAGGAAAACCGGTTTTTACACGGGGTGGCTCGCCTGCATGCAGTCACCACCATATGTACTTCATCACAGACCGGGGTCCGCGTCTTCAGAACCGCACTTCATTTCACGTTTTACTGGTCCTTTCGGGTGGGCCGTGCGCTCCACGTGCCTGATGCTACGATGCATGGGGAGGGGGTGTCACGATGAACGGTCACGTGCTCCTGCTCAATCAAGATTACAGCGCGCTGACCATCTGCAGCGTCGAACGCGCTATTGTGCTCATGCACCTGCAGAAGGTCGATGTGGTAGAGTCGGAAGAAGGACGATACGTGCGCTCGCCCAGCATGCGCCTGCCGTGGCCCAGCGTGGTCCGGCTGAAGGCGTACGTACGCGTACCCTATCGGCGTATTGGGCTTTCCCGCAAGAACGTGCTGCGGCGCGACCGCTTCAAGTGTCAGTACTGCGGCAGCCGCTCGCGCCTCACGGTAGACCACGTGCACCCGAAGTCGCGCGGCGGGCGTGATACGTGGGAAAACCTCGTGGCGGCCTGCACCACGTGCAACAACCGAAAAGGGGACCGCACGCCTGAGGAAGCGGCCATGCCGCTCAAGCGAAAGCCGTTTCGGCCCAGCCATGTCATGTTCATCCGCGATTATGTTGGAACGTTGGATGAATGCTGGAAACCCTACCTCTTCATGGCGTAACGCCTGTAACGTTACGTTCTTTGCACTAACCTCAGCGTTCCTGTGGATCTCACTCCAACGCGCCTGGTGGCCCGCCTGATGTGGGCGCTGCCGGCCCTGCTTTTCTTTCTGACGTTGCACCAGGCGCTGGTAGCCTACGACCTCCGGGCAACCTTCCTCGAAGGTGAAACAGCTACGGCTGAGGTGGTGGAGATGACCACCACCAACCGGGTAGACGTGACGCTGGACGCAGTAACGCTGCGGGTGACGGGCGAAGATGGCACAACGCAGGTGTGGCGCAATCTTTCCTTTCCACACACCTTCAAAGACCGGATTGAAGGGAAGACGGAGCTGGAAGTCCGCGTGCGTCCGGGAGCGCGCCAGGAGGTGGTCATGACGGCCCTCATGCCGGCCCACTGGCTGATTGCCGCCGGGCAGGCCGGGATGGCTCTCATCGGGGCAGTGCTCCTGTTCTGGGGCATCTTCGCATGGAACAAGTACCTGATCGAAGAGGGCGATCCGGCGGACGCCAATGAAGAGAACGCCCCCGCAGGCAAGCTGCAAGCGCAGCGGTAGCCTCAGCGACCTGGGATGGCTGTTACGACCACCTGGTTGAGGGCGAATGTCGTTTCAATAGCCTCCTCATCGAATGCAGGGGAGATAGGTTTGATATCGGAGTTCAGGCCGCCCTGTAGCCGAAACGTCACGGGAAACGCTATGTCGGCAGTGTAGGGCTGACCGTCACGTGTGGCCGGCTCGAAGTCGGTGCTGAGGAGCACGCGGACGATCTCGTAGTCGATCACAGCCGCTGCCGACTGCTGAATCTCAATGTCAGAGACCTCCCCGTCTGCTGTCACGAGAAACGACAGTATCACGGTGCCCTGCAGGTTTTCGCGGCGGGCTTCGTCTGGATAGTTAATGATCTGTTGGATGGCCTGCATGCCGCCCACCGGCCTCGGAGGCTCGTCCTGCACTGCGGGAGAGGCGGAAGCGGAAGACTCGGGCGCTGGCGTCGGTGGCGTGAAGGAGGGCAGGGTCAGCTCCTGATCTTGTGTGTTGAAGGTAGCGCCTCGGTCTGGCTGCGCATCGGTGGATCGCGCGGGAAGAAAAGCCAGCACCGTGGCCAGCAAGGCGAGCGTGAACGCAGTAGCGAGGCTGCGCGTGGGGGAAGCAGGCGGCGGCGTAGATGTCATGGCGCGGATGCGTCGGGTGAGCGTAGCGGATGAAGGTGCAGCGATGGAGCGACCAAAGGCCAGCGCGGGGGCCGGCACGCCGGGACGGGTGCCCGCAAAGCGCAGCAGCAGGCGGGCGTAGGCGGTAGCGTCTACGTCGCTGCGGGCCAGCACCGCCGCATCGCAAGCTTCTTCGGAAAGGATGGGCAGGTCGCGATGCACCAGCAGCACCAGCGGGTGCAGGGTGGCCACGGCAGCTATGGTGCGCGCGGCCAGCAGCACGGCGTAGTCGCACCGGCGCACATGCACGGCCTCATGGGCAAGCGCCAGCATGGCTGCCTCCGGTTCATTGCGGAGCGCCACAGGTAGCACGATGCGGGGCCGCCACCAGCCGAAGGTGAGCGGTACCTCTACCCGGGCGCTGTACTGCACGCCCCCGTCGGTAGCGCCGGACAGGGCGCGGCGCAAACGGCGCAGCAGGTAAAGCCCATGCGTGAGGCGGGCCAGTTGCCAAAGCGCCGCTGCGAGGGTCAGCACGGTCAGCAGGCCCAGCGCTACAAACGGTAACTGCCAGGCGGCGGTGTTCACCGTAGGCTCCGCACTCGACAGCATTGGCGTGGCCGTCCACACCATCACGGTGGCGTCCAGCCCCGTAGCACGTGCGGCGTGCGCGACGGCCTGCTGCGGGAGCTGCCAGCCGGTGGCCCCGAGTCCCAGGCTGAGCGGCAGGCTTACGAGCAGCGCCACACGCGCCCAGTAGTGCGTCAGGGCCGTGCCGCCGAGCCGTAGCCAAAGCGCGGCATACAGCGGGAGCGCCACCACCGTCCACAGGAGCACAGGCCACCAGAGCGGCTCCAGCGTGGCGCGGCCGATATGATCGAGGAGTTCCAGCATGGCAGGGTGCCGCTCCCAATGAGACGTGCAGATTAGCCCCGGCGGATGATGACGGTCGTCGGCTGGACGTCGCCCGAGGAGGAGTGCTCGAACGTCTCCCCATCAAAAAAGTCGAGGGCCATTCCTTCTTTCAGGGCGATGGTGATGGTGGGATCACCTGACGCACTCCGCCGCACATCGATCGTCTGAATGGCCTCCGGCGAAAGATCGGCCAGTCGACCCCCGGCCCCTTCTACCCGAAGATCAGGAACGGTCTGACGGCTCGACGTGGCGCCCTCGGTATCCGGCAAGCGAAACGTCACGGGCCACGACAACCGCACCGGCACGGCCTGGCCGCGCTGCGTCCCTGGCGTAAACGTTGTCTCCCGAATCAGGCGCAGGGCTTCCTCATCCGCGCCCCCGCCAATGCCGCGGACTACCTGCAGGTCACGCGGGGTGCCATCGGTATCGACCACAAACTGCACGACCACACGGCCTTCAATGCCGGCCCGCTTGGCCATGTCGGGGTACGTGATCCGCTCCTGCATGGAGGCTGC
>CAYFRR010000022.1:24817-26628 GCA_964345505.1 uncultured Rhodothermales bacterium
CCATGCGCACGTGGACGGGCTCGCCGTTCTGCTCTCCGGCCTTCCAGTCAGTGGCTTCAAGCGCCGCCACCGCCGCTTCATCCAGTCCGGCGCCAAGTCCGCGCACGACCTCCGGGTTACGCACATTGCCCTCGGCGTCCACCACAAAGCGCACGATCACGCGGCCTTCGATTCCGGCGGCTTTGGCTTCATCCGTGTAGCGAATGTTTGCGGCCAGCGCCTCCATCCCGCCTACCGGTTGCGGCATCGTTTCCGTGACCTCAACGATAGTGGCGTCTTCGAGCGAGGGCAGCGCAGCCTCTTCTGTCGTATCGGGGGTATCGACGGCCATATCGGAGCACGCCATAAACGTGCCGATGATGCCGACGAGGAGCAGGGTCAGGAGCAACGTGAAGATGGGGCGGGGGCGGTTGGGTGCAGACGGTTGGCTCATGGCGTGGATGCGGTCTTTGAGAGAAGCGATGGGTTGGGCAAAGCTGAGCGCCGCGGCCCAGTGGTGCGTGGGGGCATCGGCGAAGCGGAGGAGCAGGGACGCGTAAGGTCGGCGGTCGACGCCCGGCTGGCGGAGCACCGCATCGTCGTTGGACACTTCGCGGTACGTGCAGGCCTCGTCGTAGAGGCGGTGGATAAGCGGGTGCACCGCGCAGACCGCCACCAGCATCCGAGTGAGCAGGTGCAGGAGGTAGTCGTAGCGGCGGACGTGCACGAGTTCGTGGAGGAGGGCGAGGCGCTGCTCATCCGGCGCGAGCCGCCGGGGCAGCACCACGAGGGGGCGCCACGTGCCGCAAGTGAGGGGCACCGGGACCTCTGGACTGGTGCGCGCCTCTACCGGCCGGCGGATGCCCAGCGTGAGGGTCAGCTCCGCGACCGTCGCCTGCACCTGTGGGGCCGGATGCGGCGTGAGGCGCTGTCGCAACTGCCGCACCGCCCGCATGTCCCGCAGCAGCCGCACGGCCCAGATGAGGGCACTCACCGCAGCCGCTGCTGTGAGCGTGCCTACCAGCAGCAGGGGCAGGGAGAGGGGCTCAGCAGGCTGCACGGCGATGGGTGCCAGCTGCTGCGGGGGCAGGAGCAGCAGCGGTTCGGCCGCAGGCGCAGGGGGGTTGGTGGACCACCAGGCGTTCGGTAGCCAAGCCGCGGGCAGGAGCGGGGGCAGAAGCCACGTCAGCCCCACGCCTACCGGCAGACTGGCCAGCAGGGCCAGCCGCGCGCTGTACTGCGTCTGCGGATGGAGCGTAGAGGCCCGGGTAAGCACCGCGCGCAGCACGAGCGCCGTCAGGGTCCACACCGCGACCGGTATCCATACGGTCGCCCACGTCGCTGCGCCCAGAGCAGTTAGCCACTCAAGCATCGTCGTCCTCCATCTGGTCGATCAGGGCACGGATTTCGTCGCGCTCCTCCTTTGAGAGCGGCTCCTGCTGCACGAGCGTCTGCACCAGCGACATCGGCGAGCCCTTGAAGACCTTCTGCACAAGGTCCTGGATCAGCCCGTGGCGGACGTCTTCCGGCTCCTTGGCGGGTGAGTAAACGTAGGTTACGCCCTCCTTGCGGTATTCCAGAAAGCCTTTGTCGGCCAGGTTCTTCATCACCGTCATGATGGTGGTGTAGGCTACCTCACGCTCTTCCAGGATACGGTCGCGCACGTCGTTTACGGTAGCCTCGCCCAGCGCCCACACGTGGTGAAGGACTTCCATTTCTGTTTCGCCGAAGGGGGTCAGGGATCGTCTGCGCATGTGGGGTTAGGGGTTGGTTTATTGTTCTTTCTCCCATAGTACGGTAACTATAGTATTAATGCAAGTGGAGGATCGGCA
>CAYFRR010000023.1:0-1696 GCA_964345505.1 uncultured Rhodothermales bacterium
CCACAGCCGGTAGCAGACGCCCGGCCCGAGGCGCCCAGCACGTCCCCGCCGCTGATCGGCCGAGGCGTGCGAGACGCGCACGGTCTCCAGCCGGGTCATCCCACTCGACGGGTCGAAGTGCGGCTCACGCATCAGGCCGCTATCCACCACCACGCGGATGCCTTCGATGGTCAGGCTGGTTTCGGCGATGGGCGTCGCCAGCACGATCTTGCGCTGCCCCTCCGGGCTCGGCGCTACCGCGCGGTCCTGCTCTTGGTGCGACAGGTTGCCGTAGAGCGGGAAGACATCGACGTTGCGCGGCAGATGGCGCTCACGCAGCCGCTCGGCGGTCCGACGGATCTCCCCCGCACCAGGCAGAAAGACGAGGATGCTGCCGTCCGCTTCATCTACGGCTCGGAGGATGTACTGCGTGGCCAGGTCTTCCACCCGATCCTCCCGGTGATGGGGCAGGTAATGCGTTTCCACCGGATACATTCGCCCCTCACTCTTAACAACGGCGGCCTCATCCAGCAGAGCAGCGATAGGTTCGGCATCCAGCGTGGCCGACATCACCAACAGGCGCAGGTCCTCCCGCAGCACGTGTTGTGACTGCAGCGTGAGGGCCAGGCCGAGGTCGGCTTGCAGGCTACGCTCGTGGTACTCGTCAAAGATCACCGCGGCCACGCCGTCCAGCCCGGGATCATCCTGGATGAACCGCGTGAGTACGCCCTCCGTCACCACCTCGATGCGGGTCGCGCTCGTCACCCGCGTATCCATTCGCACGCGGTAGCCCACGGTCTGGCCCACCTCTTCGCCCAGCATATCCGACATCCGCTTGGCCGCAGCCCGGGCCGCCAGGCGCCGGGGCTCCAGCATGATGATCTTGCCGCCTTGCAGCCAGCGTTCCTCAAGCAGCGCCAGCGGCACCCGCGTTGTTTTGCCCGCTCCGGGGGGCGCCTGAAGCACGGCCTGCGTGGTCCTGGAAAGCGCGCGCCGGAGGCCCGGCAGCACCTCTTCGATCGGTAAATCCGTCATGACGTCAGCAGGGAGCGATCCATGCAAAGGGTAGAAAAAGAGCCGTCGTTTACTGAACGACGATAGTACTTGTATGTAGATTTGATCCAGTGTAGTTTAAAACATCTTACGTATTGGTCGACAATACTCTTGGCCACGGGTGATGGTTATGCCCGGTCGTTGCCGCAGCAATATCACCCTCCATGGAAAACTGGTTGAAAGGCGAGATCGAACTTATGCGTGACACTACCGAAAACACCCCTGAGGAGCAGCCTTCTGAAGAGGATGTGGATCTGAATGCGGCGTTCGAGGCGGCCACGCCAGCGGCAGAGGCGGAGCGGCGCGCGCAGACGCTGGCCGAGGCGAAGGCATCGCTGCAGCAGCAGCTCTTGCAGCAGCTCTACGACGACGTCGTAGCTGAACTTGGAACCCCCGAAGCGATGGCGCGGCGGGTGATGGAGGAGTACGCTGCCGCCTTCCGCGACTCCCTGGCCGAAGCACAGGAAACGCTGGCTGAGCTCGTCCTGCAAAACCTTACCGAGCGGATGGAGGACCGGCTGGCGGATACGGACGCCGTGGCGCACACCGCGCTGGACCGGGTCGACGAGGACCAGCAAGCTGTGGTGCAGCAGCGCATGCGGGCCCTGCTGGAGCAGCAGCTGATGGACGAGGCGCTTTCAAGCGTCCACGAGCAACTGGCCGA
>CAYFRR010000023.1:1796-7534 GCA_964345505.1 uncultured Rhodothermales bacterium
TCTGCCTCCGACACCGACGAGGAGCCAGCGGACGATGGGTCTGCTGTCGATGAGGAGGCGTCCGATGAGGAGGCGACCGAAACCTCTGCTGCTACAGAGGAGCCCGTCGTCGATATTCCCCTTCCCGACGCCTCTGAAGAAGCGGAGGAAACCGAAGAACCCGAGGCGTCTGCTGCATCCGAGGAGGAAACCTTTGACCCGTGGGTGCCGGATGCTGAGGCGTCCGCTTCCGCCGCGTCAACGGCTGGAGGGGACGGCACGGGCGGGACGCCGAAGGCACCGGGGCAGATGCGGATGTCGGAGTACATGCGCAAGAAGAGCCTCGGGGCGTACTTTCAGAACTCGCGCGAAGTCCGGGTGCGCGTGCGCTGTACCCCGCGGGCGCTGCAGCAGGAACTGGATTCTGCCGAAGGGACCCTCACGGATGCACTCACGGCGTTGCCGGATATTATGGCGCGTGCAGCCCGCGAAGGCATGCAGCACGGAGCTGAGCAGGAAGTGCTCTCCATTGCCAAGCACGTTGGCGAGCGCTGCCACAACGCCCTGCTCCGCCACGCCGAAGACTGCCTCCGCAACCCCACCAACCTGAGTGTTGACGGCGGCGCCCAGCTGGTGCTCGACACGCTTTATTACCTACCTAAGGATCAATACGATGCTTTTGAGCAGACCCTGGAGAAGCTGAAATCGGAATACGAGCCCCTCAGTTTTACCTTCACCGTGTCGGAGCAGGAAGAGGCGTAACCCCGGCCATGGGCGTCGCCTGAGACCCACGCCCCCATGGATGGCAGACTGAAACCCTGCTCCTACTGGCCGGTCCTATGTCACTGATTCTAAGGACCTTCCACTTCCTTTGCTCCCGGTCGTATGAACACCGCTCTGCTCCGTCGCGTCGCGCATCACATCAACGAGCAGCCGGAGCGGTTTTGTGCGGCTGAGTGGGCCTGGGCACGCAACGTGCAAGCTGTACTGCGCGACGGTGCCGCGCCCGACCAGTTCCGGTGCTGCATTGCCGGGCACGTGCTGCTGCTCAGCAAGCGCCTCACGACGCACGCCCTGCTGCAGCACAGCGTACAGTATGATGACGGCCACCTGGCCCGTATGGCGGCAGACGTGGCCGACCTGACCGATGCCCAGCGCAATGAGCTCTTTTACCCGGCGCTGTGGGAAGATCCGCTCCGCAGCCGGTATTACCTGACCGCAACACGAGCCGATGAAGCCAAGATCTGTGCGCAGTACGTTGCTTATTTTGTCGATAAGCACACGGCTGATGCCGCCCCCGACCGAGGCGCAGTAGAGCGCCAAGCCCCCGTCCACGCCGACGCGACGCTTGCGACCAGGTAGATCGCCATGGGCCCTGACGCACCCCGCAAGAAGCACGGCATTCTCGTCCATACCGCCGATCAGCCAGTGGCCGCCTGGCAGGCGCAGGCTGAACGCGAGCGCACCACCGCGCATGCGCTGCAGCGGCTGGAGCGTCCGCACGCTGCGCTGGTGTTCGCCCATCTGGCGGTGGAGAAGGCCCTAAAGGCCCTCTATCGCGCGCAGCACGATGCCCACCCTCCGGTGAGCCACAACCTCGTCTATCTGTCGGAGCGCACCAACCTGCTGATCCCCGACGACCTGCAGCCCACGCTTGACTGCCTCAACGACGTTAGCATTGTGCATCTGTACAGCGGCACGCCAACCACAGCTGCAGATGCGGCATCAATCTTGACTGCCACCGACCGCCTGTTCGACTGGATCACCGACCACCTGGCGTCAGCATAAGCTCTTGGCCCATCCCCCAGTGCCGCAGCGCTTCACGCCCGCAGTTCCTCCCGGATGAAGTCCTTGTTCTTGATCTGCCGCTTGATCTGCGTGAGGCGGGCAATCTTCTCCTGTAGGGCGCGTACCTCCGTGTCCTCATCCATTTCCTCATGACGCTGGAGCTGGCGACTGAGGCCGTTCATCACATCTTGCACACGCAGCAGCTTGAGGCGGGACATCGCGTCCCCGGCCACGCGGTAGGGGTCCTCGTTCTTGGAGGGGACCGTGATGTCCTTTAGCTCTTTCCAATTGGCGGATGGGGCGTACCGGTCCACCAGTACTTCACTGGCCAGGCGCCGCACCTTCTCGCCATACGTACCGCTCGTGAACGGCTCGGTGCGGACGGCATTTTCTGCTTCGTACATTTCCAGCATCTTTTCCACAAGGGTACGGGCCGGCCCTTCGGTAAACTCATCTGTCGCCATGTGGCCCATGATGAACTCGACGAGCCGGGTTTTGTGGTAGAGCATCAGCGCGAGCAGGACCTCTTCCTGCGGGCGAGGGGCGCGCACGCTGGGGGTAGCAGCATCATCAGGCTCCGCCCCGCCCCGGTCGCGGTCTTCGGGCGGGGGCGCATCGTAGGGCGGCATTGCGGGCACAGGCGCGCGGCGGGCTTTGCGCGCCTCGGCTTCCTCCCGCTCAGCGCGCTGCTCTTGGAGCACGCGCTCCAGGCGGCCCTCCGGTACGTTCAGCACCTCGCTGGCACGGCGCAGATACGTTTCCTGTAGCAGCGGATCGGGCATCCGGGCGATGGTACCCAGCACTTCCCGCATGGTGTGCGCGGCGCCCTCCGGCGTATCCATCCGGCCCTCAGCCTCCGCCGCCGACACCATGAACGCCACGAAGTCTTGCCGCTTCTCGCGCAGCAACGCCCGAAAGGCCTCGGCGCCGTGGTGCTGCACGTAGGAGTCCGGATCCTCGTCGCCCGGCAAGGCCACGGCGTAGGCCGCCAGGCCCTGCTCCACAATGGTGTTGATGCCGCGCAGCATGGCCGTCACCCCGGCGCTGTCGGCGTCATAGAGGAGCAAAATACGCTGGGCGTAGCGATCCAGCACCTTTACCTGGCCCTCCGTGAGCGACGTCCCGCTGGAGGCCACCACGTGCTGCACCCCCGCCTGGTGCAGGGCGATCACGTCGGTGTAACCCTCCACCATCACCACTTCCTCGGCATCCCGGATGGCTTGCTTGGCCTGGTACAGGCCGTAGAGCACGCGGCTCTTGTGGTAGACGTCCGTCTCGGGCGAGTTGATGTACTTGGGCTGGTCGACGTCATCGTCCATGATACGTCCACCGAACCCCACCACCTTTCCGATGTGGGAGAAGATCGGAAACATGACGCGTCCGCGAAAGCGGTCGTAGTAGCCGTCTCCGCTCTTCCGGGCAAGCACAAGCCCGGCTCGCTCCAGTTGCTCACCGCTCAGGTGCTTTTCCTCGGCATGGGACAACAACGAATCCCACGTGTCCGGGGCGTAGCCGAGTCCAAATTGCTTGATGGTATCCGCGGTGAACCCGCGATCCTTGAGGTACCGCAGCGCCTCATTCCCGCGCGCCTCCCGCGTCAGGCAGAAGTAGTAGAACCGCGCAGCCGTGCGCAGCGCTTCGTAGATCGCGTCCGTCTCGCTGGCCCGCTCCCGCGCAGCCTCCGACTCCGGAATTTCAATGCCCGCCCGTTCAGCCAGGATGCGCGCGGACTCGGGAAACGAGACCATCTCCATCTTGGAGATGAACGCGAACACA
The DNA here is from genome assembly GCA_964345505.1 of uncultured Rhodothermales bacterium. GTDB lineage: Bacteria > Bacteroidota > Rhodothermia > Rhodothermales > Salinibacteraceae > Tc-Br11-B2g6-7. The sequence continues at coordinate 5,340 of CAYFRR010000023.1, forward strand.
TCGCCCCCCTCCCCGCACCCAAAGCACTTGAAGATGCCCATCTCCGGGTTCACGCTGAAGGACGGCGACTTCTCGTTGTGGAAGGGGCACAGACCAAACAGATTTTGTCCCTGCCGCTTCAGGCGTACATACTCGCCCACGACGTCGGCGATATCCGACGACGCGCGAATCTCGTCAATCTTTTCGTCAGGGATGTAGGCCACAGGATGCTGTAGATTTGCTTTATATGTTTGATGTATGTGTGTAACAGGCACCCGCACATGAGGTTGCCCAAACCGGCCCACGGGCTGGTTGCTTGTACGCCGATCGTTTCGCCGTGCTACGCGGCCAGCGGCTGAGCGTCAGCAACAGGCGCATTGGGTGGGACCTCCAAGAGATGGGCGTTGTCCTCCTCGTCGTCCACCGGCCCGACGGGCGGCGGCGAGTCGCACTGGCAGGCGTTGACCATGAGGAGTGCCAGCAGCGCCGTAACGACGAGAAAGCTGCGAAGCGATGAACGGGTGGAGGTGAAGACAGTCATACCAGAAACGATGGGTGAACAGTGGGCGCCGAAGACGCCAGGGATGATCCGTAAAAGGCTACGGCAGAAACCTACCGAACGCAAGGTGGATTCTGACGGCGCCCTGACCGTCTAACTTTTGCGAGGGCTTCACAGGTACCCCTTCCCCGTCCGTGAGGTTTGTGCAATGACAGCGCCCACGAGCAACCTGCACAGGATCGGTTTCATAGGAGAGATCGGTTTACATGCTGCTTCTCTGCTTTCACTCGTCTCATCCTGATACCTTATGACTGCCCATGCCCTCCGTGAGCGTATAGAAGCGTTGCTCGCAGAAGACGACACCAACCCGCATGAGGTGCGCACCACGTTCAACGCGCTGCGAAACGCGCTGGACGATGGCACCGTGCGGGCTGCTGAGCGATCTAATGACGGTAGCTGGCGCGTGCACTCGTGGGTGAAGGAGGGCATCCTGCTCGGGTTTAAAATCGGCAAGATGACGGATATGTCAGCTGATCGTCTGCCCTTTTTCGATAAGGACACCTATCCACTCAAGACGCTGACGGCCAAGCATGAGGTACGCCTCGTGCCGGGCGGCTCGTCCATTCGGTCGGGCAGCTACGTGGCGCCGGGCGTCGTGTGTATGCCGCCCATGTACATCAACGTTGGGGCCTATGTGGACACCGGCTCCATGGTCGACTCGCACGCGCTGGTGGGGAGCTGCGCGCAGATTGGCAAGAATGTACACCTGTCGGCCGCGGCGCAAGTGGGCGGGGTACTGGAGCCGGTGGGGGCGCTACCGGTCATCATTGAGGATGACGTCTTTGTGGGCGGCGGCTGCGGGATCTACGAGGGGTGCCTCGTGCGCTCCGGCGCCGTCTTGGCTCCGGGGGTAACGCTTACGAGCTCCACCACGGTGTACGACCTGGTGCACGAACGCCTCCTGCGGGTTGACGACGCCGGGGTGCTGGAGATTCCCGAAAACGCCGTAGTGGTGCCGGGTACACGGTCCGTTGGCTCCGACTTTGCCGCAGACCACGGCTTGTCCCTCTACGCGCCGATCATCGTGAAGTACCGGGATGCCTCTACGGATGCCGCAACCTCCCTGGAAGATGCGCTCCGGTAACCCGACCCGCGCGCTGATAAACCCCACGTGTCACTGCTGCACCGTGACTGGGCTGCGGGCAATGAAGGCGTCGGAGAAATCATCGCGCAGCACCCGCATGAGTTGGCGTGCCCGCTCCTGCGAAGTGAAGTCACCCACACGCACCCGGTAGAGGGGCTGACGGTAGATGAGGTGCACCGGAGGCTCCTCGGGCACGGCGTCGCCGAAAACCTCGCGCAGCTCATCGTTCTCCCGATGGGATGCCCACCACGCCTCAGCTTCGGTGTAGACCTCATCGGCCGCGCGCCGGTCGTCGGTTGAGAAGATCTGCACCCGGTACCCCTCCACCGTGCGCTCAACGCCTGCGCCAGCGCGGACCTCCATTAGCCGTTCGGGCACACGGTGCGTGATGTCCACCCTGCGCTCTGGAGGCTCCAGCGGATACTGATCAACGTCGAACGTCTCGACCTCGGCCAGCACGCGCGCCGCCTCGGCAGCCCCGTCTGCCTCGTCCTCTTCGTCACTCACCCGTTCGATGGAGACACAACCGCTGAGCAACAGCAGGGAGATGCAAAAAACAGGGGCGATACGTGC
>CAYFRR010000023.1:7634-10719 GCA_964345505.1 uncultured Rhodothermales bacterium
AGCAGCCCGTAGCGGCTCAGGAGGTGCGGCTGCTTTCGACGCCTTCCATGATGGCCACCGAGCCGCTGGCGCCGATACGCGTGGCTCCGTGCGCGAGCATGGCATACGCCTTCTCTGCATGGCCTACCCCGCCGGAGGCTTTGACCCCCATCGTTTCGCCCACCACCTCGCGCATCAGCGCCACGTCTTCAAACGTAGCGCCGCCGCTGGAAAACCCCGTGGAGGTCTTCACAAAATCAGCGCCCGCGTTTTGGGCCAGCAGGCACGCAATGATTTTCTCGCGCTCGGTGAGCAGGGCTGTTTCCAGGATGACCTTCACGGTGGCACGCGCTGGGGCGTCGCGCCGTGCACGAGCCGCATCCACCACGGTCCGGATGTCGTCTTCGACGGTGGCGGTGGCCCCCGTCTTCAGCAGCCCGATGTTAATCACCATATCCACCTCTCCGGCCCCGTGGCGCACCGCCCACTCCGCCTCGTTCGCCTTTACGGCCGTGGCGGTGGCGCCCAGGGGAAAGCCAATGACGGTACAGACCTCCACCGACGTAGCGGCGAGCTGCGCCGCAGCAAGCGGCACATAGCACGGGTTCACGCACACGGAGGCGAAGCCGTACTGCTTGGCTTCCGCGCAGAGCTCGCGAATGGTATCCTCCGGGGTATCTGGCTTGAGGGCGGTGTGATCGATATGGGCGGCCAGTGCGGCAGCATCGGCCCGGGCGGCGTCGGCGCGGGCTTCGGCGGCCTCAGAGGATGCGGGAGGCGCCTCCACCGAAGGGGCACGGTACGCACGCGTGAGTTCGCTGATGAGGGCGGAGCGGTCGTCAGACATGGGCGGTAGATCGGGCGGGGGCAGTTAGCGAACAGGCGGGTGCGTCCGACGCCTGCACGGGCGGAAGGGTCCCACATCCGGGGCACCTACGTGCCATACCGGATGGTGTGGAGCGACTGTCCGCGCAGCCGTTGCAGCCGGTCGTACCGCTTCTGAAACTGCCCCATGCCGATGGCTAAGAACTGATCCTCCGAGATACCGAACGGGACGTCATCGCCAAACGGTGCCAGCGTTTGCTCGATGAGTTGGAGCACCAGCGGCATCAGCGCCTGCAGGCACTCCTCCACCCAGGGCCAGCGCTCCTCCGGGGCCTCGGCCAGCAGGCAGCCGATGTGATAGAGCCCGAACGCGACATGGCGCGCCTCGTCGCGCTGAATGGCCTGCACCATCTCCTGCATGCCCGGCAGGATGCCACGCTCCTTCAGCACCGTGTAGTACGCCTGATACCCCGTCTCCGCCAGCACGCCCTCCACCACCATCTGGTACGTGGTGGCCGCCTCCAGCTGATGCCGGGGCGTAGGATCGGCCCGCAGGGTGCCCACCGCTTCCGCCAGCGCCTGAAACAGTGCGTGATGCGCCGGCACAAGCAGCGCTGAGAGGTCCACCTCCCGCACAGCCACCTCGTTCAGGAAGCGATCGAACGCCTCTACGTGCTTGCCTTCTTCCCACAGATAGGCCGTCAGAAAGAGCTCATCCTCCAGCCGCCCCTCATCGGCGGCGACCTGAAGGAAAGGCAGCAAGTCAGTAGCCACGGCCTCCTCCCCACCCTGAAACTGGGCCGTAAGCCGCAGCAGCAGGTCCTGCTCTTGCGAGGAAAGCACCTGCCAGTCGGTGTGATCTGTGGTGAGGTCTACCGCTGCGGGGTCCCACGTGCCCAGGCGTTTGGCCTTCGTCCAGAGGCGAAAGGGGATACACGCGCGGTCGAGTCCACGCGTGACAGTGGTGTAGGAACGCGTCTGCACTTGCATAAGCAAAACCTCCTGGGCCGGTTGTAGGGAACGGCGCAAAAAAAGTGATCCAAAGGGTGAACATCCGATGAACGCTCTTCATAGATTAAAGGTCGCATGACCTAACTATTGCTCCAGACTCTTCAGGCCGCCTTATGCCGTTCGCCCGTATCGACGATAATGGAATGACCGTGACGGTAGACCTTCATGGCACGACCGTTCATGAAGCCGTCGACATTGTGTACCGCGTACTGGATGAAGCGGCGGCTCGCGGGCGAAGCAGCGTGAAGGTCATCCATGGGTCGTCGACCAGTAACGCTGCCCCCGCCGCACGCACCATAAAGAACACCCTGTATGACGAGCTTGACCGCGGCGGCTTTGCCGATGTCACCGGCGTGCTGCGGCAGCCCAACCACCTGATGCTCTCCCTCGACATCACCGCCCCAAATGACCCCCGCCCCATCCGGGCGTACGAAGTTGCCCCCTGACGTTTATTCTGCGCCACGCCCCTGGGACTTCTGCATTCGATTTCATACCCTGTAGCAGCACCTCTGCTACCCTGCCTGTTCTGCCTAATGGCCCTTCCTGTTGTGTATCCACTAATTGGCATCACCACTTCGTTCACCAACGACGAGCAACGCCTCGCCCTGCCCTACGTGCGCGCTGTGGAGGCGGCCGGGGGCCTGCCGTGGATCGTACCGATGGTAGAGGGCGACGGCCCGGTGACGGCGCTGGCGGAGCGGCTGGACGCGCTAATTGTGACGGGTGGCCCGGCCATTACCGAAGGACTGATGGGGACGCTCCCTGCCGACATCAACGAGACGGCCTCCGAGCGCCGGACGGCAGACCGGGCCCTCCTCCGGCGGTTTCTGGCAGCAGGCAAACCCATCCTTGGCATCTGCTATGGCATGCAGCTGCTCAACGCCCTGGCGGGAGGCACCATCTACGCGGATGTGGAGCAGCAGCACGACGGGGCGGCCACCCACAGCCAGAAGCGCGGGGCCACGACCCATCCGCTACGCTGCGTGCCGGGGACCCACCTGGCGCGCTTGCTCGGCGAGAGGGTCGACAGCATCAACACGCGCCACCTGCAGGCCCTGGCCTCGGTAGCGGCGCCGTACCGCGTATCAGCCGTCGCCCCCGATGGGGTGGTGGAAGGGATCGAACATCCCGACGGCCACATTCTCGGGGTACAGTTTCATCCGGAGCGCATGGGCGCTGCCCTGCAGCCTCTCTTCACCCATCTGATTTCGCAAGCCCGGACGCATCGCACCCCTGCGCTTTCGTAGGGACTCTTCTGTAAGGACTCTTC
>CAYFRR010000023.1:10819-12651 GCA_964345505.1 uncultured Rhodothermales bacterium
GGACTCTTCCTCTTTATTCAAGGCTCTCGCTTTACGCCCATGTCGCCTGCTACTGCCTCTTCCTCGTCTCGCTCTCGCGTGCTCTGGACGGCCACCGTGGCGGTGCTGCTCGTAATGGGGCTGGGCCTTACCATCTCAGGCAGCGGCGACTTGACCGCCAGCGAGGTCATGAGCCGGTATGTGCTACCGGCCCTCGACGTGGGAAACTACTCGGAAGTGGAGGTGGCCGCCACTACAACCCTTACCAACTTCACGCTGCAGGACCACGAGTTGCATCCGCACCAGCGATTCGAGTCGTACTTTGCACGCCTCAGGCCGAAGGCTACGGTGCCCTTCGGTACATCTTACGCCCAGGACCAACGCCTCTCGGCCTTCCACGACCTGCTGGACCTGTTTGTGACCCGTCAGGGGGTCGATGACAACTTCACGATGCGCTTTCGGGATAGGCGCACAGGCAACGTGCTGAAGATCCACACATTGGAGGACGCCCGCGCGACCTACCGTGCCCGTGGGGAGGCCGACTGGCCCGCCATCGACCGGGAGCGCCGCGAGGAGACCCGCCGTATCCTGGACGCGATGGAGAAGAGCGGCTTTCCCCGCGAGCATATCAGTGTGCGCTGGGGGCGCGCCAACCAGATGCTGGAAGCACGCGAGCGCAAGGCGCTGGTGCATGAGTATGAGATCCGCCTGGCCCGCATGCTGGACCTCAGCCTGCTGGTGACGGAGCTGAGCACGGTGGAGACCTTTAACCAGGACCACCTCGTCTCCTCTGCCGGAGCTCGGGGACGCTACCAGATGATGCCGGCGCAGCTCCGACGCCACGACATTCACCGGTACCGCCTCTCGTCGGAGGCCGGACGCGGCGTGGACGTGCGGGAGGAGTTGCACCCCCTTCTGACGATGGAGCAGGCCTTCCAGATGGTGCGCAGCCACGTCAACGCCTTTGGTAGCGAGATCCCTGGCATCTCCGCCTACCATACAGGGCCTAACAACGTCTTCCACGTGTTGCAGCGGTTTGTGGAGAACGAGCCAGATGCGATGGTCTACCCACGCAGCGTGCTGGACGGCTACATCTGGGCGCTCACGGAGGGCTTCGACCTCGTCTCCAGCGAATCTACCTTCAAGACGTACTCGCAGGGCTACGTGCCCTCCCTCTACGGAGCCCTCCGCGCGACGGAGCACTTGCCGGTGGACACCTCACGGACCATGCGGGCCGAGCAAGTGCAGCTGGCCGCAGGCCAGTCGATCACCCTGCGGGAGTTGCTGGAGGTGCTGTCGGAGGCAGCGCACCTGGACTGGCATCCGGCACCGGCGCAGGCTACGGCCTATGCGGGTTTCCGGGCGATGAATATGCACTTCGACCTCCCGGCCCCTGCACCGGGCCTGACCGTGCCCGCCCGTGGCAATGCCCGCCTGACGGCTACGGCCGGCGGACATCCCGTGCGTTTCTTCCTGCCCGTCGGCTCTATCGCCCACCTCGAGGCCCAGGGCCTGCACATCATCGACCGCTCCGCGACGCGCGTCTTTGATGACCATACCTACACGCTCCGCCCCGCGGAGTACACCACGTGGGACCGGCGGTATGCTGCCCTGGTCGAGAGCGTGGGGCAGTTTGGCTTTACCGAGGCCAACAAGGCGCGGCTCCACGAGATTGGGGAAGCGTTCGAAGCGCTGCTGGAGGACAACCCGAGCCACTTCCGACAGATGCAGCATTATGCCGTCCAGACGCACATCCAGCTATGGGAGTTTGGAGCTTGGGACCGGCTCGCCACCGCCACCCGCGAGGCCCGGCAGCGCCTGCGCCTCCCGCCGCATCCCCCGCAGCACCTCGA
>CAYFRR010000023.1:12751-22938 GCA_964345505.1 uncultured Rhodothermales bacterium
CGCCATACTGTAGGCCGTCGGGCTCCTCCTGCTTCTCCGCTCTTACTGCTCGTGTGCCTCAGGGGCGTTGTCTGCTGCCTCATCCGCTGCGTCAGCCTCCGCCGGAGCGTCCGCTTCGCCGGGCATCCCCGTGGCCTGCCAGAGCGCTGACGCTTGCCACGTGCTCTGCTGCGTGGACGCTTGCCGTACGCGCTGTACCTGTGCCGGGCGGATGGTCTCCGCGTCGTTTCCCCAGTTTTTGCGAATGTGCGTCAGGACGGCGGCGATTTGCTGATCCGAGAGGAAGCCGTGCGCTGTCATCACGTTGTTGTACGTTTCGCCCAGCACTTCCATCTCACCGCTTACGCCGTGCAACACGAGCCGAATGAGACGCCCTTCATCTCCGATGACCCACTCGGTCTGCCGCAGCGGCGGAAAAGCTCCCTGCACCCCTTGCCCGTTGGCCCCATGGCACGTAGCGCAGTAGCTGTTGTAGACGCGTTGCCCAAGGCGCTCAAAGCGCTCCTGGGGATCGGAGGGTTCTTCCTCGCAGGCGATCAGGAAGAACAGGGTAGCCACCAGAGCAACAGCCACCCAGAGCGGCGCAGCAATCAGCGAACGAGAGGAAAGCATGGCAGGCGAGACGATCAAGCGATTGAAAAGCAGGGGCCCGCGAAAAGCACCCCCGGGAGCGACAAATCTCGAGCGCTGGTACGATGCCCCCGGAGGTGGAGTGCCCACTTCACAAACAACAAACAGCGCCAGAGAGCCCGCTATTCGGGGAGGTCCCAGGGGGCTTCGATGCTGGCCACGCGGCGGCGCGCCCAGTCCATGAGGCGGTCGTGGTAGCCCACGGCTTCTGCCGAGGTACGGGGCTGCTGTTGCACGTACGTGCCATCGGGGTGCAGCTCCCAGGCCAGCCGGCGGTCGTTGAGGGCGGCCCGCAGGATGCGGATGAGACGTGCACGGAGCGTCCGGCTGCGTACGTCGATGACGGCCTCCACGCGGTCGTCCAGGTTGCGCCGCTGCCAGTCGGCGCTGCCGATGTAGACCTGCGGGTCCCCGTTGTTGCCGAAGTAGTAGATGCGGTGATGCTCCAAGAAGCGCCCGACGATGCTGCGCACCCGGATGTTCTCACTGATACCGGGCAGCCCGGGCCGGATGCGGGTGTGCCCCCGCACAATCAGGTCGATATGGACGCCGGCTTGCGAGGCCCGGTAGAGCGAGCGGATCATCTGCACGTCGTCCAGCCCGTTCATCTTGGCAATAATACGACCGTTGCCGTGGGCCTTCTGATGCGCGATCTCCTGCGTGATACACTCCTCAAAATGCCGCCTCATGTCGCGCGGGGCCACGATCAGGCGCTCGTAGTGCTGCTCGGGCGCGTACCCGGTGAGGTAATGAAAGAGATTGACGAGATCCTTCCCCACCTCTTCCTGAGTCGTCAGCAGGCCAAGATCGGTGTAGAGGCGGGCCGTGTCGGAGTTGTAGTTGCCCGTCCCGATGTGGCAGTACGTGCGCAGCCCCCCGGCCTCCTCGCGTACCACCAGCGCGGCCTTGGCATGCGTCTTCAGACCTACGAGGCCATAGGTCACGTGCGCGCCTGCCTTTTCGAGGCGCTGCCCCCATTCGATGTTGTTCTCCTCGTCGAAGCGCGCCTTCACCTCCACCAACACTGCCACCTGCTTGCCCCGCTCCGCTGCACGCATGAGAGCCTCGATGATGGGCGAATCCTCAGAGGTGCGGTACACCGTCTGTTTGATCGCCAGCACCTTCGGGTCGCGGGAGGCTTCCTCGATGAAGCGCTGCACACTGGTCCGGAAGGAATCGTAGGGATTATGCACCAGTAGATCCTGCTTCCGCATGATCCGCAGGATGTTGTCGTTTGTTTCGGAATCGTTCTCTGCTATCAGCTGTGCATGATGCACGGGCTCCCAAGGCGTGTATTGATGGGCTGGGAGGTCCAGATTGGCCAGTGCTGCGCACGAGGAAAGATCGATAAGACCATCGCACGTGTACACGTCTTCCGCCTCCAGCACCAGCTCGCGCGCGAGCCAGCGGCGCACCACCTGAGGCATCGAGGGGTCGATTTGCAGCCGGACCACCGAGGCAAAACGGCGCTCACGCAGCTCCTCCGAGATCATCTCCAGGAGATCCTGCACGTCCTCTTCGTCCCGCCGCATGTCGGCGTTGCGGGTGACGTAGAAGGGATGCACAGACAGGACGTTCATCCCCCGGAACAGCAGATCAATGTTATGAGCGATGACCTGCTCCATCGGCACGAAGTGGTGCGGGCGGTCACCCACCGGAATCCACCGGCCGCGCTGCAGCGGGACCTTCACCCGTGCAAAGTGCCGAGACCCCCGGCCGGGGTGGCGAAGCACGACCGCCAGTGAAAGGCTGCCGTGCGAGATAAAGGGAAAGCGGTGGCCGGGGTCTACGGCCAACGGCGTCAGGATAGGGAAGATATGCTGCTGAAAATGGACGTCCACCTCAGCGCGGGCAGCGGCGCTGAGGTCGGCGTAGTCGCTGATGGTGACGCCAGCGGCGGCGTCCAGTTGTGTTTTCAGCTCCTTCCACAGCGTATGCATCGTTTCGTGTTGACGAAGAACACCCGCGCGAATAAGCTGCAGTTGCTCGGTGGGCGACCGGCCATCCGGCGAGCGCCGCGAGACGCCTGCGGCCTGCTGCCGCTTCAGCCCTCCTACGCGCTTACGGAAGAACTCGTCCAGGTTGGAGGCCGTGATGGATAGAAACCGCACGCGCTCCAACAGCGGCGTGCGTTCGTCGATCGCCTGAAAGAGGACGCGCCAGTTAAAGTCGAGCCAGCTCAGCTCGCGGTTGAAGAAGAGGACTGGATCGTCGGGCGAAGTGTCAGGCGCCACCGCGCGCGGCGCCGTTGCGTGCGGCACCGTAAACGGCGAATGCGCAGCCGCTTGCTCCGGCGGATGCGTCGCAGCGCCATCGCCGGCAGGCGCTACGCGATCCTTCGTGGTAGATGTAGCGGACGAGGACGAAGGCATACGACGCAGGGCACGTGTGTAGAAAAATTGAATAGCGTCTTACCGGCGGAGGCACCATGCGGTTCTGCAGCGGCTGCATGGCAAACCGTTGTGTGTGGACCACTTACGCCGAGCCTACCCGTCATGGCGGCTGCGCCGGAGAGCGGGCAGTGGCGCAGCGTCTGTCCCGCGGACCTCGTATACCAGCCCAGATTCCATCTGCATGCGGAAGGTAGGCGTGGCCATGCCCAAGGCCTGAACAGCGGGCATCAGCAGGTGGCGGAGCGCCTCCGCGCTGTTCAGCTGAGGCTCGTGGGCCTGCGTCAGATGCCGCGCGGCCTGCGTTCGGAGCGCACGCTGAGCCGCATGCAGGGCGTCACGCTCGGCCGCCCGTCCATCCCGCCGGGTGAGCCACGCCCGCCACTCGTGCGTGGAGGATACCTGGAGATGGCCCAGGTCTGGCTCTGTCGAAAACACCTGCAGTGGAGGCAGGGCAAGATGAATCACCCCATCGGCCTCCAGGCGAATATGGTCGGCGGTCAGGTCCCGCACGTCGAACCCGTACGCCACCGTGCCCGGAAGGCGGGCCTCCGCATGCGTCGTGCCGAGATTGGCCGGCGGCAGGTACGGAAGCACCGGCTGGTACGTGGTGTGCTGGATGCTGCTGGTGGCGGAGAGCTCCAGCGTGCCCGTCACCAAAAACGAGGCCGCGGCTTCCTGCTGAAGGGTCGTCAGGACCACCGCTTGTACCTGGGTCTCAGCGGGCATGGGTTGACGCAGGTGGTAGAGCAACGCTGTAGCAACGACGAGCGTGGCCACGGCCACCACGGCCAGCGTCCACCCGAACAAGAGGCGATACGAGATACGAGCCGCTTCCATAAGGCAATCAGAGGACGGGCATAAGCATGCGAAAACGCCGGGCACATCGCAAACACAGCAAACGATGTGCCTGAGCGCACCCGCGGTCAGGCCCCCGGTTCCGTAGTCCCCCCTGCGGTAGCAACGGGCGTGATCTACAGGTTGAGCAGCACGAATGCCACGGCGGCCAGCCCCAGCCCCGCCCAGTTGAGCGGGCGCAGTCGTTCATCCCAGAAATAGACCCCGAGCAGCGCCGCGCCGATCACCAGCGCGATGTGGTTGGCCGGAAACACAAACGGCCCCGAAAGAGCCTCGATGGCGCGCAGGAAGAAGAGCACCGAGCCGTAGTTGATGATGCCCAGCCCTATCCCCCACCCCATCTCAGCACGCGTGGGCCAGCGCCCGTACCGTAGCCCGTCGTGTGCCACGAACCCTGTGCCTACCACCAGCGCCACCCCAAACACCAGCAGCAGGAAGAACGCCCGGCTGTTGGTAGCCGCAAACAGCTCATCGAACGCTTTCATCGACACATCGACGGTGCCTGCGACGATGAAGAGCAAGGCCAGCACCCCGAACGTACGCAGCTCCGGGGTTGCCGGCAGACGCACGCCAGCGGCGGCCGGACCGTCGGCTACCGTCTCTCGCGAGGGGTCCGGACGAAACGCGATCAGGAAAAAGGCCGCCCCGCCCAGCAAAAGCCCAAGGCGCTGCGCCGTTGACGGGATCTCACTCCATATAGCCCAGGACGCCAGAAACGGAATCACCACTGCCAGCCGCTGTACGGCCACGGCCAGGCCCATGCCCGCCACCTGTGTGGCAAGGGCAAACACGAAGAAGCCGGCGATGAACAGCACGCCCGTCGCGCCCCCCAACGCCAACACGCCGGGCGCCGCCGTCAACCCGCTTCCCTCCACCGGCTGCAGCCCCAACCGCAGCGACACCACCGCCACCGCTGCTGCAGCGGCATAATTTACCGTCAGCAGGGCGAGCCGGTCCAGGCCTTCCCCTGCGGCATGCTTAAAGATCATTCCGATGCCCAGACTGCAGCATACCGCCAGTACGAGATCAATCATGCCCAGTGGTGGTGCTTCTGTTCGGCTTTATTAGGCGCTGCGTTCATCCCAGGGGTCATCCCCGGGTCCCCGGCACTGCACGCGCGGTACGACAACGCTATGGATTACTGCAGCGCAATGAAGTAGCGCAGCCGGTCGGGCCGCACCTCAACGTCGCGCACCCGCAGCCCCGACGGCAGATTCACCCGGGGCCGCACGAAGCCAGTGGTATCGGTGCGGATCTCGTCGTACGGCACCGTGGCGAAGAGCTCTTCGGCCTGCAGCGCTTCATCGTAGTCATCCAGGGCTACCCGGTAGCGCACCTCTACGGTCGATGGATCGAGCGAGACGACATCGGCAGGAACGCCTGTGACGCGCACGGGCACCTCTCGCACACTTTCGGTAAAGGCCACCGCCACAGCCCGCAGGGTGGTCGTCTCCCGGTCTTTGCGGACGAGCCCCCGCAGCGTGTCTTTCAGCGCGACGCGCACGTCGAGGGAATCGCGGAGGTTACTCCGCTCCACGCGCTCCGTGGGCCACGCGTCCAGGTCTTCGATGATAGATTCCGCTCCTGCCACGTTCACCGAATCGGGCTGCACGGACGGCGGGGCCGCAAGCTCGTACGTAGCAGCCGTCCCCAGGTCGGCACGCACCTGAATCGGGATGCGGGCCGTGCGCAGCGGCTCCTTCCGGAGGCTGATAGAGCGCGGCAGGATACTCTCGACCTGCACGTCGCGCCCCAGATCGGAAACGGTGTCCGAGAGGTCCACCTGATCCTGCCGGCCGTCCACTGCTACCACCGGGGGATTGAAGCGCATGCGCAGGAGGTTGAAACCTTCGCCCCGCACCTGTATCCGCACCGTAGACGGGGGGTACTCGACCAGCGCCTCATCGGCGGGCAGGTTGTCCACCCGCAGCGGGACCTCCACGGTATCGGTGTGCACATCGCGCAGGGTGAGGGTGAACCACAGAAAGAGCGATACCAGGATACAGACGGTAATGGCGATCCCTGAGTGGCCGGTATCACTGTCTCCAGCATCGCCACTGCCGGTATCCGTCATCCAGTCCCGCAGGCGTTCCCAGAAAATGGGGGTAGAGGACGTGTCGTTGGGAGTAGCCACGAGGGATGAGGGCAACGGAGGCGAAGGCGGCGGTAACGTAGGACGTCTGCTCGCCCGTGGGGATCCGAACAGCCTATCGCTGGGGGGCGCGGAGGTAGCCCCGGACCAGCCGCGCCGTCGCCCGGACCTCCCGCCAGGTGTAGAATCGTGTGACTACGAGCAGCGGCGGGAACGCTGCAATCAGGCCAAGGCGGACGCTGAGGCGGAGCGCAGGGGGGGCGTCCTGCACCGTCCACCCCACGGCGTAAAGGGCCACCACCAGGGCCACGACGCCCGCATACCGGCCCCAAGGAAAGGCCACCGCCTGGGTCTGGCCGGCCACGTAGGCATTGCCCAGGGCCAGGGCCAGGTACGACACGTACGTGGTGAGCGCCGCGCCCACCGCCCCGATGAATGGAATCAGGGCAAGGTTCAGCAGCAGGTTGAGCACGGCCGCGGCAAACACGAGGCTGCCCATCGTGCCGGTCTTGCCCGCAGCGTACAACACATTGGTGATAATGAAGTGAACGCCGTAGGCCATAAACCCGAGCGCCAGGAGCAGCACCAGCGGCTCGGCTTCGAGGTAGGCAGGCTCCGCAGTGAGAAGCCGGGTGAGGTCGTACGATAGTAGCGCGATCCCGAGCGAGGCCCATCCCGTAAGGGCTACGTAGTGCCGAAAGATGGTGCGGTGCAGGTCGGCCGCCGTATCGCCCCGCCCCAGTGCCTTCAAGCCGATGACCGAGAACGCCAATTGGAAGCTCTGGACGAACAGCATGTTGACCGCCCCCGCCAGCCGCGCGGCCCATTCGTAGAGGCCCGTCGTAGCATCGTCCACCAGCCACGAAAGCAGGTACCGGTCGCCCAGGTTCAGGAACCAGGCCGCCAGCGCCCCCACGGCCAGCGGCCACCCAAAGCGGATAAGCGGCAGCACGAGGGTGCGGTCGATTGTCCAAGGCACCAGCCGCAGCATCGCCACCAGCAGCACGATGGTGCCCACGGTGGCGGATGCGGCGTAGGCGGCCATCAGGCCCCAGAGGCTCCACTGCAGCACGGCCAGGAAGTAGTACACCGCCCCCACCAGCACGAGCGCCTCGAGCCCGACGGCCGTCGCGTACCACCCGGCCCGCTCGCGGGCGCGCAAGAGCATCAGCGGGATGCTGCCCAGCACCTTTGCGCCTACATAGCCGGCCAGCAGCACCAGCAGCGTCGACGGCGCAGCAGCCCCCAGCAGCACCTCGGTGAGCGGGTCGGCCAGCGCGGCTAATAGGCTACACCCGACGAGCACCGCCCCCAGCGTGGCCGTCAGGGTGGTGAAGGGCAACGCCTGCCGCTTGTGCGCCAGGTCCGGGTCGGTGACAAACTTCAGCAGGCCCTGCCCCAGCCCCAGGCCCACGATGAAGATGGCCAGCTGCGCCGTCACGTTCAGCAGGGCAAACTGCCCAAAGCCCTCTACGGTCAACAGCTCCGGGTTCAGGTACAGCGGCGCGATGAGCAGGCCGCTGGCTTTCAGGGCGATGTTGCCGAGGGCGTACACGCCGCTCTGCCGGGCGACATCCCAGAGCGCCGTGCCGCGCGCTCGGGGCTCGGGCGCACCTGTGGACCCTTCGTCGGGAGGATCGGCTGCCGATGGATCCGTCACGCGCGTAGCCCCTCCCGCTCCAGGTGCCGATAGAGCGCCGTTAGCTTCCCCGCCTCCCGTTCCCAGTGGTAGGTCTCCTCCACCGCTGCGCGCCCCCGCTGCCCCATCGCCTCGGCGGCCTCCGGGTGCGCGAGCAGCCATTCCACCGCATCGGCAATCGCAATGGGGTCTTGCGGGTCTACCATCAACCCACAGCGGTGCGCTTCTACAAACGGCCGCAGGTGGTCGAACGCCGAGACCACCACGGGCAACCCGGCAGCCATGTATTCGAACAGTTTCGTGGGGTAGTTGCTGCGATAGCGCGCGGTGGGGTGGAAGGTGACCACGCCTACCCGGGCGGAGGCCAGCAAGCCGGCCACCTCCGCGCGGGGGAGCCACCCGTGGAAGTCGACGCGGTCCCAGCTTTCAACCTGGCGGGCCTCCGCTTCCAGCGCGGCCGGGTGAAACGACCCCGCCAGCTGCAGCCGCGCGCCCTGCGCCGCCGGCACCATGCCCATCGCCGCGATGACCTCCAGCACACCGCGCACCTGCGTGATGGTGCCCACATAGGCCACGTGAGGTGGGCGCTCAGTGTAGGGTACGCCGTCGGACAAGAGCAGCTCGTCCCGCAGCGGAAAGTTACGCACCAGCACCGGGGCGGCCTGCGGAAAGCGCTCACCAATGACCGGCTCGGCCACGACGAGCGCATCAAACCAGCGCGCCGCCAGCGCCTCCAAACCCCGCATGCCCTCCGCCACCAGCGGCCGCAGCGCCTCGGGAATCCAGTGCTGATAGCGCACCTGCCGGGGGGTGTCCTCGTGCATGTCGTACACCACCCGATAGCCCTCGGCCTTCAAAAGGAGCGCATAGGGCAGCAGTTCGGCATCGTGCAAATGGATCAGCGCGGTGCGCGGGTACAAGCGGGCCGCCCGGTAGAGGGTGAAGAGCGTGCGTGTAAGGCGGTCTTTCCCGTCACGGGGCAGCGGCACCGCATGGATGGCGACCCCATCGACCGTCTCGGACGCTGCGTGGGGCACGATGAGGGTCACGCGATGGCCGGCGTTTCGCAGCGTCTGGCATTCTTTGTGAAAGATGCGCGTGTCGAACGCGCGGTGGGTAGACGCCAGGTGAACGCTGTGCATAACGAGACGGCAGAGGGGCAGGAGGCGTTGATGTCGGATGCTACCGCTGCTGCGGAGCGGTGTTGCGGGCGGCGCGGGCAGGCCAGCCGATGCCCCCGAGCAGAGCGCCAGCCGGCGTCATCGGGAGACGACGAGGCGATCCAGCAGGGCGGCCAGCCGGCGCGTCTGCGCTGCCCGCGTGTAAGGGGCGGCGGCCTCCGATGCGGCGCCGGCAAGGGGATGCCCGGCTGCCCACGCCTCATGCACCCGGCGTAGGGAGGCCTCCAGCGCCAGCACATCATCACGGGCCCAGAGGCGCCCGGCACCCGTAGCGCGCAGCAGAGCGGCGGCATCCCCGTCGGGCGGGCCGAGCCCAATCACATGCTGGCCGGTGCCCACATACTCGTACAGCTTACCGGTGATCATGCCCTCGTCGTGCGGGAACGCTTCAATCACGAGTAGGGCCGCCGCGCTCTCGCACAGCAGGGCCAGGGCGTCGGCATGCGGTTGGTATGGCACCTGCTCCACCCGGTGCGCCACCCCATGTGCTTCGATGGCGGCCTGCACGTCCGGCGCCACCGTCCCTACCAGGCGGACGCGCAACTCCGGCGCGGCGCCGGCTACGTCCAGGCGCTGCAGCGCCTGCCACAGCGCCTGCGGATTGCGGGAGGCGTAGAGCGACCCCACATGGGTGACGTAGCAGATGTCCGCGCGCGGCGCCACATCCACCGGCATATCGGCCGGGTCGAACCCGTTTTGGATGACGGCCACGGGGGCCGCCGGTGTTTTCTTCTGCTGCAAGAGCTGCGCCCAGTGTGGGCTCACCGTGACGACCTGCGCTGCCGCGCGGAGCACCGCGCGTTCGAGGCCTGCATCTACGCGACGCGCCAGAGCTGTGTGCGGAAGCTCGTGGTAGTAGTTGATGTCCGTCCACGGATCCCGAAAGTCGGCCAGCCACGGGCGTCCGGTGAGGTGCTGCAGCGCCCACCCGGCCAGGTGGCACGAGTGCGGCGGACCCGTCGTCATCACCGCGTCGATGCCGTGCGCCGCGATGAGGCGCCGGCCTGCCGGTATGGCGTAGGGCAGCCAGCCGACCCGCGCGTCGGGCAGGAAGAGGTTCGCCCGGATCCACTGCGCCAGCCGCTCCTTCCAGCCCTGCGCGTCGCCCACTGACCCCACCTTTACCGACGCCTCTTTTCCCTTCCCCGTCAGGCGCGCATACAGCCGGAACGGATCCAGCGCCGGGGTGCGCTCCACGGTCACCCCGGGAGGCACATCGGCGGCCAGCGAGGCATCAGCTGCCGGAAATGCGCCGCCGTCTACGGTCAGCACCACCGGCTCCCACCCGGCCTGCCGCAGGTAACGGACAAACTTGAGCGGCCGCTGCACACCCGGTCCTCCGGCCGGTGGAAAGTAGTACGTAAGCAGCAGGACGCGCTTCATAAGGCAGGGGTCAG
>CAYFRR010000023.1:23038-25827 GCA_964345505.1 uncultured Rhodothermales bacterium
CGCTGAAAGTGGTTCACGCGGTGGATCGGCACCTCCTTCCCATCGATCGAGGCCCTCCACCCCGCCGGGTAGTATACCTCACTGAGCACCAGCAGCCGCGGCGCGTCGGTGGTCACGTCGATGGTGATCTCCCGCGGCGTGTGCTGCGTGACCGTTGCCTCGGCGATACTTTCGGAGGTGATGGGAGTTGTGGAGAGGCCATCTGCTGCCTGCACCACAGCCGTTTCTTCCACGTTGTGCCCCGAGGCGCGCAGAATAGTGAACGCTTCCTCCGGCGTATCCACCGGGGCTGTCTCTCCAACGAAGTACGCGCGGGGGGGCGCTTCAGGGCGCTCCAGCACGGTGAGGCCGGTGTCTTCGCTCTCGAACACGGCCTGCATGCCGGGCAGCGGCTGCGGCGAGACGACGTACCGCACGTTCATCAGGTCCAGCACCGCTGGGGTTTGGATGGCGGTGCCGGGGTCGCGGTAGAGGAAATCAATGTAATCCTGATAGAGCCGCAGCTTGGCCCCGTGATACCCGCCGATCGTCTCGTAGTGATAGGCCGGGCGGGCATTGTTCATCGGGGCGCGCTCCAGCGACAGCACGCGAAACTGCCCCGCGCCGCCGGCGTCTCGTTGCTGCTCGGTCAGAAAGCGGTCAAAGTCGTAGGTGGCAATCAGATCGACAGGGTCATCGGCGGGCACCAGCCGCTCGCTGTTCAGGTGGCGGCGGTCGACGCCCCAGAGGTCAGTCACCACCAGCAGCACCAGCACGAGGGCCATCGCGTAGCCCGGCATCCGCTCGCGCCGATACAGCACCAGGCAGGCCCCCGCAATCAGCAGAAAGAGGAGCGTCCGGCCAGCATCGCCGCGGAGGGCGCTCTGCCGCTCTTCCCGTGTCTCCTCCAAAAAGTTGTCGGCCGCCTGCGCCACGCGTGGGTCATCTACGGGCACGTTGTTGCTCTGGGCGATTTGCTGTATGAGCTGGTCGCGCTCGCCGGGCCGCTCAAAATCAAACAGGGCGTTGCCGCCCAAGAGCAACAGCGCGGCGAGCCCGAGGGCGATCGCCACGCCGCCATACACAGCCCTGTTTGTGGAATCGGCATCCTTCGCCGATGGCTTGGCCCCGCGCACCTGCGCCAGGCCGAGCCCGGCCAGCACCGCCAGCGCCAGCGCCACGATGCTGAGCCACGTCTCCGGCACGCGGAAGGCGTCGAACAGCGGGAAGTAGGTAAACATGAGCCGGTTGAGCGGCTCGACATGCTCGCCCAGCGCGAAGAGCGTCATGAGCAGCGCGCCGATGCCGAGGGCCCGGGCGGCGGTGGAGCGGACGAGGTATAGCGCCAGACCGGCCAGCAGCAGTACCACGCCGCCCACATAGTGCGGGCCTTCGGTGAAGGGCTTGGGACCCCAGTACGTCTGCCCGCCCCCGCCGTACGCATCGGCAGCGAAGAGCGTCACCAGCTCGCCCCAGCCCTGGCTCCAGTTCATCGCATAGTCCCACGCGAGCCCGGCGGTATCGTCCCCTGCCGGTGCCGCGCCCCGGATGGTGAAGTCCTTGTACTCAAAATGGGTCAGCAGCGGCTGCGCTACCATCAGCAGCGCCAGCACCGATCCCCCGGCAAGCCAGGCGGTCGTCTGCCCGAATGCTTTCAGGCGGTCCTGCCGGTAGGCGGCAATGCCTTCACCGATCCACCAGATGCCGATCAAAAAGGACGTGTAGTAGGTGATCTGCACGTGGTCGGCGCGGATGTTCACAGCCAATGCCAGGGCAAACAGCACCCCGGCCAGCAGCCCCGGCTTGCGGAGCGCGTAGACGAAGGCCAGGAGCAGCCAGGGGGCGAAGCAGAGCGCGATAAACTTGGTGTTGTGGCCGGCGGCCAGGATGATGGGGATGTACGTCGTCAGGCCGTACGCGGCAGCGGCCAGGACGGACGCGAGCTTATCTCGGCTGATGAAGAAGACCAGCAGGTACATCCCAAACAGCAAGAACAGGAAGTGCGAGGCCGGCCAGATGAGCGACCGCAGGGCGGTGGCTACCGTATCGACCTGTGGGATGATATCCGGGTACGAGATCATGTACCCCGGCATACCGCCGAAGCCGTTCGGGGCCCAGAGCGGCTCTTCCCCGGTGGCCTCGCGGTAGTCGAACATGGCCTCGGCCATGGCGCGCCACTGTACGGTATCGCCACCGATGAGCGACTGCCCCGTGAAGAGGATCGGGCCGAAGAAGGCTGCGGCTACGCCTACAAGAAAGGCAATGCACAGGCTGTGCTGGGTGTGGTCCGGCAGCCGTTCCCACCATCCGGGCGCTGGACGTGTGCGGTGCGAGGCCGTGGAGCTACGGGCGCGGCCCTTTCCTTTTTTTCGTGCCATGCGCAGAGGAGGCCGGGAGCGATGAGGCCGGGAGAAATGGGCAGACTGAAGGACGGCGCCAGACGCGGATCAGTCGATGACCCGGGGCACGAGCACGTACGTGCCGTCGGTTTCCGGGGCGTTCGTTAGGGCGTCCTTCCGCTTGATGCGCTGCTCGACCTCGTCGTCGCGAAACACGTTTTCCTGCGTGAGCACATGCGCCATCGGCGGGACGCCGGCGGTATCTACCTCCCGCAGGGTATCCATGTAGTCCAGCACCTGGCTCATCTCTTCTGCCATCTGATCCTGCTCTTCATCGGAGAACCGAAGGCGGGCGAGGCGGGCGATGTGCTGCACTTCTTCCTTTGAGATGGCCATGGATGGGGTAAGGGGAGTCGGAAAACAGAGACAGCCGAACCTACGGCGGCTTAAATCAGGCTGTTCCAGCGCAGG
>CAYFRR010000024.1:0-24409 GCA_964345505.1 uncultured Rhodothermales bacterium
TCGTCGTTCGGTAGAAGTGGGAAAGACCAAGGGCATTAACTCACGCCAAGGTACACGCAATCGGCGCGGGTCATACGCCGCCCCTCATCACATATTCCGCCGATACTGCCCGCCCACATCAAACAGTGCATGGGTGATTTCGCCGAGGGAGCAGACCGTGACGGTGTCCATCAGCTCGGCAAAGACGTTGCCGCCCTCGCGGGCTACCGCCTGCAGGCGATCGAGCGCCTCCTTGCGCGCCTCAGGATTCCGCCCCTGAAACTGCCGCAGCATCCGCAGCTGATGCTGCTTCTCATCGTCGGAGGAGCGCATCAGCTCCACCTCTTCAAACCCCTCATCGTCTTCGTCTTTCGGCAGAAACGTGTTCACGCCGATCACCGGGAGCTCGCCCGAGTGCTTCTTCGCCTCGTAGTGGTGCGACTCCTGCTGGATCTTGCCGCGCTGGTACATCGACTCCATCGCGCCGAGCACGCCGCCGCGGTCGTTGATGCGGCTGAACTCGTGCAGCACGGCCTCTTCCACGAGGTCCGTGAGCTCGTCGATGATGTAGGCGCCCTGCAGCGGGTTCTCGTTTTTGGCCAGTCCCAGTTCCTTGTTGATGATCATCTGGATAGCAATCGCCCGCCGCACCGACTCCTCCGTAGGCGTGGTGATGGCCTCGTCGTAGGCGTTGGTGTGGAGCGAGTTGCAGTTGTCGTAGATCGCGTAGAGCGCCTGCAGCGTCGTGCGGATGTCGTTGAACTGGATCTCCTTCGCGTGCAGGCTGCGGCCCGAGGTCTGGATGTGGTACTTGAGCTTCTGCGACCGCGCGTTCGCGCCGTACTTCTCGCGCATCGTCACCGCCCAGATGCGCCGCGCCACGCGCCCGATGACGCTGTACTCGGGGTCCATCCCGTTCGAGAAGAAGAACGACAGGTTGGGCGCAAACTTGTCGATATCCATCCCGCGGCTGAGGTAATACTCAACAAAGGTAAACCCGTTGGCCAGCGTAAAGGCGAGCTGGGTGATGGGATTCGCACCCGCCTCGGCAATGTGGTACCCGGAGATAGACACCGAGTAAAAGTTGCGGACGTTCTCGTCGATGAAGTTCTGCTGGATGTCACCCATCATCCGCAGCGCAAACTCCGTGGAGAAGATGCACGTGTTTTGCGCCTGATCTTCCTTCAGGATGTCGGCTTGCACCGTACCGCGGACGACGTGGAGGGCCTTCGCCCGGATGTCGTCGTAGGTCTCCTGGTCGATCACGCCCCAGTCCACGAGGTCCTGCCCGGTGCAGCCCAGCAGGCCGAGCCCGCTGCCGTCGTGCGTTTCGGGCAGCCCGTCCTCTAACCCCTGAGGGCCATACGGCACGTAGGCCGGCCGCTCCGCGCCCAGCTGCTCATCGATCACCGCGTCCGCCTCTTCCCAGCGGCCGTCCTCCTTCAGATAGGCCTCCACCTGCTGATCGACGGCCGTATTCAAGAACATGGCGAGGATCATCGGGGCGGGCCCGTTGATGGTCATCGACACGCTTGTCTTGGAGTCGCAGAGGTCAAAGCCCGAGTAGAGCTTTTTCATGTCGTCCAGCGTGCAGATCGACACTCCAGCGTTCCCCACCTTGCCGTAGATATCGGGCCGCTCATGCGGATCAAACCCGTAGAGCGTCACGCTATCGAACGCGGTCGAGAGCCGGTTCGCCGGAGCGCCCTCACTCACGAGATGGAATCGGCGGTTGGTGCGCTCGGGGCTGCCTTCGCCGGCAAACATGCGCGTGGGATCTTCGCCCGTACGTTTGAACGGAAACACGCCCGCGGTGAAGGGAAAATAGCCCGGGAGGTTTTCCAACAGGGCAAACTTGAGGCGCTCGCCGGCCGCTTTGGTTTTGGGCAGCGCCACCCGCGGGATCTTCGTGCCCGACAGGCTTTTGCGGTAGAGCGGCACCGTGAAGTCTCGGCCGCGAACGGTATAGGTAAACTCGTCCTGCGTGTACTTCGCTTTGAGGGCGTCCCAGTGCTCCAGAATATCTTTGCAGCGGGGATCCAGCTTGTCCCACCAGTGCATCACCATCGCGTCCAGCCGCTCGGCCAATTGCTCCCGATCCTCCGGCCCCCAGTCATCGACCTGCGCGCGAGCGCCCTTGGCCTCGCCCCATTTGCGCGCGAAGGTAACCTGCTGCTCGGCCCAGGAGCGATAGTCCTCGCAGGTTTCGGCGATTTCGCCCAGGTAGCGTTGCCGCTTCGGACTGATCAGCGCGAGCTCTTCCGGGTTGATCTCCGGCAGCGGCTCGTTCGCATACAGCGAGGAGCTACGGTTGAAGTCGTGATGGGCGTTCAGGTGCTCCAGCAGGCCAAGGAATAGCTTGGTGACGCCTGGGTCATTGAATTGGGAGGCCATGGTGGGGTACACCGGCATGTCCTCGGGGGCCTCGTCGAAGCGCATGCGGTTGCGCTGGACCTGCTTGCGGATGTCGCGCAGGGCGTCCTGGCTGCCGCGCTTCTCAAACTTGTTGAGCACCACGAAATCGGCCAGGTCCAGCATGCCGATCTTCTCCAGCTGCGTGGGCGCGCCAAAGTCATGGGTCATCACGTAGAGCGCGATGTCCGTCAGGTCTACAATCTCCGTGTCGCTCTGCCCGATCCCGGCCGTCTCCAGGATGATAAAATCGAAGCCCGCAACGCGGCACACGTCCATAGCTTCTTTCAGGGCCTCGGACGTTGAGCGGTGGGCCTGCCGCGTGGCAAAGGAGCGCATGTACACCCGCGGGGCCCCGTCGTCCGTAGTGGCCAGGTCGCCGTAGATGGCGTTCATCCGGATGCGATCGCCCAGGAGCGCGCCCCCGGTGCGGCGTCGGGTGGGGTCCACCGACAGCACGGCCAGGTGGATATCTTCGAACTCGTTCAGGAAGCGCCGCACCAGTTCATCGGTGAGGGTTGACTTGCCCGCACCGCCCGTACCCGTGATGCCCAGCGTGGGCGGCAGCCCGGAAGCAGACGCGTCGGTGGCCGCTACGGCTGGCGCCTCGGTAGCCTCCCCGTCGCCGCCCACCGTCTCGGGCGCCTCCGCGCCACTGTCGGCCAGGGTGGGCACGGGCGCCTTGGCCCGCTCCCCGACCTCTGCGGCCGAGAGCGTGCGGGCCATCACCCGCGGATTCCGCTTGGAGACCTCGGGCGGCACCTCAAGCTCTTGCTCTACGATCGGGAAGTCGCAGGCCTCGAGCATGTGATTGATCATGCCTTGCAGGCCCATGCGCATGCCGTCGTCTGGCGAGAAGATCTTCGCGACGCCGTAGGCTTCGAGCGCCTTAATCTCGTCTGGCACAATCACCCCCCCGCCCCCGCCAAACACCTGCACGTGGTCAGCCCCCTGCTCGCGCAGCAGGTCGATCATATACTTGAAATACTCCACATGCCCACCCTGATAGGACGACACCGCGATGCCCTGGGCATCTTCCTGGATGGCCGTGTCGACCACTTCCTTCACCGAACGGTTGTGGCCCAGGTGAATCACCTCGGCCCCGCTGCCCTGCAACACCCGCCGCATGATGTTGATGGCGGCGTCGTGGCCGTCAAACAAACTCGCGGCGGTGACAAAGCGAATGGGGTGCTGGGCATCGTAGGGCTGCGTGTCCATGAAGCTAATCTATATGATAGGGTAAATCCTGCCACGTCCTGCGCGGAAGCGCTTTCTAAGTAGACGGATGGTACTTCAACTGTGACGGATTTGTTTTACTATCGGCGTACAGAGGATTTCTTAGATTGTGCTTGAGTAGGAGGACAGCAGCAGGCGCCACCTGCAGCGCAAAGCGCTTATGGGCGCAGGTTTCTCGTAGCATTTCGGCTGTTCGCAGCACTACGGCGCACCCGGCAGCCACTGAATGGCGACCTGCGCTCCCATCGGCGGGTCGGTGCGGGCTTCCTCCACATGGATCAAGCAGTTGGCCTCCCACATCGACCGCGACAGGCTGGATCCCTGGGCACCGGTGGAGCGCACCTGCAGACGCCCTTCTTCTGAGACGGTAGCGACGCCGCGAGCGAAATAGTGCAACCCGTTTATTACGTGCAGGGGGGTCGTCAGCGTGGCGGTGTGGCGCGGTGGGTGGATGGTCTGCCGCCCCAGCATCTGCGCAAGGGCAGGCCGCACATACACTTCAAAGCACACCGCTGAGGACACGGGGTTGCCGGGGAGGCCAAAGACCGGCACCTCTCCCCAACGGCCGAAGCTCATCGGCTTACCGGGGCGCTGTCTTACCCTGTGGAAGTGCCAGGTCGTGCCCATTTCTGCGAGCACCTCCTGCACAAGATCATCGCGGCCCATCGACATGCCTCCGGACACAACAAGCACGTCCGCAGAGCGGAGCGACGCCAGCGCCTGGCGCAGCGCAGGCCGCCGGTCGCCGGCGTGCACGACGTAGGCCTCCCCGCCCGCCATCTGCACCCGCCCCTGCAGGTCCGGGCCGTTGCTGTCGCGGATGGCTCCGGGTGGCGGCTTTTGGGTGTGGGGCACAATCTCATCCCCCGTCACCAGTACCGCCACCTGCGGCCGCTGGCGCACCGTCACCTCGGCTGCTCCTACAGCCGCCAGCAGACTCACCGCAGCCGGCGTCAGGACCTGGCCGCTCCCGATGACCTTGTCGCCTGCCGCCACATTCTCCCCGGCGGGGCGCACGTGTTGCCCTTCCGTCACCTCGTGCGTCACCCGCATGCCCGCATCCGTCTCTTCCGTACGTTCCACAGGTACAACAGCATCCGCGCCTGGAGGCAGCGGTTGCCCAGTCGTGATGCGGGCGCAGGTGCCGGCTGGCAAGGATCGCTCCGGGGTGACGATAGACACCTCAAAGGCCAGCGGGAGCGTAGTGGGCACATCAGGGACGTCGGCAGTGCGCAGGGCAACACCGTCCATCGCCGAGTTGCGGAAGGGCGGCAAGGGGCCCGGGCTGGTGACCGCTGCCGCGGTGGTACGCCCAAGGGCATCCGTGAGGCGCACGACCTCCGTGGGTAACGCCCGCAGGGTGGGGTGAATGTGCGCGTGGGCCTCATCAACAGAGACGAAATCAAGCATGGCCGGACGCAGCGGTGCATGGCGGTAGAGGACGGTACAGCATACCGGCTACCCGTGTCGAAAACAACCCACCTCTGGCGCCTTCTTCAGCGTCGTGCAATTGGTTCAATGAGCCGCCTGCTCACCGAACCGTATAGACATAAAAAAAGCAGAGTCTCTCCCCCTCATGGAGACTCTGCTTTTCCCGGAGGAACTGCAGCCCAATAGGCCGGCAGGTAAATCCTCGGTAGCCTGATGTCGCCATCAAGCAGCCCCTTGAAAACGTCTTCTGTGCCTCTGTTTCTCAGCTTTCAAAAAATAATGAAAGCATCCTGATACGTAACAAGCCCTCCACACCTTGGCCCTGCAGCGGCTTCTGGGAAGCCGGTGGGTACCGCCCCCTTGCGATTAGGCGTCACCGGTGCGCAGCGTATTCAGCTCATCGACAAACCGCTCGGCCAGGTCGTTGGCGGCCTCGGCGGTCCGCGCCTCCGCGTAGATACGCAGCACCGGCTCCGTATTCGAGGGACGGACGTGCACCCACCCCTCGTCAAAGTCGATCTTGACGCCATCGATAGTGGACATACGCTCCTCTGCATAGCGCGTGGCCAGCGCATCAAGCACCGCATCCGGCGCGTGGTCGCCCAGCGGGATCTTGTTCTTGGAGATGGAGAACTGCGGCAGGGCCGCCACCAGCGCGGAGAGCGGCTGCTGTTGCTCGGCCAGGTGCTGCAGGATCATGGCCGCTCCAATCAGAGCATCCCGCCCGAGGTGCAGATCAGGCAGAATAACGCCTCCGTTCCCCTCCCCGCCCAGCATCGCGCTGACCGCCTCCATTTTCTTCACGACGTTGATTTCGCCAACGGCCGAGCGATACACCGGCTCATCGTAACGTGCGGCAACGTCTTCGATAGCGCGTGAGGAGGAAAGGTTGGTCACGAACGAGCCGCTGCGGCGGCGCCACAGGAAGTCGGCGGCCAGCACCTGCGTCAGCTCCTCACTCACGTAAGTGCCTGTTTCGTCGATGAGGGCAAGGCGGTCGACGTCGGGATCTACCACCAACCCGAGGTCGGCCCCGGCATCTTTCACCTGTGCCATCGTTTCGGTGAGGTGCGCCGGCAACGGTTCGGCCGGGTGGGCAAAGCGCCCGTTGATGGTGCCGTTCACCACATGGAGGTGGGCCTCGTCGATGCCGAGCGCCCGGAGCAGGGCCGGTATCGCCAGCGCCCCAACGGAATTGATGCCATCCACCAGCACCGTGAACTCCTGCGCGGCGATGGCTTCGGGCTGGATGAAGTCGAGCCCCACGACCTGCTCCACATGATAGGGCAAATAGTTGGCGGTGTGTACGCTACCCACGGCATCAAACGCCACTGGGGGCGGGGTGCCTTTGGCGGCGAGGTCCAGCACCGCCTGTCCCTGATCTGCGTCAAGGAACTGCCCTTTCTCGTTCAGTAGCTTGAGGGCGTTCCACTCCGCCGGGTTGTGCGAGGCTGACAGCACGATGCCGCCTGTTGCTTCTTCGGCCAGTACGGCGATCTCGACCGTAGGCGTGGAGGCCAGCCCGATGTCGATGACGTCACACCCGCTGGCCTGCAGCGTCCCAATGACGAGGCGACTACACAGCGGGCCGGTCACGCGGCCATCGCGGCCCACCACTACCGTTGGAGGACGCCCCACCGCCTGGGCCCGCGTCCGCGTCCACGCGCCAAAGGCAGCGGCATAGCGCACCAGCGCTTGCGGGTCCAACCCGTCGCCAAAAATACCACGGATGCCGGAAATGGACGTGATCAGCGTACCGGAAGAAGCCATAGCGTCTGCAAAAAGGTAGGAGGAAATAGAGGAGCAAGGGGTTTCTTTACGCATCGCCAAAGGTACGGTGCCTCCCGCACGGAGGCCCGCAACAGCGTCTATTGTGCAGCCCTGTTCTCCTATTTGTTTTTTCTGCACTTACCGGGTTGAACGCTCCCCCCGTTCAACACCTCTTAATGGAACTGCTCCCCACCCCTACCGTTGCTCTTCAGCACTTCTTGTTGGCCGGGTGTACCCACTTTACTGCTCTACTACGCTATGCTATCGCGCCTTGAGTTTTCGACCGCCAGCCGGCCACAACCGTCCGAGATGCGCTGGCGCTTCTGGTTTTCGCTGGCCACTGTATTTGTGACGCTGGTGTTGATCTCGTGGGGCGGATTTGTGACCAGCATCGACGCCGGATTGGCGGTCCCCGACTGGCCCGCCACCTTTGGGTCCCTCGACCCGTTCGGCACGGGGTACGTTGACCCCGATGATCCAACGGCCCGCTGGTGGCACAATACACCCGTGCTGGCCGAACACGGCCACCGGCTCCTCGGCGCACTGGTGGGGCTTATGGTACTCACGCTTGCCTTCTGGACATGGCGTGCCGACCACCGTCGCTGGATGCGAATCCTGGGCGGCGTTGCGCTGGTGCTCGTTTCGCTGCAGGGTACCTTAGGGGGGCTGCGCGTCATCTGGCTCTCGCTGGATCTTGCCATGGTCCATGCCTTCACTGCCCAAATCTTCTTCAGCCTGTTGGTCGCGATGACCCTTTTCACGTCCCGGTCGTGGATGGAGCACACCTTCAGCGTGGGCCGCCGAGCGCCGGCAGCAGCGGTCCGGACGACGCGGCTACTGGCTGCGGGTGCGTTGGGTGCGCTGTATTTGCAGATCATCTTAGGCGCCTTGCTCCGCCATCCAGGCCTCAGTGTAGACCCACTGTTTGCCGGCATTCATATCGTCGGGGCGTTCATCGTCACCGGGCTGATATTCGCCACGTTTAGCTACATCTGGCGCCATGTCGAAGGGGCCCGGTACGTACGAACAGCAGCCTGGTGGATGCTGGGCATGGTTGTGTGGCAATTCGCCATGGGACTGGGCGCCTTTACCGTGATTCTGTACGAAGCCCCCGCAGCAATACGCAGCGTGATGCAAGTCGTGCTCGCCAGCGGCCACGTCACCGTAGGATCACTGCTGGTGGGGTCTACAGTTGCGGTTCTCCTCTACAGCCTGCGCCGCCCGGTGATGGCGCAAGACCCGGCGCTCGCGCCGGCGACCCGCCGCGCCGCGCCCGCTGCCCGGGAGGCGATGCTTGCCGACTAAAGGTCCGCACCTCGTCTTCCAAAATACTACAGCCCAGCCGGCTTCTCTTCTTCGCTTCCCCATCATATGAGCACTGATCGTTCATCTTCCACCGCCGAGACATCGGCGGCCACCGCGGTGGCCGACGCGTCGCAAGCGACGGTCGTACGCAAGGTACGGGACCTCTGGGAGCTGGTAAAGCCGGAGATTTCGTTCCTCGTGACGGTTTCGGCTCTGGCGGGCTTTCTGCTGGGCTCGCCCGACACGATCGACCCGGGGGTCCTCATCGCCACGTTGCTGGGCGTATTTGCCTCTGCAGGTGGGGCGGGGGTCTTCAACCATATTGTGGAACGCCACTTGGACGCCCGCATGAAGCGCACGATGCAGCGGCCCCTCCCGGCCAATCGCATATCGCTTAGCGGAGCAGTACTCTTCGGCGGGACGCTGCTTGTGATGGGACTCGCGACCCTTTACCTGCTGGTCAACACCCTCACGGCCGGACTGGCGGCCCTGACCGCCGGTCTGTATGTCTTGCTGTACACGCCGCTCAAGCAACGGTCGAAGCTTAACACACTCGTAGGTACGATTCCTGGCGCGCTCCCTGCCCTGGGCGGATGGACAGCCGCGACAGGCGCGCTCGGCTGGGGCGGGTGGGCGTTGTTCGGCGTGCTGCTCTGCTGGCAAATGCCCCACTTCCTCTCACTGGCCTGGATGTATCGTAAGGATTATGCCCGCGCGGGATATGCCATGCTTCCGGTGGTGGAGCCGGATGGGGCCTCCACGGCCGGGCAGACGCTGTTCTTTACGATCTTGCTTCTGGGTGTGAGTCTTACCCTTTTACCGCTCGGCGTCGCCGGCTGGGTGTACACCACTGGGGCTCTGCTGCTCGGGCTGTGGTTTTGCCGTAAGGCCTATGCGTTCTATCTGGACCTCACTCCACAGAAGGCCCGGCAGGTGCTGATGGCGTCCATTGTTTACATCCCTGCGCTCGTTGCGCTCATCTTCGTTGACTGGCTTATTTAGCCGCCTTTTTGGTGTCTCACACAAACGGATCACATGCTACCGCCGGCCCGGCCATTGAGGCGACGGACCTCTCGCACGCCTATGGCACGCAGCACGCGCTGCGCGAGGTGTCGCTAACGATTGCTCGCGGCGCTATGGTGGGCCTGCTGGGCCCCAACGGGAGCGGCAAAACAACCTTTTTCCGCATCCTCACCACGCTGCTTCAGCCTACCGGTGGCACGGTGCAGGTGATGGGCCTGGACCCGCACGCGGCCTCCCACGCGGTGCGGCAGCACCTCGGCGTGGTGTTTCAGGACACCGCCCTGGACGACGAGCTGACGGTCGAGGAGAACCTTCGCTTCCACGGCGCCCTCTACGGCGTTTCCTCTGCCGTGCTGGCCGAGCGCATCGACTCCCTGCTGGACCGCTTTGGGCTAACGGATCGGCGCAGTGCCTACGTGAAGACGCTCTCGGGCGGCCTGCAGCGCCGTGCCGACCTTTGCCGCGGACTGTTGCACCGCCCAAAGATTCTGCTCCTCGATGAGCCCACAACCGGGCTTGACCCCGCGGCGCGGCATGCGTTCTGGCAAACCCTCCACACCGTGCAACAGCAGGAGGCCATGACCATCGTGCTGGCCACCCATCTTATGGATGAGGCCGAGCGCTGCACCGAGGTGGGCATCCTTGACCGCGGGCGCCTCGTCGTGCAAGGCCCGCCTGCCCAACTAACGAGCGATCTGGGCACTGAGGTGCTACTCCTGGAAACCCCCGACCCCTCTACGCTGCAAGACCGGATCGAAGCACAGTTTGGCGTGGCCACCCAGCAGGTAGGCGCCATGGTCCAAATCACCGAAGGCGCGAAGCAAGAACTGCTGACGTCGCTGTACGATGCCTTCGCCGACCAAATTACCAGCGCGACGATTCGCAAGCCTACCCTCGAAGATGTGTTTATGGCCTATGCCGGCTACCACCTGAACAACCGTCCGGCGGCCAGTCCAATCGCCACTCCTGCTAACGCCCGCTCCTAACATGCACGCCGTTGCTTCTGTCGCTGCGCTCTGGCGCCGCGAAGTCATTAAGTTCGTGCGCGACCGCAGCCGTCTGCTGGGCGCGCTCGTGCAGCCCCTCGGCCTCTGGCTGCTGCTGGGGCTCGGATTTCAGCAGACGTTCCAGCTTCCTGGGGCCGGCGCCACCGGCATGAATTACCTGGAGTTTCTGTTTCCGGGCATCATCGCGCTCATGATCCTCTTTACCGCTATTTTCTCAACCATTTCAGTGGTGGAGGAGCGCACGTCGGGATTCCTGCAAGTGGCCGTGGCGGCGCCCCTCTCTCGCACCCTGCTGGTCTTTGGGAATGCCCTCGGTGGCACTACCCTCGCGGTCTTTCAGGCCGCGCTCTTTTTTGTGCTGTTGCCGCTTATCGGCTTTTCCGTGGGCCTTCCTGGGCTCGCGCTGGTACTTCTATCGAGTATTTTCCTGGGCCTCGCGTTTACTGCGCTGGGCTTTGGTATTGCCTGGCGCATGAAAACGACGCGCGGCTTCCATGCTGTAATGAACCTGTTTCTGCTACCGCTCTGGTTTTTATCGGGTGCGTTGTTTCCTGCCGAAGGGGCCTCCCCGGTGCTGGCCTGGCTCATCTACCTGAACCCGGTCTCGTATGGCGTCGACCTCATCCGGCAGGGCCTCTACTGGCCGGCCGAGGCGCCCATCGCCCTGGCATCTGTCGGACTCAGCCTGGCCGTCACGGCTGGGCTTGCGGGGTTGCTGCTCGCCTGGGCGGTCTACACCGTGCGCCAGCCCCTGTATGGTGACGGATAGGGAGGCGCCTTGCGTCTTGCAGTCTTTCGAAACGCCCATCCTTGGGCGTTCGTACCGTACGCTTAGACGTATATGCCCTGCACAGCAGCGGTGGTCGTTTCAGTAGTCGTTCCGCTGAACGGGAACGCCACACCCAAAGAACGGGAGCTAAGACGCACGTGCTGCTCCCACCGTTTCCCCTGCCTGACTCTCGCATTTTTCGCCCCGCTGGCCCATGGAACCCCGCTCTATCGCAACCGCATCTGACACCCGCACCAACGTCAAGGCGCTTGGCGCGGACGGGCTGGAAGCCTTTGTCCAATCGTTGGGTCAGCCAGCGTATCGCGGGCGGCAGCTCTTCAAATGGCTGTACGAGAAAGATGCCCGCACCTTCGAGGAGATGACCGTCCTCCCCAAATCGTTTCGGGAAGAACTCCGCTCCAAAGCCCGGATCGAACGGATTGAGCCGGAACGTATCGACACCGCCTCGGACCAGACGGTGAAAGCCCTCTTTCCGCTATCCTCCGGGCGGCGTATTGAGACTGTGCTCATCCCAGACATTGATCCACGTGGGGAAGCGCGGCGGCTGACGGTGTGCGTCTCCAGCCAGGTAGGCTGCGCGATGGGATGTGGCTTCTGTGCTACCGGCCTCATGGGCTTTCAGCAGAACCTGACGCCCGGGGAAATCACCGATCAGGTGCGGGAGATGAACACGCTGGCGCTGGAACGCTTCGGGCTTCCCGTAAGCAATATCGTGTACATGGGGATGGGCGAGCCACTGCTCAATTTCGACCACGTGATGACGAGCATCGACATCCTCACGCACGAGAGCGGCTTCGGCCTCTCGCCCCGACGCATCACGCTCTCTACCGTGGGCCTGGCCCGGCGCATCAAGAAGGTGGCCGACACGCAGCCACGCATCAACCTGGCCGTATCTCTCCACGCCCCCACCGATGCGCAGCGGAGCGAGATCATGCCGGTCAACCAGTCCACCAGCACCAACCTGACGGCGCTGCGCGAGGCCATCACGTACTACACGGAGGTGACGGGCCGTGGGGTGACGTACGAGTACTGCCTGTTTGATGGCGTGAACGACCGCGTAGAGGATGCACACAACCTGGCCGACGTGGTGGCCTGGGCGCCCAGTAAAGTCAACATCATCATGTACAACCCGGTACAGGGGTTGGATTTTGCCCGCACGCCGGACGACCAGCTTCATCGGTTCATCGAGGCGTTGGTTGGGCGAGGCGTAACCGTCACGGTCCGCCAGAGCCGCGGAGATGACATCGATGCCGCGTGTGGACAGCTGGCCGTGCAGGAAGCATAGTGTGACCGGCAGTGTGGAAACCGGCAGTGTGGCGGTTGGTAGCGATGGACGTCTTTCGCTCTACACTTGCTGCCCGTGGTTGGCACCCATGCAACGCTCATGCCCCGGCTGCTACGTGCGGGCCGCTTCTTTTCTGCTCTGTTGACCGCTTGCTCCTCCATGGCCGAACCCGTTACAGACGCCGCTCCTGCAACAGAACGCACGCACGTTCCTGACGCCGAGGCTGCGCAGCCGTCACGGCTGCTTGGGACCTTTTCAGGCGTGTATCGGCCTACGGTGTTGACGATTCTTGGGGTGATGATGTACCTACGGGAGGGTTGGCTCGTGGGCCACGCCGGGCTGTTTGGCGGTCTCCTCATCATCTGCCTGATCTTCCTGATCACAGGGGCCACTGCACTGGCCCTCTCCTCCATTGCCACGAACACGCGCGTCGGCCCGGGTGGGGTGTTTGCCATCATCAGCCGCTCCATGGGCCTGGAGACGGGCGGCAGCATCGGGCTTCCGCTCTACGTGGGACAGGCGCTCTCGGCCGCGTTGTATATCTACGGGTTCAGCGAGATGTGGCTGTACCTCTTCCCCTCCCATCCGCAGCTGCTGATCGTCTACGGTATCTTTGCCATCGGCTTTGGGACAGCCTTCATCTCCACCCGGCTGGCCTTCCGACTGCAGGGTATCGTGATGCTGGTCATCCTGGCCTCGCTCGGCTCTATTTTGCTGGGCCTCACTTCGCTCGGAGGCGCCACCGAGCTACAGCAGCCTACGCTCTGGGGCTCTTTTGAGGCGGGTGGGTTCTGGACGCTGTTTGCTGTGTTTTTTCCTGCCGGCACCGGCATCATGGTGGGCGCAAGCATGTCAGGGGCGCTGGCGAACTCTCGCCGCAGCATTCCGCGCGGGACGCTGGCCGCGGTGGGCACGGCGCTCGGGGTATATCTGCTGCTGGCCGTCTGGTACAGCCTCGTTGCCACACCGCAGGAGCTGGTGGACAACGTGTACATCGTGATTGAGCGCGCGGCGGTGCCCGAGGTGGTGATGGCAGGGATCCTGGCCTCCACCTTTACCGCTACGCTGAGTACGCTGGTTGCGGCGCCCTACACGCTCCAGGCGCTGGGGCAGCGGGGCGTGCTACCGGGGTGCGAGTTCATTGGCGAAACCACGGCAGACGATATGCCCCGCAACGCGACGCTCATCAACGGCGGCCTCGTTGCGGCGGCGCTGCTGCTCGGGAGCCTGAACCGCGTGGCTATGCTCATCACCATGTTTTTCCTGCTCACCTACCTTTCGATCAACCTTGTGGTGCTGATCGAGCAGGCGCTCGACATGCCCTCCTTCCGCCCCCGCTTTCGGGTGTCGCTGTGGGTACCCGCAGTAGGGGCCGTCGGCTGCCTCGTGGCTATTTTTGTGATCAGTGCCACTTTTGGGCTGATTGCCCTGGGCGTGGTGCTGGCCACCTACGTGTACCTCTCGCGGCGCGAGCTGGTAAACCCATGGGAAACGGTGCGCAGCAGCATCTTTGTGTCACTGGCTGACTGGGCAGTGAAACGCATCGACCGCTCGCCGGATGAGCCCAACGAGCGCGCGTGGAAGCCCGACCTGCTCGTGCCAGTAACATCGCGCACACAGGTGGATGGCGTCTTTCGGTTCCTCCGGGTGCTGGCCCAACCCAAGGGCTCCCTGAAGCTGCTCGGCATTGAAACCCCGGAGACTAACGGGGAGCGCGTCCACCAGCAGGGCGAGGCGCCTTGGGTCGACACGCCGCGGCTCAATACCCTACGCGATGTGGCCCGAGAGTTTCGTGACCAGGGCCTCACCGCTTCCTCGGTGTCGATTGAGGCGCCTTCGTTTGCCAAAGGCATTGAGCAGAGCGTACAGATCATGTGGGGCGGCCACTTCCCTCCTAACATTCTCTTCGGCTTTGCTCACCACTACAGCGATGCCCTGGTCGCGCGCTTTCCAGACGTCGCGTCCGCCCATCACATGGGGACGGCATTGCTGTTCGAGCACCCTGAAGCTGGACTCGGGCACGAGCGCCGTCTGAACGTGTGGGTCCGCGAGCAACACCCGGAATGGGAGCTGGGCCTCCGGCTCGCCAACCTGGACCTCTCCATCCTGCTGGCCTATCAGATCTACTGTAACTGGCACGGCCCCATCCGTCTGATGATGGCGTGCACGGACGAGGAGATGCTCCCCGCCGCCCACAGCTACCTGGAGCAGCTCATCGAGGACGCCCGCCTGCCCTCTGCGACGACGGCGGAGGTCCTGAACTGCAGCTTTGACGAGGCGGTACGCCGGGCGCCTCGGGCCGACCTGAGCATTTTCGGGCTGCGCCCCCAGCCGGAGCGAGAGCATATGCAGGGGCTGGTTACGGTCACCGGATCGTCTTGCCTGTTCGTGCGCGACTCCAACCGCGAGAGCGCGCTCGCCTGACCGCGATCCCTTACCTTTCGGGCGTCTATTCCGTTGGGCCGTATCTACGCTCTGTCTGAGAAGTCAGCGGGGCCTCCGACCGCGCGCAGCCTACTCAGCATTTTCAGACAGCGCTTACCATGGGGGACGACGAGGTACCCCATAGACCTCAGGGGCCGCGGTAGGCCTCCTATACAGAAGCCGCAGACCGTCCGGAAAAGGGACGACCTGCGGCTGCCGTGTTGTTTGGTATGCAGCGAGGCGCTATCGCTGGTCCTGCGCGTTGCGCAGCGCCTCGAGGTCAACGCCTACCGTTTCGCTATCGCGCACGGGGCCCGCGTCTGCTTCATCGCTCGAGACCTCATCGCTCGGCGAGGAGGCGTTCGGGGAGGCCCCGTTGCCGCTCGTTGGCTCGACGGGAATGTCATTCGATTCGGGCTCCGCATCAGGCTGACCGAGCAACTCGGCCAATTCGCTAAAGCGCGATCCAAAGGTTGAGAAGTCTCCTTCCCGCAGGGCTTCTTCCACCTGTTGAAACAGGGTGCGCGCTTCCCGCATGCGCTCCGATTGCCCACCGGCCGCCGGCGCTGCACCATCCAGCACGGGCAGTACCGGAGCGTCCGCGATGATAGGATCTCCGTAGAGGCGTTGCAGCCCAGCCTCTAAGGTCGGCTCCATCACGACGCGGCTTCCATCGGACACGATCACGCGGCGCAGCTGTGGAATCTCGATGTTGTCTGCGATAAGGTACACCGGCTCCACGTAGAGGAAGGACTCCTCAATGGGCACCACCAGCAAGTTGCCGCGCACTACACGCGAGCCGCGCTGGTCCCAGAGCGTCACCTGGCGGGAAATCTCGGTGTCCTGATCGATGCGCGACTCGATCTGGTTGGGCCCGTAGATCAAGCGCTCGCGAGGCAGGTTGTATACCACCAAATCTCCATAATTCGGCTGATCGCTGTTGGCCGCCAGCCAGCCAATCATGTTCTCCCGTTGATCTGGGGTCATGGGCGTCATAATGAAAAAGTTGAGCGCGTCCGAATCGGGCAACCGCATCAGCATGTAGTACGGCTCCATTGTCTGCTGACGCCCATCGTAGCTCTCGCGAGGCCGTGCCCAAAGGTCTTCGTTGTTATAGAAGTTGCGCGCGTCTGTCATGTGATAGCGCTGGTACTTCTCGACCTGCACGCCAAAGAGGTCTTGCGGGTATCGCAGATGCTCCTGTAGCTGTCCTGGCATCTCATCCAACGGCTTGAACACATTGGGAAACGCAGCAGCATAGGCGTTCAGAATAGGATCGTCCTCGGTCACCACGTAGAAGTCGACCGTGCCCTCGTAGGCATCCACCACCACCTTAACGGCGTCCCGAATATAATTCAACCGGCCGTTGGCCGAGGTCTCCGCATAGGGATACGTCCGCCCCGTCGTGAATGCATCCTGGATGTAGTAGAGCCGCCCTTCATTGATCACCACGTAGGGATCCCCGTCAAGGCGCAGAAAATCCCGTGGTAGGATGCTAAGGACACGCTCGCGGATGCTGTTGTTGAACTGAATCCGGCTTTGGTCCGTGATGTATTCGGTAAGCAGGATGTTGAAGTCGGACAGATTCCACGCAAAAAGGAGCCGTTTCCAGTACGAATCGATCTGGACGCCTCCTTGCCCTTCGTAGTTGTGGCGTACGTTGCCTTCACTGTCGGGGTAATGCAGTTCCTCAATCGTTGTGTTGACGATGCGGTAGGTTGGCGTCCGCGTACCGTAATAGATGGCCATCTGGTCGATGGGCAAGTCGGTATCGGTCTGCGGCGGAAGGTCCTTCAGAATGAGCTGCGGGTTACCTTCCTGGTCAATGTCCGTGGCAAAGTTCATCGCCACACCATAGCCGTGAGTAAACTGCAGGTGCCGGTTGATCCATGTATCCGTCCGGTCCGGGAGCCGCTGCGTCAGTTCGCGCGCGCCCAGCAGCACCTGACGGTAGTCGCCATCAATCACGTACCGGTCGATATCCACATTGTAGAACTGGTAGTACAGCCGGATTTCCTGCAACTGCCGATAGGTACGAATCAGCAAGTCAGGATCCCAGAGGCGGATGTTCTCGATGACTTCCTCGTTGCCATCCAACTGCCCGCGCGTGATGTTTTGCCGGGCAGGATAGGCACGCTCGCGCACATCGTCGATGCCGTAGGCCAGGCGGGTCATGTTGATGTTGTACTCCAGAAACTGCTCCTCCAGCTCCAGTTCGTTAGGCTGCAACTGAACCTGATCCACGATGAACGGGATCAACCCAAGGCCCACCACCAGCACCACCACGTACAGACTGCCTCCGTAAAGCAGCAGCCGAATGCGCGTGGAGTAAATGTTGTACGCCACAAGTGCGGCCAGGGCCAGCGTGGCAAACATGGCCGTCCAGAGCGCCGGAATCCGGTAGAAGACATCCACATAGCCGGCGCCGAAGACCGCACCGCTCTCCGTGAAGAGCATACTGAAGCGATCCAGGTAGAAGCCCCATGCCCAGGCCACGAGAAAGAGCGTCAGGTTGATGCCCAGCAGCTTCACTACACCGGGCGACACCCGCAGCTGCCCGCCCCGGACGACTACTTGCCCGGTTAGGAAGAACATGGTGCCCACGACCAGGAGCGCCATGAAGGTAACGCCAACCATGGCGCCCTGCAGTGACTCCAGGAACGGGTAGCTCAGGAGATAAAATGACAGGTCCACCCCGTAGACCGGATCCACCGAACCGCTGGGGGCACCGTAGAAAAACCGGACCGCCTGCTCCCACCGCACGGCAAAGCTGGTGGCAAAGAGCAATCCGAAGAAGGCCGCAATACCGGCCCCGATGAGGCCCAGCCGCTGCTTTGTCAACACCAGATCCCCAACTTTTGCGACCCCGACCTCTCCAGATTCTGTGGTGATCGTGGGGAGTTCTTTGTTCAGAAAGTAGAAGTTGCCGCCGAAATAGGCCCCTACCAGCGCAAAAATGCCGACAAAGAGGGCGCTTTGAATCAGCAGCATGCGCCAGAAGATGGGGTCGTACCCCAGGTTTTCCAACCAGAGGTATTCAACCAACTTATCGGGCAGGAAGAGCAGGAAAAAGGCCACAGCGGCCAAAATACCTACGATCCAAAGGTAGAACGAGCGAGAGTCACGCATAAAACCAGACAGATGAGCAAAAAAAGCACCTGCGCTTCCAGGTGTTGTAGCTTATCTTATACGCAGACGGCTGCATTTGATTCTCGAAGGATTGGTGCATCAACCCGTCGTAGCGCGGGATCGCCAGGCCTATTGATCGCGTGATGTACACCCCGCACGCGCCGAACGAATACACCCGTCGCGGGTGTGCATACGCCCGGCCGATCGGCACCACCGTCACCGCGTGAGGCCTCGCCCGTCTGTCTTGTCCATTCCGTACCCTCATTCCGTATGCGCATCCGCTTGGCCCTCGCCCTGTTGCTTCTACTGGGGGCAGCCGCTTCCGCCGCCGTTTTGTGGACCGCTCCGCACGACCCACCCGACGGCTTGCCAGCAGTAGCCGTAACTGCGGCCGGGGCTAACAATCCACCGACGACCGAGGATGACGGTTCGTCTCCTTCATCCCCGGAGGCGTCCTGGACGGATCGCACCCTGGAGGAGCTCACCCTCGAGCAAAAAGTCGCTCAGCTGTTCATGGAGTGGATGGGCGGACAGTATGCCGGAATTGACGATCCGTCCTACGTCGCCATGGAGCGCTTGGCGGCCGACTTTGAGATTGGCGGCTTCATCTTCTCCAGCAGCGATCCGCTTAGCCAGGCCGCCCTCATCAACGACCTGCAGGGAACGGCGCGTGTCCCGCTTCTCATCGGGCAGGACATGGAATGGGGCGCTGCCATGCGGGTCCGGCGCTCTACCATGTTTCCGCGCGCGATGGCGGTCGGCGCCTCCGGCGACACGACCCACGCCTACGCTAAGGGCTTTGTGACTGCTACGGAAGCGCGTGCCCTCGGGACGCACCTCGTCTTTGCTCCTGTGGCTGATGTCAACAACAACCCCGACAATCCAGTCATTAACACGCGTTCCTATGGGGAAGACGTAGCGACGGTAACGGCCATGGCCCGGTCCTTCGCACGTGGGGTGTCCGATGCCGGGGCGTGGGCCACGGGCAAGCACTTTCCCGGGCACGGCGACACCGAGGTGGATTCCCACTTGGCGCTGCCGGTCATCACGCATTCCCGAGCCCGTCTCGGTGCTGTAGAGCTGCCGCCGTTCCAGGCCTTGATCGACGACGGCATTCAGGCGCTGATGACCGCCCACATTGCCTTCCCGCGGCTGGCGTCAGATCCTCGCCTGCCCGCCACGCTTTCCTCCGCCATCCTCACCGACCTGCTTCGGGAGGAGATGGGCTTCGACGGGCTGATTGTGACCGATGCGCTGCGCATGGAAGCCATCCGGCAGCACTTTGGGGCGGGCGAAGCCGCCGTGCGGGCGCTGGAAGCGGGGGCTGACATCCTCCTCATGCCAGACGACCCCTGGGCGGCCCGGACAGGGGTGCTGCGAGCAGTGGCGAGCGGCCGCCTGTCGGAGGACCGCATCGACGCCTCCGTGCGGCGTGTGCTGGCGGCCAAGGAGGCGATGGGGCTGGACGACGAGCGTACGGTTGACCTTCAGGCGGCCCGGCACCGAGTGGGCACACAGGGCCACCAGGCGGCCAGCCACACCATCGCACGTGAAGGCGTGACGCTCCTGTACGATGATGCCGACCTGCTCCCGCTCAGTCGCCAGACCGGCACTATCGTGTCGATCACGCTGAACGATGGCGCCAACGCCAGCACGGGGCGCTCGTTTGCATCAGCGCTGCGAGCCGCGGCCCCGGGCGCTCGGGTGCGGCACTTCCTGGTGGATGAGCGGTCGGGCGATACCGACCGCACGCAGGCGCTCCGGGCAGCCCAACGGGCCGACGTGGTGGTCTTGCCTACCTACGTTGCCGCCCGGCCGGATGAACGCGACGCCGGGCTGCCGGACGCGTTGCGCGCCTTCGCCGAAGACGCGGTGGACGCCGGCACGCCC
The DNA here is from genome assembly GCA_964345505.1 of uncultured Rhodothermales bacterium. Lineage (GTDB taxonomy): Bacteria > Bacteroidota > Rhodothermia > Rhodothermales > Salinibacteraceae > Tc-Br11-B2g6-7. The sequence continues at coordinate 19,682 of CAYFRR010000024.1, forward strand.
ACCATCCTGTTGTCGATGGGGTCGCCTTACATCATCCGCGGCTTGGATGCGCGCCCGGCGGCCTACCTGCTCACCTACAGTGGCAGTGCCGCCTCGGAGCAGGCCGCCGCGCAGGCCCTGACAGGCGAAGCGGCGATTTCGGGGACCCTGCCTGTTTCGATCCCTGGCCATGGCGCCCATGGCGAGGGGCTGCAACGCCCGCAGTTCCATCCACGCCCCAGCATCGCGGAGGAAGCCGGGATGCGGACCCAGTCGCTTCAGCGTGTCGACTCGCTGATGCACCAAGCCATCCGGAAGGAGGCGTTTCCGGGGGCTGCGGTGGCCGTGGGTCGGGGAGGCGCCCTCGTCAAGCTGGACGGCTACGGCCACCTCAGCTACGACGCCGAGCAGACCGTCCACCCCGCCACCCTGTACGACCTCGCCTCGCTGACGAAAGTCCTTGTCACGACGACCGCGCTGATGCAGCTGTACGAGGCGGAGGCCATTGCGCTGGACGACCCCGTGGCGACCTACCTCCCCGCCTTTGCCCGGGCCGGAAAGGACGAGGTGACGCTCCGCCATCTGCTTACCCACACGAGCGGGCTGCCGGCGCACCGCCCGTACTTTGAGGAAGGGATGCGCACGCTGGAGGCTGTGGTGGAGGCCATCGCCCAAGAACCGCTTGCGCACGCCCCCGGCACTGCCTATCAGTATAGCGACCTGGGGTTTATTACGCTGGGAGCCGTGATAGAGGCCGTCAGCGGCCAGTCGCTTGATGCCTATGCCGAAGCCGAGATCTTCCAGCCTTTAGGGATGCACGACACATCGTATCGGGGGCGCGGCGAGCCGGACGCCCGTATCGCACCAACTGAGCACGACCTGTCGTTCCGACAACGCCTCCTGCAAGGTGAGGTCCATGACGAAAATGCCTGGGCGCTGGGGGGCGTGGCGGGCCACGCCGGGGTATTCTCCACCGCCCGCGACCTCGCGCGCTTCGGCTATATGCTGGCGAACGAGGGCCGCATTCAGGGCGCCGCGTTCCTGCAGCCCGAGACTCTTGCGACCTTCACTTCTGCCGTTGCGCCGAGCGAGCATTCGCGCGCCCTGGGCTGGGATACGCGGAGCACGGCCGGGTACTCCAGCGCCGGGCAGCACTTTGGGCCGCGGAGTTTTGGGCACACGGGCTTTACCGGCACCTCGCTGTGGGTTGATCCGGATGAAGCCCTGTTCGTCCTGCTGCTTAGCAACCGCGTGCACCCCACGCGTGAGAATCGCGGCCATATTGCCGTACGCCCCGCGCTTGCGGATCTCGTCCACACAGCCATCGAGGGCGCGCCGGCCCTGTTGCCTGTCACCGAACGGCCATAGGCCCGCCGGCTACCGGTTCCGTCTGCTCCCGCCGCCATGACAGAAGGAACGGGTGGAACATTTTTTGTGCCGTTGCGCTTCATGCGCGGCTGTAGATCCGCCGTTTGTGCCCTCTGTCTTTTACTCCGCACCCTGTTTCATTATGCCCACCTACGTTTATCGCCGCGAAGACGGCACGTCGTTCGAGATTCAACAACGCATCACCGAAGACCCGCTCGAGACCTGCCCCACCACCGGTCAGCCCGTCAAGCGCGTGATCACCGGTAACACCGGCATTATCTTTAAAGGTAGTGGCTTCTACATCACCGATTACGAGCGCAGCGGCTCCAAGGGGGCCTCGCCGGCCTCACCCAGCGAAAACGGGTCGGGCGAGTCCAGCAAAAGCGAGAGCTCGAAGGATAGCACCGCTACCGAGAGTAGCAGCACTTCGGCCGCAAAGGACAGCAGTGCGTCCTCTTCCACATCCGATGCGTGACGCCCGGGGATCGGCCCAGGACGCGTCGAGCACTACGCGGTGTAGCCCGTGGCTACATTGATGATAGCGCCGAAGTCCGAGGCTTTAAGGCTGGCGCCGCCAATGAGGCCGCCATCCACGTCGTTTTGGGAGAGCAGCTCATCCGCGTTGTGCGGCTTCATGCTGCCACCGTACAGGATGGCAACGCTGGCCCCTACGGTTTCGCCCAGGCGGTCGTTGAGCCACGACCGAATAAAGGCGTGCATCGCCTGCGCCTGCTCGGGGGACGCCGTCTCTCCCGTGCCAATAGCCCATATGGGCTCGTAGGCCACGACCAGGTCATCTGCCTCTGCGATGTCCACGTTGGCCAGCGCGGCATCCAACTGATCCTCGACGACCGTCTGCTGATTCCCGGCTTTCCGCTGCTCGAGCGTCTCCCCCACGCACAGAATCGGCACAAGGCCGTGCAAGCGCGCCTGCAGAAGACGAGCATTCACATCCTCGTCGGTCTCCCCGAAGAGTTGCCGCCGTTCCGAGTGCCCAACGATGGCGTGCGAGCAGCCGACGGACCGCAGCATGGGCGCGGATACTTCCCCGGTGAAGGCTCCGGAATCCTCAGGATAGAGCGTCTGGCCGCCCACCTGCACCGCCGATCCCCGCATCACCTGGCAGACGGCATCCAGGCTGATGAAGGGCGGGCACACCAACACCTCCACCTCTCCCGCCGTCTCTGCGGCTTTCCGCACGCCGGCGGCAAGGGCCCGGGCTTTTGAGAGGTCGGTGTTCATCTTCCAGTTTCCGGCAATCAGCATCAGGCAGAGGGGGCTTTGTCAGGGGAGAGAGAAAGGAAAGGCGGTGCAACACGGTTCTGCGAGACGGCGCGATGGCGCTACGTCATCATCGCTTCATAGGCGTACATCGGCGGGATGTTGAACAGCTCATACTCCTTCGTCACATGGTCGAAGTGTGTACGCAGGGGCTTCTCCATGTGGTTGTAGTTCTGATAGACCAGAAAGCGCCCGTCGGGGCCAAGGATCTCGCGCGTCTGCTCGATCAGCTCGGTGCGCACCGCATCGCTAAGGAACGAAAAGGGAATGCCAGAGAGCACGTAATCGGCTTCTGTTTCGCCCGCATCGCGGAGCACGTCCGCGACGTTTTCTGCGTTTTCCTCGTACACCATCACCCGTGGGTCTTGGCCCAGGGTGTCCTCCAGTATCTCGACGAACCCCTCATTCTTCTCAATCAGGATGAGCTTCGAGCCGGGCTTGAGCCGCTGCAGGAGGTACTCTGTAAAAACGCCCGTCCCCGGTCCGTACTCCACGATGACGCGCGGCTCCGAGTAGTCCACCTTCTGGCACACCCGCTTGACGAGAAAGGGAGACGACGGCGTGATGGAGGCCACGTCTTTGTCTTTAATGAAGTTCTTAATGTAGTCGATGGTGCTCATGAAACGTGGGGGACCTGGTGAGACAACGGATAAGTGAATGAAGGCCGGAAGGCCGCGTGTTGATTGTGTTGATGCCTTACGGTTGGTCGTCGCTGGGAGCTTCCGGATCGGTATCGGCCTCCGGCTCATCGGCGGGCGCGAGGGACTCCAGCTCGAGGCGCTGGACGGCCGCTTCCTGCACGGCCAGCATGGCGCCATCGAAATAAACATCGACAATCGTACCGTCAGGTGCAATCAGATACCGGGTTGGGACGGAGGTCACGTTGTAGGCAGCCGCCAGGGGATCGTCGATGCCCTCCGGAGCCACCGCCAGCACGCCCCCGAGGTCAAACTCTTCAAACACGGTGGCATTCAGTACCTCGTCCGGTTCGAGGGAGACGGATACGATTTCGAAGGCCTGGCCTGCCGCCTCGGCTGCGTCGTAGAGGGCGGTACGCAGCGGGAGCTCCCGGCGGTAGACGCTGCTCTGAGGGACGAAGAACTCCAGCAAGACGAGCGATCCTTCGAGGTCGCTCAAGGCAAGAGACTCTCCGGAGAGGGTCTGAACGGTACCTTCAGGTGCTGATGCTCCGGGGCTCAGATTGTCGAGCTGGTAGAGGGTGCGGTCGGCCCAGTTGGCCCACCGGCTGTCCGGGTGCGCCGCCTTGAGCGCCTCCACCGCGGCCAGGGCTTCGTCGCGCTGCAGGCTGTCGACCCGGGCCCGCACGCGCTCGGCATATAGGGCCGCGGAGCGGTCGGGGGCATCGGTGCGCGCAATGAGGTCATCCAGCAAGGCTATGGCCGCATCCTGCCCTTCAAGCCGGGCCGTGGCGCTCCGCATGGCCCGGGCCACATCCACAAAGCCCGGGGCTGAGGACTCGATCTCAGCGCCTCGCTCCAGGGCCAGCGTATCGTCCCAGCCTTCCAGCATGGCTACCGACTCGGCGGCCGCAATTTCGGCGCCTACCGTGCCGGGGAAACTGGTGCGCAGCTGCCAGAGCATGGAGGCCGTGCGCTGTATAGATTGCTCCAGCTCGTCGTCTCCCCCTTCTCCCTGTAGCGACTCGATGAGCGACTGATTGTGAAGCGCCTGCGTGTTCTGATAGGCCATCCAAGCCGCGTTTTCCGGCGACCGGACGCGCACGCTCCGCGACACCGCCGGGAGTTGGGCCGTGAGCCGGGCGGAGTCGCCATCGGCTATCACCAGTTCGTGCGCGAGCACGATGCGACCGCCGCGGGTGACGACCAGTGGGTAAAGCCCCCGCCGAGGCGCCTCAATCGCAAAGGCAAACGCCCCCTCGGCGTCGGTAGTCGCGATGCCAAGGGTATCGGGCTCGCCCTGTGCATCCTGCAACACGAGCACATCGAAGCCGGCGTACGTGCCCGAGTCGTCAATCTCGGGGTCCACGGTGAGCTGCCCTTCAAGGTAGCTGCGGACGGTGTCTTGGGCATGGGCGGCCGTGGGACTGGCCCCCCATAGCAGAACCGTCATTGAGGCCAA
>CAYFRR010000025.1:0-2932 GCA_964345505.1 uncultured Rhodothermales bacterium
TCGCTCCGGTAGTAGCGTTGCTGGTAGTAGATGATCTTATCACCCGTGGCGAACGAGGTCCGGACGATGCGGAGCACGGCCGTCCCCGGGGCTATGCCAAGGTGCTCGGCCACATCTTCCGGTGCATCAACCGCTTCGATGCGGTAGCGTCCCCGTTCAACGTCGATATCGTAGGTGGCGAGAACAGCGTAGATGGTTTCGTGCTCCAGGTCGTGGCCGCGCAAGAGCTGCGCGTAGAAGACCGGTAGAAACGTACGATCAAACGCGATGGGGGTATCGTCAGCCAGCCGAAGGCGGTCCAGCCGCTGCACCTTAGCGCCGGGCTCCAGCCCCAACAGATTGGCCACCCGCGGGGTGGCGGGCTCCAGTTCTTGCGCCAGCACTTCCGATCGGGCTTCGAGCCCGGCCTGCCGCATGTCCTGCGCGAAATCCGTCAGGCGCACCAGCCCCTGCCGGACGGGGGGCGTCTGTACGAACGACCCCAGCCCTTGCCGCCGGTAGATATAGCCTTCGTTTTCGATCGTCTGTAACGCGCGCCGGACGGTCACCCGGCTGACGCCAAACTGATCGCCCAACGCGCTCTCTGATGGTAACTGATCTCCAGGCTCGTATACGCCCGACTGTATCTGCTCCCGCAGCCAGTCGCTGACTTGTTCATGGCGAGGGATGTCGGGTTTCAGGGGCGGACCGGAAGGCATGGGCCAGAGCGCAGATGCAAAGAGGTACAAAGCGGAGCAGTCATCAAGTAGGCACGCGTAGTATAGGCACGGCGATCCAGAGGTGCGAACATCGGAACCGCTGCCGTGCGTTAGCGCTGCAGATTACGAACCACAGAGCATAGCAGACATAGAATGATCCCTGTCATGTTTCGACAGGCTCTCTCACAACCTGCGCAGCGCCTATGTCCCTCGTGCCTCGATTTTTCCTCGGTTTGCTCTGCGCTTCGCTTGTGATTGTAGGTTGTGCCACGGATACAGCAGACGAGGCCGACCGCAATGGGGTGCCCATGGATGATCCCAGCGAGCCTGTAAAGCAAATGGACGGCGAAAGCAGGGTTCCTGTCATCGACATCCCGAATGCCGTCATGCCATTCGATGATTTGCTTATCGGCGGACAGCCAACGCAAGACGACCTCCGTCTCGCAGCGGAGGAGGGCTACACGACGGTAGTTAACCTGCGCCCTGATGACGAATTACCCGCGTGGTACACGCGGTCCTTCATGGAGGACGAGCTTGGCCTGCACTATTACCGCATTTCGGTTGCCGATGCCAACGATGTGACGGAAGAAAACGCGGAGGAGCTCGCTGCCATTGTCGATGATGCCGACCTGTTTCCTGTGCTGATGCACTGCAGCAGCGGAAACCGCGTGGGGGCGCTGTTTGCCGCTCGGGCTTATTTCTTGGCAGGTGACGATGTAGAGCAAGCCCTTGAGGTGGGGCGTACCTTGGGTCTTACCGAGCTTGAAGAGCCCCTTCGGAATCGTTGGAGCACCGAGAGTAACGACTAATCACAGCACAGACCAACGCCCTTTACTCCAAATTCCGATCTCCTGCTATGACCATCAAAAACGTGTTGAAGAGGAAAGGCTCCGTGGTGTATACAATCCGGCTCAACCAGCCCTTGGCCGTGGCCGTTGAGCGGCTACACGAGAAGGGCATCGGTGCGCTTGTAGTGCTGGGCGCAAACGACGAAATCGCCGGTATCATATCCGAGCGCGATGTGATCGCTGCACTTGCCACGCGAGGGCAGACCGCCCTCACTGAACCGCTAGGGTCATACGCAACCGAGCAGATCTTTACCTGCGCGCCTTCCGATAGTACTAACACCGCCATGAACTGGATGACGCGTGAGCGTGTGCGTCACCTTCCCGTGGTGGAAAGCACAGAGTTACTGGGGATCGTGAGCATTGGCGACCTCGTGAAACAGCGCATGCAAGAAATCAAGGATGAGGCCAACGTGCTACGGGATATAGTCATCGCGCAGCGTTGACGCGCTTCGTCAGCTGTCTTCCACGGGTACGATCTGTCCGGTAGGTGTAATCCGCTCGTCGCTGCGGGGTTTGCTCGTCGGAAAACTGGACAGCGGCACGTCGGGGTTGCGATCCTCTGGTACGTAATGCACGTGATCTCCGTGAGGAATAGCGATGTACGGCTCCCCACCAAAGGGGTCAATCACATCCGTCATGGCGTAAGCAAGCATAAGCAGCACGGCCAGCAGTGCGATCCAGCGTCGTTTCTTTGAACGACTTGATCGACCACTGGCGGCTTGCTCGTTATCCGAGCGCGATGCTTCGGGCGAGAAAGGAGCAGCCATAGTACCACCTCTGCTTCAAATGCAACGACGACGGTAGCGCGTGTGAAAGGTACTGCACGGTCGATGCCGAGGGCGTGCTGTTAGATCAATTGCTGCTCTGCACACTGGGGACACTCCAGCCATTGTTCGCTTGGTATCTGATCTAACGCCTTTGGGCTGCGCCCGCGCTCAAACACTGGCCGGAAGAGGACGTCGCCCTCTGCATGCACAGTACTACAGGTATGGCACGCCGCTTCCTCGTCGATGCGGGTGGGGGAGTATCCGGCTACAACCCACCCGTCGTGCCCGATGTGGGTCGCCAGGCTCTCAAGAGCCGCGCGAACGGTTTGGGATTTGTTGCCGCCGTAGTACGTCTTCGAAATATTGTCGAGCAACTCGATCGTTGCGTCGTCGAGCGTGAAGTTAAGTCGTTTCATGCACGATGCTCGTCGCGAGCGTTAATGGGGAGCAGGAATAGTAGCTGTTGCTTAATCCGTATTGTCAGGGCCCACACGACAGGGAAGATGATGTCAACAGTGCGTACCAAGTACACACGAAATCAACAAAATAGTTTCGTGTGGCGTGGCATCGAAATGAGGATGTCCGGTTGTAGAACATGGCCAAACCAAGAACGTTCTTC
>CAYFRR010000025.1:3032-13884 GCA_964345505.1 uncultured Rhodothermales bacterium
AATGAGGATGTCCGGTTGTAGAACATGGCCAAACCAAGAACGTTCTTCAGCGCTGTTCTGCGCATCATCAAAGCACACTACCGAAGCGTGCTATCAAAGCACAAAAGCGTTCGGAACTCAGCGCGTGTGTATCTATACACACGAAATAAATTGACATAGATACGCCGCACGTTATGTCTTCACAATGTCCTACCTGTGCTACCTCTTCGGACGAGGGGACCTCCCATCCCTTCTGGGATCGATTGGGTATTGGGCTGTCTGTAGCTTGCCTAATCCACTGTTTGACCCTGCCGCTGATAGCCTCGGGACTGGCCGTGTGGGCCGCGGTCGACATGCATCTCTGGTTGGCCCTTCTCATCGTACCGGTGGCAGCCTTTGTCGCTTGGAGTGCGCATCGCACGCACCGGCACCGTTGGGTGGGCCCGCTGCTCTTGCTGGGCAGTGCGATCATTGTGGGGACCATCTTCCTCCATCCCTACACGAATGCATGGACGGAAGCAGCGATAAATATGACGGGAGGCTCGCTTCTGGTGGCAGGTCATTGGATTCATTACCGGGCCACGCGGTCAGCGCGGCAGGATAAGCCCGTGTGTGCGGATGCTTGAGTGGTTGATTGTAGGCGGCGGAGTTCATGGCACGCACCTCTCGCACGTGCTCACAGCCCAGGCGGGTGTGCCACGCCATCGACTCCGCGTGTTAGACCCCTGGCAAGAACCGCTCGCCCGCTGGCACACGTGTACCCGGAACACGGGCATGGCGTATCTGCGCTCCAGTGTGGTGCACCATCTCGCCCTACATCCGTTCGACCTGAAGCACTTCGCAGATCGTGCGGAGACAGCGGCGCAACCCTTCGCACATCCCTACAAGCGCCCCTCCAGCGCATTATTTGCCGCGCATTGCCGCGAGGTAGTACACGCGCACCAACTGAAGGAGCTGCGTCTTGAAGGCCGCGCTTGCGGACTCCGCCAATGTGCGGACACTGCCGGATATGTGGTCGAAACGCCCCGCGGATCACTGCATGCTCGCCGCGTGCTGTTGGCGATTGGCGCAAGTGATCAGCCCCACTGGCCCGCGTGGGCCGTCCAGCTCCGCGAGACCCCAGCGTCCATCCACCACATATTTGATCCGCTCTTCGATCGAAAACAGCTGCCCCTGCATGGGCACACCCTGATCGTGGGAGGAGGGATCACTGCTGCCCAGGTTGCGATGGCACTCTACCAGGACGGCGCGGAGGAGATCACACTACTGCGTCGGCATGCGGCGCGCGTTCATCAACTGGATAGCGATCCTGGCTGGATGGGTCCGAAGCACCAAACCGCTTTTCAGGCGATACCTGACTGGGATGCCCGGCGCGCCGTAGTGAACAACGCTCGGCATCGGGGAGCAGTGCCGCCACGGTTACATCGGCGGCTGACACGTATCGCCCAGCGAGACCGGCTCACCATCAGGCAGGGCGAGCTTGTACGCGCTTACGTGTCGGGGAGGGGGACGCTTGTGGGCACGCTTTCAGAAGGTGCGGAAACCATCGCAGCGGATCGCATCGTGCTGGCTACAGGGTTTGCGCGCCGCCGCCCTGGCGGGTCCTGGTTAACCCGCGCCATCCATGCGCTGGGCCTTTCGTGCGCCTCCTGTGGCTACCCCATCGTGGACGCGTCCTTGGAGTGGCATCCCGGTCTGTTTGTTAGTGGGCCGCTGGCTGAGCTTGAGATCGGCCCTGTTGCGCGCAACATCGTCGGGGCGCGTCAGGCAGGTACGCGGATTGCCGCCGCTGCCTGAGCCTGCTCTGTGCGAGCTTTTGGTGAGCCTGAATCAGATCGTACCCGCGGCGGTCCTATCCTTGCTGACTTTACTCATGCTCCCCGCCGTACGCTTATGCGTTGGGTTCTTTTATTGCTTGCGCCAATCCTTGTGTTGCTCGCCGCCTGCGAGCGCAGCGATACGCTGCCGAGCGTCACAGACGACCAGTCGTTTCAGAACGACACGCGGCTCATACAACAGGCCGATCGGGCACGGATGTACGGCACCGACACGACCCGCGTAACGGTCGATGAATACGTAGACTACGCGTGCCCCGACTGCGCGGCGTTTCACACCGAGCGGATGGACTCCCTCCGCACCCAATTCGTCGATACGGGACGGGTAAATTTCGTTGTGCGCTTTTATCCCGTACCGCGCCTGATGCGCGGGTATCACGCGGCTGAAGCGGCCCTTTGTGCCGGCGGCTTTGGGGGGCGGTCCGCCTTTGAGGGCATGCAGCAACGGCTGCTCCAGGAGCAGGAGACCTGGCGTCAGCTGCACGATCCGCGTGGACAATTTGTCGCGTACGCCGAGACGCTCGGGCTTCCCCTTGATGCGTTTGCGGACTGCATGGAGCGGAGCGCTATGGCGCCGCTCATCTTAGGCGATGTGCAGCTGGCCCAGCAGGCACAAGTACAGGGCACGCCCACCTTCGTGTATAACGTACCCGGGCCGTATCAGGGCGTCGTTTCGTTCTATGGCAACCAGCCGATGGCCCAGTTTCAAGAGGCCTTGCAGGTGGCCTGGGACGCACTGGATGGGGACCCGTCGCTGGAGGACACCGGCCCGACGCAAGTCGCCCCGTCCCCGAACTCGTAACCAGGCCCGCATGCATGCGATATGACGTCCGCTTTTCCACAGGATACCGACTCATCCCGCGGGCCAACGCTGAAGCACGGGATTGCTGTGGAAGGGAGCCTGCTGCTGCTGGCCCTTGGGCTGGCGCTGCCGTTCGGCCTCACCCCTTGGCTGGATCTGACATGGAGCTGGAGCGTGTTGGGGCAAGGGCTTCTGGCGACTGTACCCCTGGTGGCGCTGTTCATCGGATTACTTCAACTCCCTTACTCCTGGCTGAAGGAATTGACGCAGCTAACACGTCGACTACTGCTGCCCATGTTTCGCACGACGGGAGTCTGGGGTATTGCCATCCTCTCGCTGATCGCCGGCATTGGTGAAGAGCTGCTGTTTCGTGGTGTCGTGCAGCTCGGGCTGACAGGCTGGATCGGTGATGCGGGAGCGCTGGTCGTGGCAAGCGTCATGTTTGGCGTGGCGCACTTCATTACGCCGGCGTACTTCGTCCTCGCAACGGTTATGGGAGCTTATCTCGGCGGGCTCTATTTCTGGACTGGCAACCTGCTGCTTCCTATCCTGGTGCATGCGCTTTACGACTTTCTCGCGCTGGGATACTATTATGTGCGAGAGCCGTACGCACCCGACCTCGCATAGCTTTCCTCTTCCGCACGCCTGAATGGTTTTTATGCCGCTGCATTCCCGCCACACTAATGCCCTCGCTACCGTTGCACTGCTCTTCGCGTCGCTGATGTTCGCCGCAGGTTGCGGTAGCACAGCCCCAACTGCCGAAGCAACGGACGAACCGGGATCTGTCGAGGTCTCGTACACGGTCATATCAGACGCGATACCCCAGGATGCCGCAATGGAGGAACTGGTGGCCCCCTATCGGGCCGATATGCAGGCGGAGGTCGAGCGGGTGATTGCCTACGCCCCGGAGGAGTTGCGAGAGGGACGGCCCGAGGGGCCCCTTGGCAACTTGGCAGCTGATGCCATGCTCTACCACGCGCGGCAGCTCTCAGACGGCCCGGTGCACATGGCCCTCACCAATAATGGCGGGCTGCGGGTCCCCATCGGGCCCGGGGACATTACCGTGTCCAAGGTTTACGAGCTCATGCCGTTTGAGAACCGGATGGTCGTGCTTACACTATCGGGCTCCGAAGTGGAGACGCTTGCCGAGCAGTTGGTGGCCCGCTACGGAGGCGAGCCCATTGCGGGCTTCTCGTTCGCATTCGACCCCGAGACGGATGCTGTCGCCAATATCCGCGTGAATGATGCCCCCCTGGATCGGTCTGCGGACTACCGGCTCGTGACCTCCGATTACCTCGCGGATGGAGGCGGAGCCCCCATGCTGGAAGGTAAGCCCCGCGAGGAGTTGCCCATGCTCCTGCGCGAGGCATTTATCGCATACTTCGAGTCTATGGGTACGCTCACTGCTGAAATCGAGGGACGCATCACCCCGATGGAGTAACCGCACGCGCTGTAATAGCTGACTTCCACGAATGGCCCTGCCCAATGACTGTCTCCCGCCGCCACTTCCTTCGCACCCTCACGGCCAGCGCCGCTGGTGCTACCCTTTGGCCCGGCCTCAGCGCCGCCGCCGATCAACGGACCCACCTCGTCATCCTGCACACCAACGATACGCACTCGCGCATCGACCCTTTTCCTGAAGACGGGGGGCGGAACGCAGGACTGGGAGGCGTCGCGCGTCGCTCGGCCCTGATCAACGACATTCGGGAGCAGCACGAGCATGTCCTGCTTCTGGATAGCGGCGACATCTTTCAGGGCACGCCGTACTTCAACTTCTTCGATGGGGAGCTGGAGTTCAAAGCGATGTCGAAGATGGAGTATGACGTCGCCACGCTGGGCAACCACGACTTCGACAATGGGGTGAGCGGCTTCATGGATGTGGTGCCGTTCGCTGACTTCGAGTTCATCTCGGCCAACTACAACGTGCAGGGCTCGCCCCTTGCGCCACACGTTACGCCGTACACGTCGCGCACGTTCGATGGAATGAAGGTCGGCCTGTTTGGTCTCGGCATCGCCTTCGACGGGCTGGTGCTTCCATCACTCCATCAGGGCGTGACGTACCAGGACCCGGTGGGCGTCGCTCGGGAGATGGTCCAGCAGTTACGCGGCGACGGGTGCGACCTGATCGTATGCCTGTCTCACATGGGCTACCGCTACCGATCGGATCGCCCAAGCGACGTGCGGCTCGCTGAACAAGTGGAGGGGATCGACCTGATCCTTGGTGGGCACACCCACACCTTTTTGGACAGGCCGCATGTGATCCCGCACGAACACGCGGCTGCCACGCAGATCGCGCAGGTCGGCTTTGCGGGTATCCGGCTGGGGCGGATCGATGTAATCGTAGATGGGGCTGGGCGCGTCCAACAATGGGCGCATCAACAATACACCATTGACGCTACGGTGCGGGCTGCATAGCGCGCCCTACTCCGTCTCGGTGAAGATGCTCTCGTGCGCCCCAAGATCCACGTGAAGCGCCGCTTCGATCAGGTGCTGTTTGGAGAAGTCACCTGTGGTGACATAGTACAGCAGGCCCTCTCGTCCCAGAAGATCCGAGCGAATGGCATCAACAGACTGCCCCTGTGCCCGCATGGCTTGCGCGCGAGCAGACAACGCAACGAGATAGTGCAATTTTGACTTGAGCGCCTGTCCTCCCATTGCAACGACACCAGCGTGCCCGCAAAACATCGTGTTTATGGAACGCGCCTGGAGCGCGCGAAGCGAGCGAATGAGCGTGGGTAAGTCCTCGTCGAAGCGCAGGTAGTGGGGCCGGCGCGTCAGGTAGAGATCGGCGCTGAAAAGCCAGTCACGGGATGGGTCGTGCAGGCATACCATGTCGTCGGCATGCCCTGGAGCCGAAATCACCAGCAGGCGTTCGCCCGAACCAACGTCAATGTTGTCGGGGAGCGGCTGGGCCGTGACGTGTGGCTGCTTGCCCCATACAACGCGCCGATACAGCTCTTGCCGATACCCCGTGCGCAGCCGTTCCAAGCTATCCGGCGGAGCGTACACAGGGCATCCGAGCAGGTCCTGCAGACGGGATGCGTTGCCTGCGTGGTCTTCATGGTGATGGGTGAGCACGATCTGCTCGATGGGCTTCCGCGCGTGCTCCGCTTCAGCAAACGTGCGTACGGTGCGCCAGCCGGCGGGCGGGCCGGTGTCGATAAGCGCGTTTCCGAACCGATAGCAGTAACTCTGGGTGTTGATTCCGCGATCGAGCCGCCCTGAGCGAATGCCTGAGACGGGACCATGAACGACCTTCATGAGGAAGTATAAACTGGAATGGGATCAGGATGGGGGCAGAACAGCAGCCACACATCGGTGATCCCCTCCAGCGGTAGGACGTCCAGCCGTAGGGTCTCCAATCCCATAGTCTGCGCTCGTTACGCTGGCTGCCCATCCAGCGCGTGGTGAATCTGCTCAACCAACCAGTCCGCTTCCTGCTTATCATGCAGGTTATCAATGCGTGCAACGACCGAGCGGAGATTCTGCAAGCTGTCCTCGACTTTTTCTGCGTTCTCCTCGCCAAGATACGATCCCATGTCGCTTAGCACCTGCCCGGCCAGTCCACCCGGCTGCTCGGTTGTGTCCCCGTACTTCTGCAACACAATGGTGTAATGCGATTGATTTTGCGTGCCAGTAATCTCGACGCGGGCTTCTTTGAGCTCGTCCACGGGAAAGGTTGTTTTCTTCCTTCCACCAGCGCCCGTGGCAACGGTGACGGTTCCGTTTTCGATGGTCAGAATCGTTTCGTGCGTGAGCATCGTCTTGGCGCCCCAGAGCAGGAGTCCGCCAAATAGAAGGAAGATCAACCCGACCAAGCCCAGCCCGGCGGGCACTCCAACGATGCCGATAACAACCATCACGATACCTCCCACGCCAACGAGGTAAGGGGTCCACGAGTCACGTTGGGCGTCCACGTGCAATCGGAGGCCGTCGCCCGGCAGGCGCTCCAGCGTGATGTTTTTGCTGATCGGCCCGTCCAGATCGGGCGCGACGTAGTATTCCGCGTAGGGATCGTCCGCTGCCGAGGAGTCCAGCAGCCCGCCGCCGCTGAAGGCACTCGCGGGAATGACCGGTTGGCCCTCCACAACACCGTCCGGTACCTCATCTGCGTCACGCTCAGGCTGTTCGGCATCTTCCGGGGCGAACACCGGAATCTCAAATGAGGCATCGTAATCCGTACCGGGCACCTCGGCGTGCACCTCGATCATCCATCGAATATCGCTCTCTCGGGTGCGCGCAAGGTAGGAATCCGACCGATGGATTGGAGTAGAGGTGGGGTAGTCCTCTGGGAGCTCAAACGATACAGGAATCTCGATGCCCTCCGAGGTGACGCTCATGGGCCGCATGTGGTGCTCGTCGCGCCAGAGCAAGCGCATGGTGACCTTTTTCGTCTTGCTATTACTGTCACTGCTGCTGCGCTCATAGTGCACGGTGCGGCGGTAGCATGAGCACTCCACACGGATGCCGTGCTCGGGCAACTGGTCGGCGGGCAGGTTCGCCCGTACGCGTGCCGCGATCCGGCTCCCTAACCGGCCGGGTAGGTCATCGAGACGCAGCGTAGAGGTGCCAAAGCGCCGCCCCTTCTGCCATTTGTAGTAGGCACTGGCAAGCATGCCCAGCCCCGCAGCAGGAAAGATGAGCACAAGCAAGGCAGCCCACTCGGGTTGATCGGTGCCGATGATCGCGTCATTGATAATAAATCCGCCGCCGGCGAGTCCACCGACAAGGAACAGGGTGCCAAGCACCAGCACCGTTGGCTCAGGGCGGGTGCGATGACGGATCTCGTTCCGCTGCCACGCCTCCCGCAGCGTCCAGGGCTTCTCGTGGGCCAGCGCCTCCGCATACTGTTCATGCTGCTTCGATCCGCGGTGCGCAGAGACAAGAGCCATCACCCCGATGAAGCACATGATGAGGCCGATGAACAACGTCTGCATGGCATCAGGCGGTATTTCGCCTGTTAGCACGACCCATTCGGCCACGGGGTACAGCATCCACAGCCCGCCCAGGCAAAGCCCAATGCCCACGAGCGTGAATAGGACGCGCTTAACCGAGCGGGCCTTGCGCTTAGTGCTGTCAGGGGCAAAGGCGCGGAAAAGAGACTGCAGCATGAGAAGAGGGGGGCCGGGTTTTAGTTTAGCGCAGGCACTACGATGCATAAACGAGCAGGATGTAGCGTATCGCCCACCGTGTTTGTCTCTAAAGGCGCAAGATGTGCTCACCACCGGACGCCCGGGGACTCGCTGAAGGAGGCGTGGCAACGGCCCATGAAAAAAGCCCCACCGACCGTAGTCGATGGGGCCTCGTAAGGTGAAGATCGGCGTAGAGCCGACGGCTCACTTACTCAATGGCAATGCGGCGCGGCTGCCGCTCTTCGGTCTTCGGGACGAAGATGGTCAGGACGCCATCCGTGAAGCGTGCCTCGATACCATCGGGGTTAATCCCGTCCCCGAAGCGAAGGCGCCGGAAGAAGCGGCCCTGCCAGCGCTCCAGCCGGTGGTACTGCGGATCCGTGTCCTGCTGCGGAAGAGTCCGTTCACCACTGATCTTGAGGATGTCATCTTCAAACGTGAGTGTCACATCCTCGCGGGACAGTCCCGGTAGATCCAGTGCCACGTGGTACCCATCGCTTGTTTCCGCGATATCCAGCGTGGGCGACCAAACGGTCGATTCGGATTCTTGGGGCGCATCAAAAAGCTCATTAAACAAGCGCGTGCGTGGCCGAAGTCGGGGCGTGCGTGTGAGTAAACGTGTCATAGGGTATCACCTGTGCGTTGTGTGTATGAGTTGCGACTATGACTACCTAATCCACCCATCGCTAACGACAAACGGCATTCCAAGCAGGGGCTGGCAGTCCACACCGGACGTCGGATGGAAGATGCGTCAGGACCCGTGGCTGCCGCGTTGACAGATGTGCAGGCCGTCTTCTCGTCGAAAGCCCCGCCACACCCAATCGCCGATGTTTTGGTGGTGGGCTGCCATGTTGACCGCTCTGGGTTCGTTGCACCACGCACGGCACACGGTTTGATGGAGCAGTGGTAGATTATATCGCACCTGACGCCGCGAAGGCAGCGCGGTGATGGTCTCATCCAAACGAACGACTCGTTGCACACTATGACACAACTCAAGCCTCTGGGCGACCGCGTCTTGGTCCGCCCCGACCCCGCAGAAGAAACGACCGCTGGCGGGCTCTTCATTCCCGACACCGCCAAAGAGAAGCCGCAGCAGGGTACCGTGGTATCCGTAGGACCTGGTACGACGGAAAACGGCGTACGCGTCGAGATGTCCGTAAACGACGGCGATGCGGTCCTCTACGGAAAGTACGCGGGAACGGAGGTGACGCTCGACGGCGAAGACTTCCTCATTATGCGGGAGACCGATATCCTGGGCGTGGTGAACGCCTGATGCGTCTACTTATCAACCTGTGCGGGGTCTACGTCAATACGACGAAAGGTCCGCACCAAACCACCAAATGAGCAATGTCAAAACAGATCATTTTTGATGCCGAGGCTCGCAACGCGCTCAAGCGTGGGGTCGATACCTTGGCCAATGCTGTGAAAGTCACGCTGGGCCCCAAGGGCCGCAACGTCCTCATCGAGAAAAGCTATGGTGCCCCGACGGTCACAAAAGACGGGGTGACCGTCGCTAAAGAGATCGACCTAAAGGATCGCCTCGAGAATGTTGGCGCGCAGATGGTGAAAGAGGTGGCGTCAAAGACCAGCGATGTAGCCGGGGATGGCACCACCACGGCCACGGTCCTGGCGCAGGCCATCCTCACCTCCGGCATGAAGTCGGTGACATCGGGTGTCAACCCCATGGACCTGAAGCGCGGCGTCGACGCTGCCGTTACGGCCGTCGTGGCGCGCCTGCGGGAGCAAAGTCGCGAGATTGACGGCAAGGACGAAATCGCGCAGGTAGCGGCCATATCCGCGAACAATGACGACGCCATTGGCGCCTTACTGGCCGATGCGTTCGACCGCGTAGGCAAGGACGGGGTGATCACGGTGGAGAGTGCCAAAGGCACCGATACCCTCCTTGACGTGGTCGAAGGGATGCAGTTCGACCGCGGCTACCTGTCGCCCTACTTCGTGACGGATGCCGACACGATGGAGGCGGTGCTTGAGGATGCCTATATCCTGATCCACGACAAGAAGATCTCCACGATGAAGGACGTGCTGCCCATCCTTGAAAAGGTGGCACAGCTGAATAAGCCGCTGCTCATTGTGGCGGAGAACATTGAGGGCGAGGCCCTGGCGACGCTGGTCGTTAACAAGCTCCGAGGCACGCTAAACGTGGCGGCCGTCAAAGCCCCCGGCTTTGGGGACCGGCGGAAAGCTATGCTGGAGGACCTGGCCGTTCTCACCGGTGGCACGGTGATCAGCGAAGAGAAGGGCTACCGGTTGGAAAACACCACGCTGGACGCGCTGGGTCGAGCGCAGCGCATCGTCCTCACCAAAGACAACACGACGGTGGTAGACGGCGCTGGCGTGTCGGAGCAAATCAAGGCACGGGTGCAGCAAATCCGGCAGCAAATTGAGGCGTCGACCAGTGACTACGACGGCGAGAAGCTGCAGGAGCGGTTGGCCAAACTGGCCGGCGGGGTTGCCGTGCTTAAGATTGGCGCGGCTACCGAAATCGAACTCAAAGAAAAGAAAGCCCGCGTAGAAGATGCCCTGCATGCCACCCGAGCGGCTGTAGAGGAAGGCGTCGTCCCGGGCGGTGGGGTGGCCTTCATTCGCGCGCAGGATGCGCTTAGCACGCTCGCACTGGACAACGAGGATCAGCAGCACGGCGTGCGCATCGTGCACCGCGCGCTGGAGGAGCCGCTGCGCCAGATTGTGCACAACGCCGGTCTCGAAGGCTCAATTGTGGTCGGGCGCGTCCGGGAAGGAGCAGACGACTTTGGCTTCAATGCCCGCACCGAAACCTACGGCGATCTGCTGGCAGAAGGTGTGCTGGACCCGACCAAGGTAGCACGGACCGCGCTTGAGAATGCAGCCTCCGTGGCGAGTTTGCTGCTCACCACCGAGAGCATCATTGCCGAGCGCCCCGCCAAGTCTAAGCGGAAGGCTACGGCCGGCGCTGGCTTTGACGATATGGACTACTAAAGCGCCTCACGGGCGCTGCTGTAGGGTTCACGCCCTACGCTCCGTACACAAAGGCAGTGCTGCTTCGGCGGCGCTGCCTTTTTTCTTTAAGCGAATAGGCTCGTTAAAAGGGGTACGCCCCCAGCTCA